>NZ_JADGHZ010000088.1 GCF_019683595.1 Sphaerobacter sp. | reverse complement strand
CCCATTTTTTTTTTCAAGCAGACGACGGCAAACGCGATCGCTCAGTGTCTCGTGGGCTCGGGGGCATGTACCTGCTGGACGAGCTGCGGCGCGGCGCCAGCGGGACGATGACCGGCTTCGCCTACCCGGAGATCCTGGTCCGAATCTGGCGCGCCTGGGAGGCGGGCGATCGCGCGGAGGCCGAGGCGACCTATTATCGCTACCTGCCGCTGCTGGTCTTCGAGGGCCAGCCGAAGCTGGGCGTGGCGATCCGCAAGGAGATCCTGCGCCGCCGGGGCCTGATCGACTACGCGGTGCTGCGGGAGCCGGGCCCGCGCCTGGACGACGGCATACGGGAGGATCTCGAGGCCACGCTGCGGGCGCTCGCCATCGAGGACGTGTACCCGCCGCTCAGTTAGGGTCGGCGGACCGAAGAGGGGACAGATGGCCGGACGCCGGATCATCACCACCATCGATGCCCACGCGGGCGGGGAGCCGCTGCGCGTGGTGACGGCGGGGCTGCCGCGACTCACGGGCACGACGATGCTCGAGCGGCGGCGGGAGATGCGCGAGCACCACGACGCGGTGCGGCGCATCCTGATGTGGGAGCCGCGCGGTCACGCCGATATGTACGGCGCCATCCTGACGCCACCGGTGACGCCCGAAGCGGACTACGGGGTGCTCTTCATGCACAACGAGGGGTACTCCACCATGTGCGGCCACGGGATCATCGCCCTGACCACGGTGCTGCTGGAATCCGGCATGCACCCGGTGACGGGCGAGGAGACGGTCATCCGCTATGACAGCCCGGCCGGGCTGATCACGGCGCGCGGCACTGTCGTTGACGGCCGGGTCCGGCAGGTGGCGTTTGAGAACGTCCCATCCTTCGTCTACGCCCCGGCGGTCGAGGTCCAAACGCCGTACGGGACGTTTCCGGTGGCGGTGGTCTTCGGCGGTGCCTTCTACGCCCTGGTCGACGCCGACGTCGCCGGGTTGGAGGTCCGGCCGGAGCAGGTGCGGGACCTGATCGCCTTCGGCATGGCGGTCAAGCACGCGGTCGAGGCGCGGCTCGACGTGGTCCACCCACTGGAGCCGGAGCTGCGTGGGATCTACGGCACGATCATCTGCGGGCCGCCGGTCGACCCCGCGGCGCACGGGCGGAACGTGACGATCTTCGCCGACGGCGAGGTGGACCGCTCGCCGTGTGGCACCGGCACCGCAGCCCGGGTGGCCTACCTCTACGCCAACGGCCGCCTCGCGCTGGGCGAGCCGTACGTGCACGAAAGCATCATCGGCAGCCACTACACGGCGCGGGTTCTGCGGGAGACCCAGATCGGCGACATCGCCGCGGTGGTGCCGGAGGTTGCGGGTCGCGGCTACCTCACCGGTTTTCATACCTTCGTGGTCGAGGAGGACGACCCGTTGGCCGGCTTCCTCGTGCGGTGAGGCGGTGCCGCCGAACTCAATAGGCCTGACGGACAGGAGGCACGCCCGATGTCGGCACCGTGCTTTGCGTTCGAACTCGTGACGTTCGATGTCGGGCGGACGCTGCTCACGTTCCGGCCGGACCTCGCGCGCGCCTACGCCGAGGTACTCGCGGAGATCGGCTGCGAGGTCGATGAGGGCCGGCTCGAGGAGGCACTGAACGCCGAGTGGGATGCCGCGGCGCGGCGCCGGGCGGCGAGCGTGCCGCCGGACTACCGCGTCAGCGCCGCGGCCGGGGATGTGCGTCGCCGCACGTTCGTCACCAACGTGCTCCGCAACGCCGGAGTGCCCGACGCCGACCTGGAGCGCTGCGTGGCGGCGGTCCGGGCCGCCTACGACACGCCCCGGATGTATCAAGTCTACGACGATGCCATGCCCACCATCCGCGGGCTGTGGGACCGCGGGCTGAAGCTCGGGGTGATCGCCAACGCCCGCCCGGCCATCTCCCGTGTGCTCCTGGCTTTGGGCTTCGGCGAGTACATCGGTTTCTGGGTCATCTCCGAGGTGGTGGGGGTGGAGAAGCCACACCCGGCCATCTTCGAGCGGGCGCTCGCCCTCGGAGGCGCGGAGCCCAGCCGTGCGCTCCACGTCGGGGATGACTACGAGCGCGATTTCCTGGGTGCGCGGGCCGTCGGGATGGAGGCGGTGCTGCTCGACCGGGACGGCACCGGGCCGGAGCGGGACGCCGACGGGCGCCCGGTGCCCTCCATCCGGCGACTCGACGCCTTGCTCACCACGATCGGCTGAGCGGGATCATGAACGTTGACGAATGAACCTCGTCTCCCCGCCAGCCGCGCCCGTGACGCTGACATCCTGAGTGGAGCCGCCCCGGCGCAGCGAAGGGTGACAGCAACGCGAGGGCGGGTGGCCGCCGTGCCCGACGCTGCACAGGATGCGACGAGGGGAGTCGCGGGCTGCGGGCGAGTGGACACAGTCAATTCAGCAAACTCCACAAGCCCGGGGAAGAAAACAAGCCGGGTTCCGCGCGGGGAGCGCGTGTCCCGGCCCGTTCGGGTGCGCTGGATACCGTCCCGCCAGCGCTAGCGTGGCGGGACACCATGGTTGGCGATGTAGTCGCGAATGGCGAGGATGTTCTGGACGTAGCGGTTCGTCTCCGCGAGGACGCCGGTTCGTGCGACGCTGCCCGGCCCCTGGTAATACCCCGCCAGCGCCAGCTCAAGCGATCCGCCGAAGTGGTTGATGAGCCAGCGGAGGTAGGCCGTCCCGGCGAGTACGTTGTCTTCGACGCTGCCGCGGATGTCCAGGGGGCGCCCCACGACGAACTGCGACACCCACGCGCCGGTGTCAGGCAAGACCTGCATGACCCCGATTGCGCCCGACGAGCTGATGACGTGTTGCTGCCAGCCGCTCTCCTGCCAGGCGAGCGCCTGAACCAGCAGTGGGTCAAGCCCGTAGTCGTTCGCATAGCGCTCGATGATCTGCCGTACGTCCTGCGTCGACCCGTTCGCTCCGGCCGACCCGGTGGGGAGGGGGACGGCGCCCCCCGGCAGGGTCAGCGTGTGTCCGGCGTAGATGCGGTTCGCATCGGCGATTGCCGGGTTGGCCGCGAGGATGGCGTCGACAGTGAGGCCGCGGGCCACGGCGATGCTCCAGAGCGTATCGCCCGGTTGGATCGTGTAGGTTTCCGTCGGCGCGGGCTCGGAAGCTGCCATCGGGGCCGCGACCGGCTGGGCGGTGTCGTCAGCGGCGGTGGGAATAATGAGCTGCTGCCCGGCGTAGATCAGGTCGACATTGGCGATGCCGTTGGCCTCGGCAATGGCGTCGATCGTCACACCGTAGGTCGCCGCGATGCTCGTCAGTGTTTCCCCGACCATGATGGTATGCTGCGGTGCCGCGCTGACCGGCAGGCTTCCGAGAAGCGCGGTTGCGGCCATCGTTCCCGCGATTGCCGTCAACCGGCACCAGCGTGGAATCAACATGTCTTCCCTCCCAATTCGTCCGGTTGCAGAGTCGGGTTGCCGCACCGGCTTCCATACGGACACAGTGTACAGACACTCCCGATGCTTGTCAAAGTTTGCCAGTGAGACACATTGACTCCAGGTCACACCGGGAAACGGCCCCCGAAGGCAGTTCCGGGCGCCGGTGTGGACCCGCTGGCGGGATCGGCATGACGACCGGTCAGGAATCGGTGCTCGTGCGCGGTCGGTATGCCCCCAGGCAGTGTTTCGGCCTGGTACTCCGGCAAGTGCGGGTTGGGACCGATGGCTTCACCGTGGTGCCGTGCGGGCACGAACGGGGCCTTGTGGGACGCAAGGCCCGGTGCGGTGTGGCACTGTCGTACCGTTTGGCGAGTCCGATCGGCTATCGCCTGGGTACGACCGGGCATGAGGCCTAGGAATCTCGTCGTCTTCGGTTTCGGGACCGGTGCGTGATATGCCAGCAGCAGCGGGGCGATACTCATGGTGAGCGAGATCCACGGGGTAAGGGAGGGACGGCATGGAGCTGACGCTGGAGATGCTGCTGGCGATCGCGCTGGCGGTGGGCGTCTGTAGCATCGTCCTTTCAACGGTGCTGGACCGGCGCGGACCGTATCTGCTGATGGTGATCGGGGCGCGGAACGGGATTTTGCTGGCGCGGGTCGTGCTCTGGTCGCTCGCGATCCTGGCCGGTGCCGCGGGCTGGTTCGCCCTCTCCTGGGCGATGCCGAGTGTCGTGGCGGTCGCGCTCTTCTTCGCCCTGGAGGCGGGGCTGCTCGACATCTGCACCAACCGGGTCGCGTTCGTCTACAGCGTCGCTCCGACTGATCGCCGGATCCGATAAGCCGGATCGGACAGCCGGTTCCGGCCCTGTCATTCAGAGCGGAGCAGGGTCCGGGGGAGAAGGAGCGTTCCGCTGCCGGTGGTTCCGAGGAACGATCCTTCGCTTCCGCCGACCGGCGCGGGAGCAGCGGTCGGCGTCGCTCGGAATAACAAGAATCGAGGAATCACGCGTATGAGGAGAGTCACGGCGGTGCGGGGTGCGGGGCCGCGCCGCCGGTGTCTTTATTGGCGTCGCACCCCTTCGGCGCGCTAGCCCGCAGTCTTCCCCGGGTTTGCCTCGACTTGCTGGCGGAACTCATCCTCGAGAATGCTCATCAGAATCTGGTCGTGCCAGACGCCGTCGCGGTACAGATCCTCTCGGAGCACGCCATCCTCGCGAAAGCCGCAGGCGGTGTAGGCGCGGCGCGCCGCCTGGTTCTCGGCGACCACACTGAGCCACACTTTGTGCAGGCCGAGTCCACCATCGCTGGATGGGGTGAAGGCGTGTCGCAGGACGACGCGCAGTGTCTCCCGGGCGTAGCCTTGCCCCCAGACGTCGCGCTCGCCGATCATCAAGGCGAGTTCGGCCTTGCGGTGTTCCGGGTCGATCCCGAAGAGTGTGACGAAGCCAATCCGGTGGCGCCGCTCATCGCGTATCACCCAGAGCAAGGCGCCCTCGCGCCGATTGCGTGCGAGCCATTCTCGCATCTCCGCGCGCGTTGGCACGACTTGTGTGATCCAATAGCGCGTAACGTCCGGGTCGGACCGCCAACGGCGTACGTCGTCGAGATCGGCCTCCCCCAGCGGGGTGAGCGTGATGCGGTCGCCCTGGAGGGAGGCTGGCTCGGCCGGGGTGCGCGCGATCATCGTGGGTACCTCCTGATTCGCTCCTGGCGTAGGATCGGTTCGGGAGTATCCCGTCGGCTGGGCTGGCTTGCAGTGTACCCGGTCGGGCCCGGCCCGAGCCGAAAACCGGAGGGAACAGCGGTATGCATGTAAACGGATGGAGCGCCGACGCGGCGCCGGAGCCGCTCGGGATCCAGATCGCGGCCGAGGCAGACCTGCCCACGCGGTTCGGGCACTTCCGTGCCGTCGCGTTCAATGACGAGCGTGACGATCGGGAGCACGCCGCCTTCGTGCGCGGTGACGTGCGCGGCGCAGAGGGGGTGCTGGTGCGGCTCCACTCCGAGTGTCTCACCGGGGACGCGATCGGCTCGCTGCGCTGCGACTGCCGGGACCAACTCGAAGCGGCGCTGCGGCTGCTCGGCCAGAGCGAGCGCGGCGTCCTCCTCTACCTGCGGCAGGAAGGGCGCGGCATCGGCCTGACCAACAAGATCCGAGCTTACGCGCTCCAGGACCGTGGACTCGACACCGTCGATGCGAACCTGGCGCTCGGTTTCCACGACGACGAGCGCGAGTACGGGGCGGCGGCGCGGATGCTGGCCGCGCTCGGGATCCGCTCGATCCGGCTCTTGACGAACAACCCGGCGAAGATCGAGGATCTGGCGCGGCACGGGGTGCGGATCGTCGAGCGGGTGCCGCTCGTGATCCCGCCGAACGAGTACAACCGCTTCTACCTGGAGACCAAGGCACGGCGCTCCCACCATATGCTCGATTGGGACGAAGACACGGTCCTGGAGCAGGACGACGTCCCGCTGATCGGTGAGGATAGCCACTGAGGGAGCCGTCGTTCCCGGGGTGAGGACGGGAAGAGAGGGCGACATGGCAGGGACCAGGCGCGGGTTCGGGATCGCCGCGGCGGTGCCGGCGGAGGTGACGCGGGCGACCGCGGCCGAGGCCGAATCGCTCGGCTACGACTCGTTCTGGGTGAACGATACGCCGCAGGGGGACGGGCTGGCCGCGCTGGCCGAGGCGGCACAGGTGACGACGACGATCGCGCTCGGCGTCGGGGTGATCGCGCTCTCGCGGCGGAGCCCGGAGAGCATCGCGGCGCAGGCCCTCGGTCAGACGGGCGCGGGGGGCGATGTAGGGACCCGTCTCCCGCTCGATCGTCTCCTGCTCGGCGTCGGCAGCGGCGCGGGCGGCCGTGGCGCGCTGGAGCGCGTGCGCGATGGCGTGCAGGCGCTGCGGGAGGCGCTCGACGCGACGATCTACATCTCCGCGCTGGGTCCGAAGATGTGCCACCTGGCGGGGGAGGTGGCCGACGGTGTCCTCTTCAACTGGCTCACTCCGGAGCACGCCAGGCGGTCGGTGGAGTGGGTTCAGGCCGGTGCGGCGAAAGCGGGGCGGCCGACCCCGGCGCTGGCGGCCTACGTGCGCGTCGCGCTGGGCGACGACGCGGCGCGGCGCCTCACGGAGGAAGGCTCCCGCTACGCCCGCATCCCGGCTTACGGCGACCACTTCCGGCGCATGGGTGTCGCGCCGGTGGACACCTGCATCGCTGCGTCGACCGCCGAAGAGATCCAGGAAGCGCTGGCGGCGTGGGACGGCATCCTCGACGAGGTCGTCGTGCGCGCCATCACGCCGCACGACACGGTGGAGGAGACACTGGCGCTGGTGCGCGCGGCGGCACCGCGGCGCGCGGGGTAGGCGGGACCGAGCCGCTGCGGGCTAGCCCTCGCCGCGCGCCTGGCGCAGGTGCGCGGCGTCGTGGTCGACGAGTCGCTCCACCAGGTCCTCGACGCTCACCTCGCCGAATTCTTCGTGGATGCCGGTGCGCTCCCAGTCCTTGAGCGCCAGGTTCATCAGCAGCGACAACGTCTCCCCGCGCTCGTTGGCGAACTCGTCCAGCACCGTGCGCAGGTCCTTGGAGGCGTAGTCGTGCTCCCGTGCGGCGCGGTCGGGGTCGAAGCTGCGCAGGTAGGCGCCCTCGCGGGCGAGGATCGTCTGGATCCGCCCGCGGTAGACCCGCTCGACGTCGACCAGGTGGGCGACGATCTCGGCCAGACCCCAGTGCTCGTTGGAGCGAGGCGCCCCCTCGGCCTCCGGCGCCAGCGCGACTAACTGCTGCGGCGTCTCGGACAGCGCGTCGATGAGCTCGCGAAACACGTCCTGCATGTCGGAGGTCCTTCCGTCTGGGGGCGCGCCCCAGGCATCAGCCCGCCGCGGCGTCGGTCAGGTGCCAGGTCACGCCGAACGGGTCGCGGAAGACGAAGGAGTGCGGCCGGTCATCCGTCACCGGGAACGACCGGATCAGTGCCTGGGCACGGATGGTCAGCAGCGTGCCGGGTGAAACGCGCAGGCTGATGTGGTCCAGCCGCGGCTCGGTGAAGATCGCCCCGCGGCCCGCTTCCCGCAGCACCAGAGAGAGCGGGGGGTGGCTGAGGTACACCAGATCGACGTATACCCCCTGGCGCAGCCCCTCTTCCCAGTCGTAGTCGGACGGGAGCCGTACCCAGTTGCCGTTCTCGCGGTGGGCCCGCAGCACCACGTCCATCTGGAAGAAATCCCGGTAGAACTCCTCAGCCTTCCGGATGTTGGCTACCCGGATCGCCAGATGGTCGATCGCCTCGATGACCAGCGAGCGCTCGGCCTGGCTGACCGGACCTTCCGGAGCGGGTGAGAGCGCATACGGCTGGAGGACCGCGTCCGTCGTCTGTAGTGCCGACCCGGGCTCGCCCTGAACCCTGCTCGCCATCTCGTCGTGCTCTCCCTCGATCATTGCCTTGAGCCCGGCGGCATCCGTGTCCGCCAGGCGAAGCCGCTCGCCGCCGAAGAGTGCGAACCGGGCATCGGCCGCCTCCGGCTGCTCCGCTTGCCACTGGTAGATCGCGTCGATGATGTCGTGAGCGTGGGCGACGACGGTGATCTCGACGCGCCCCTCGCCAGGCCGGTGGATGGTAATCGTCTCGGCGTACGGGGTCCGCTCGACAACTGCCTGTGCCTCCTCGGCGAGCGCCTCCGGCACGTCCAGGATGAAGCGATAGGTCATCGTGTCGTCACTCCGCGCCACACTCCCCCGATCCTCGGGGGCCACCAGCCACAGACGGGCAGCCGCCGGGCTGCCTCGCCCGGCGGCATTGTAGCATCCCCATCGTGCCCGGACGGCCGGGGTGGCGTGGTTGGATCAGCGATACCAACCTGGGCTGCTGAGGACCTGGTTGCCGAGGTGCCCGAGAAGGACCTCGTAGGGCGTCCCCTTGTTCTCCGGGTGCCACTCAAAACGGGCGCGCTCGAAGTACTGCACCGTCAGGCCGTTCTCGGTGATCTCGCCGCTGATCGGGTAGCCGAACATGGCGAGGCCGCCGTTCTTTTCCCAGTAGTCCTTGAAGCCGAACGAGATGTAGTGCCCGGTTTCCGGGAAGTAGCGGCGACTCGGATCTTCCTTCGCCGGGGGCGGCTCGGCCGGGAACTCGCGCCCGCGCGTCACGTAGCGGCCGAGCAGACCGAACTGCACCTCGTAGGGCGTGCCGCGGAACTCGGGGAAGTACTCGAACCGCGCGCGCTCGAAGTACTGCACGGCGCGGCCTTGGACATAGAAGACCTCGGTCTTCGGGAAGCCGAACATGGCCAGCCCGCCCTTTTCTTCCCAGTAGCGGAGGAAGGGGTCGCGCAGCGTGTGGCCCGTTTCCGGGAAGTAGCGGACGCGCTCGCCGAGATCGGGCGGCGGCGGCACCGGCGCGGTCGGCGCGCGGTCGGGCCGGGCGAGCGACTGGTAAACGCTGAAGGCCGGCTTCCGCGGCCAGGGCGTGGCGTCCGGTCCGTAGCGCTGGGAGGAGTCGCGCAGCCGGACGAGGCCCCAGTTCGCATAGGTGCCGCCGCCGCCGAAGTCCTCGTACTTGAACCAGAAGACGCGCTCGACGTAGGGCGCCTGGTCACGCAGCGTGGTGTAGACCCCGTACAGGTAATCGGCCTGCTCCCGCTCGCTGGCGGTCGGGTCCATGATCCCGAAGTTGGTCCACTCGGGTGGCGCGGCGGGCCAGCCGATCTCGGTAACCCAGATCGGCGTCGTGTCGCCGTGCGACTCCTGGAGGCTCCGCAGCTCCTCCAGGTGCGCCAGGAGTTCCGCCGGCTGGAGGTAGTAGGGGTGGATGGAGATGCCGTCCCAGGGGTAGCGGCCGTGCTCCTTGAAGTAGCGCTTGACCGCGGGTGACTCGAAGACCTTGCGCAGCCACTCGAAGTGCTCGTCGCGGCCGTTCTGGACGTCGTGGTCGTGGAGCAGGCTACCGGCGATGAACTGGACGCTCGGGTGGGCCGCCTTCTCGTTGGTGTAGATGTCGGTGACGATCTGGCCGTAAATGTCCGGGTTCACCGCCTTCTCGCGGCCGTTCGTCTCCCAGTGCAGGAGCTGGTTGGCGTTCGGCTCGTTCAGAATCTCGTAGGCCTCGATGGCTTCGCCATAGTGGTCCAGGATCTCGTGCACGCGCTGGACGTAGGTGCGGCTGTACAGGTTCCGGCCGTCGGCGTCGGGCTTATCGTTGATGTGCTTGAACTGATAGGTCTTGTCGAGATCGCCCACGATGCCGGTACCGAGGACAGCCAGCGTCTTCAGCCCGTAGCGCGGCGCACTGTCGAGGAAGTACCAGTCGTGCTTGGCCCAATCGATTCGACCGGGGCCAATCGGTTCGTCGTACTCCGCGTGAAACTCAACCCGGACCCAGCGTGCCCCCATCTCGGCCATGCCGGCGTGGAGATTGTCGAGGAAGGTGCGGTTGACGTCGTTGGGGAACTTCTCCGGGTTGGTGTTGTACTCGTACCACGGATCCCGACCGACGATGCCGAAGAAGTCCTGCGGATCGGACATGTCCCGTGCGGCGGCAGGTTCCGGTAGGCTCACGGGGAGGATGAGTGCGATCAGGAGGATGAGGCAGACCCGGACACCGCGCGCAGAAGCGCGAGGCTTCACGATGCGAACCCTTCCCATTCCCAACCCGTCATGCGACCCGATGGCGGGAATCCCCGCCATTTCCCTAAACGCGCGGCACCCCGGAAGGTTCCAATCGGGTGGGGTGCCGAGGCGCGTGCCGTGCGGCGGTAGCCGTGTCAAGACAGCCGCGGCTCCCGGCCGTCGAGCCGGGCGAGGACGAAGCGCTCGATGGCCTCGGCGACGCCGTCTTCATCGTGGCCGCGAACGACCACGTCGGCACGGGCCTGGACGTGCGCCGGGGCATTGCCCATAGCGACCCCCACGCCGGCCGCCTCCAGGAGCGGCAGGTCGTTGTCGCCGTCGCCGACGGCCACCACGTCCGCCATCGTCAGCCCCAGATCGGCTGCGAGCTTCGCCACCCCGCTGGCTTTACTCACGCCCGGCATGTGGAGGTTGGCGGCCCAGAGGTTTGCCTGTCCCCACGGGCCGTGGTGGTAGGCCGGGATGCCGATCTTGTTCGCCAGTTCCGTTGTTACCGGTCGCAGCCGATCGTCACTGCTGAAGAGGTCGACGGTGAGGATGTGCGGTTGCTCCGGCAACTCCGACCAGGGGAGACGGAGCGTCTCCTGAATGCGCGGGCCAACGTAGCCCGCCACGGCGGCCTCGGACTCAGGCGGGAGGTTGTCGGGCAGGAGAATGCGTTCCCCGGCTTGCGGTCCCTGGAGCAGGACCGGCGGCAGGCCGGCCTCGCGCGCTGCGGTAATGACCTGCGCCAGGATCTCTCGGGTGAAGGGCGTCTCGTGCAGCGGCTGGTCTTCTTCCGTGCTCCAGACCAGCGCCCCGTTATAGACCACCAGGGGCAGGTAGATCCCCAGATCCTCGACGACCGGGCGTGTCGAGCGCACTCGCCGGCCGGTCGCCAGGACGACCTCCACGCCCCGTGCCCGTGCCTCGGCAATCGCCGCGCGCACGCGCGGGGTGACGATGTCCGAGGGATCCAGCAGAGTCCCGTCGATGTCGAGTACCAGCAGTCGCGCCATGCATTCCTCCCGCTGATGCGCCCAGCAGCCCACCGTGAATCGTACACGTCCGGCGCCCGGCATGCCCGGCACAGGCCGGGAGCGGCGTTAGCCCCTATAATGCGAGCCGAAAGCCACACACGATGAGAGGAGGCGCAGGGAATGGCGACGACGGAACCCGGCCCCGGCACCGCCGGGCCGGCAGTGACGCGGGTGGATGTCGGCGAAACGGCGGAGGGGTACGTCGAAGCGCTGATCGCGCAGGGAGTGGAGTACCTGTTCCTCAATCCCGGGACGGACACCTTCCCGATCCAGGAGGCCTTGGCCAAGCTTGAGAGCCTGGGCCGGCCCGTCCCGCGCACGGTGCTGTGCCTCTTCGAGATCGTCGCCCTGGCGGCCGCCCACGGCTACTACGCGGCAACGGGACGGCCGCAGGCGGTGCTGGTCCACGTCGACGTCGGCACCCAGAACCTGGGCGGGATGCTGCACAACGCCCAGCGCGGCCGCGCGGGCGTGGTCATCGCTGCGGGGCGGGCGCCGTACACGACGGACCCGGCCATGCGCGGCAGTCGTGACAGCTACATCCACTGGCTCCAGGAGCAGTTGGACCAGCACGGGATCGTGCGCAACTACGTGAAGTGGGACTACGAGATGCGGCGTGCCGACCAGGTGGGCGAGGTGGTCGGGCGTGCCTTCCAGATCGCCGCCAGCGACCCGCCCGGTCCGGTCTACCTGACGCTGCCGCGCGAGCCGCTGATGGAGCGCGTCGGGGCGATCGACATCTACCAGCCGGAGCGATTCCGCCCCGCGCACATCGGCGCAGGTGATCCGGACGCGCTGCGCGAGGTGGCCCGGCTCCTGGTCGCCGCCAAGCGACCGGTCGTGCTGACCGCGAACACCGGACGGACGGAGGCCGGATTCCGGGGACTAGTGCGGCTGGCCGAGCTCCTGGCGCTCCCGGTGGTGGAGTGGCGCGAGCGGGTGAACTTCCCGTCCGACCACCCGCTCCACCAGGGCGAAGACCCGGGCACGCTGCTGACGGAGGCCGACCTTGTCGTCGTCCTCGACCAGGACGTGCCCTACATCCCGAAGCAGACCCAGCCCGCCCCCGGCGCGACGGTGGTCCAGATCGGCCTCGACCCGATCAAGGAGCGCATCCCGCTCTGGTCGTTCCCGGTGGACCTGCCGATCCGGGCTGACACCGGCCGCGCGCTCGACCTGATCGCCGACGAGGCGACGAACCTGCTGACGGTGTCCGACCGAGAGCGCATCGCGGCGCGGCGCGAAGCCCTCGCCGCACGCCACGAGCAGCTTCGCGAGGCGTGGCAGGAGGCCGCGCAGGCCGCGCGAAAGCGGCCGATGGGCGTGGCCTGGGTGGGCCACTGCCTTGGGCAACTCCTGCAGGAAGCTCCGGACTGCCTGGTCGTCGACGAGATGGTGACCAGCAACCGCGCCGTCTGGCAGCAAGCCCCGGCGCGGGAGCCGGGCACCTGGTTCGGCAGCGGCGGCTCGGCGCTCGGCTGGGGCCTCGGGGCCGCGCTCGGCGTGAAGCTGGCGAACCCGGACCGGCCGGTGCTGTCGGTCGTGGGCGATGGCTGCTTCGTCTTCGGCGCACCGCTGGCGGCGCTCTGGGCGATGCAGACGCAGTCGGCGCCGGTCCTGATCGTGGTCCTGAACAACTCGTGCTACAACGCCACCAAGCGCCCGCTGGTCGCCAACTACCCGGAGGGCTACTCGGTGCGCCAGGATCGCTTCGTCGGGATCGACCTGCTGCCTGCGCCCCGGTACGACAAGATGGCCGAGACGGTCGGCGGCTATGGCGAGCGGGTCGAAGACCCGAACGACGTCTTGCCGGCACTGCGTCGCGGCCTGGAGCGCGTCCGCGCGGGCCAGACGGTCGTGCTCGATATGGTCCTGGCGCATCCGTAGCGGGCGTCATCGTCATGCGTGATGCGTCATGCGTCATCCGTCATGGGTGTTCCGTATTGCGTAGTGCGTACTGCGTCGTTCTCCCCTCTCCCCTCGTGGGAGCGGGGCCGGGGGTGAGGGGGACGCATGACGCCTCACGATGCCGGGTCGCGAGTGGGCAGCTCGTGGGGCGTATCGGCGGGCGGCGTTGCTTGCGTGCGGGTCGCGCGGGTGAGGAGCAGCAGCGAGGTCCCCGGCTCGATCTGGGTTTCGAGTGGCGGAGCCAGTGAGGGGGTGCTGTCCCGCTGCACGATCCCGGCGAGCACCGCGCCGCGCTCCAGGGCGCGACGGTAGAGCGCATCGAAGCGCGCGGGGCTCCTGTTTTCCGGCAGGCGGACCGTTCGAAGGGTCGTCCGGTAGGGGTCGAAGAGCGCGGCCAGCACCGGCGTGATGTCGGTGCGCAGCAACGTCCAGGCGAGCGTGCCCCCGATCATCTCGGCGGCGCCCGGGAGGTTCGCCCCGCCCGCGTCCTGCGCCAGGAGATCCGCGTAGGTGCTGGAGTAGGCGACGGCCAGCACCGGGACCGCGCCCTGGACGATCTGCTGCGTCGCCAGGTAGCTGAAGACGGCGGCTGCATCCGGCGCGCGTGGATGCTCTGCCACGTCGCCGCTGACGATGATGGCGTCAGGCTTCGTGGCCGCGATCGCCTGACGCAGCGTGCTCCCGTCGGTCGGGTCGCCGTCGAGATAGCGAATCGTCAGCCTGTCGAGCACCCAACCGGGCACAGCCCGGGAGCGCCGCGATTCCGGAGTCTGGCTCAACGACGTGACATGGAACCGCGCGGCCGGGGCGATGGCAAGTTCCCGCAAGAGTGCCACGATCCGGCCATTGAATCCGGCGACGAGCACGGTGCGGACCTCGAGGTCGGGCACCGACGGGTCGACGCCCTCCCACTCCGGTGGATCGGTCGCGGGCACCGCTCGGAGCGCGCAGGCGGCCGCATCCGGAGCGAAGACGATGGCCGCGTCGTCAGGGCCGAGCACCGTGCTCGGGTCTGGCGCGATCAGCGGCTGGGGCGAGCCGCTCCGCGACGTCACGATGCCGACGGGCACCGCCGCGGTCAGGTACCCGACTACGTCGCGGAACGGGATCCCGGACAACCGGTGGTCCCGCACCAGATGCAGGCCGGGCCCCTCGCCGCTGACCAGCAGGTCGCGCACCGCCTTCCCCCAGGCGGGGGCGGTCAACTCCAGCGCGAGCATGCCGGTGATAATCCGATCGAGAACCACGTCATCGAAGTGCGGTGGGAGGATCGCCTTCGCCGCGTCGGCGTGCTCGCCGGCGTAGAGCACGACGCTGACGAGCGGCGTCGTGTCGGGAGACGTGCCGTCCCTCTGGTCGAGATACCCGGCGAGTGTCGCCGCAGCCTGCACGGCGTTGGCGTCGGCGGCGCCGAGGCTCGGATCCGGCGTCCCTGCGCCGC
>NZ_JADGHZ010000323.1 GCF_019683595.1 Sphaerobacter sp. | reverse complement strand
ATGTACCTCTCGCGCCTGATTCTGAATCCGCGTAGCCGGGACGTGCGGCGAGACCTGGCCGACTGCCAGCAGCTCCACCGCTCCGTGATGTCCGGCTTCCCGAACCTCGCCGCGCCGGGCGACGCTCGCGCCCGGCTCGGCATCCTCTACCGCCTGGAGACCCATCCGCGTACGGGCATGCCGACGCTGCTCGTCCAGTCGGCGATCGAGCCGAACTGGAGCCAGCTCCCCGCGGGCTACCTGCTCGACACCGCCGGCGTGCCCAACCCCGACTGCAAGCCGGTCGGGCCGATCTACGACGCGCTCGACGCCGGGATGGTCCTCACCTTCCGCCTCCGCGCCAACCCGACCAAGCGCATCAAGCCGGACACCGACCCCGGGCGCAGCAATCGACTCGGCAAGCGGGTGGAGCTCCGCACCGAGGCGGACCAGCTCGCCTGGCTCCGCCGCAAGGGCGAGCAGTGTGGCTTCGAGGTGCTCTCCGTGCGCGCCACCACGGAGCACGAGGCGTACCGCTGGGAGCGCGCCGCGGCGATCTTCGGCCTGGAGGCGGACAAGCCGGAACCGGTCCCTGACGTCCGCGCCATTCGGGGCGGCAAGGTCTACGGCCGGCGGGCGGACGGGAAGCAGATGACCTTCGCCGCGGTGACGTTCGACGGGCTCCTGCGCATCGTCGACGTCGACCGCTTCCGCGCCGCGCTGGTCCAGGGCATCGGCTCCGCCAAGGCCTACGGCTTCGGCCTCCTCTCCATCGCCCCCGCAAGGAGTGCGTGATGGACCTGCACATCTTGCCGAAGGTGCGCGATAGCTGGAGCTACCTGTACGTCGAGCACGCGAGGATCGAGCAGGAAGCGAAGGCGATCGCCATCCACGATGCCACCGGCATGGTCCCGGTGCCCTGCGCGTCGCTCGGAATCCTGATGCTCGGGCCAGGGACGAGCATCAGCCACGCCGCGATCCGAACGCTGGCCGAAAACGGCTGCCTCGTCCTCTGGACGGGCGAGGAAGGGGTTCGGTTCTACGCGCAGGGTCTGGGCGAGACCCGCTCGGCCGGCAACCTGATGCGGCAGGCGCGGCTCTGGGCTGACCCGGCGCTGCGCCTGCGGGTCGTCTTCCGCATGTACCAGATGCGCTTCGCGGAGCCGTTGCCCCCCGACCTGACGCTGCAGCAGATCCGGGGCATGGAAGGGGCGCGCGTCCGCGATGCCTACGCCCGCGCCAGCCGCGAGACAGGCGTCCCCTGGCGCGGGCGCTCCTTCCAGCGACAGAACTGGGCAGCGGCCGACCCGATCAACCGTGCCCTCTCGTGCGCGAACAGTTGTCTGTACGGCATCTGCCACGCGGCGATCGTTTCCCTCGGCTACTCGCCCGGCCTCGGGTTCATCCACACCGGGAAGATGCTGTCGTTCGTGTACGACATCGCCGACCTGTATAAGGCAACGGTAACGATCCCGCTGGCGTTCCGCGTCGTGGCCGAAGGGACCCGTGACCTGGAGGGACGGGTCCGGCGAGCCTGCCGGGACGCCTTCGTGGCGCACCGTTTGTTGGGAGACATCGCAACGGACATCGAGCGCGTGCTGGACATCGGCGACTCGGACGGCAGCACCGACGAGCCGGACTTCGACGAGGACGCCGCCCAACCCGGCGGGCTGTGGGACCCGAGCGGCACGGTGACCGGCGGGGTGAACCATGCTCCCGCGGGTGGAGAGGAGGAGTGAGGTGTGGTCGTCATGATCCTGGAGCGGGTGCCGCGCAGCCTTCGCGGCGAGTTGACCCGCTGGATGCTGGAGCCGAAGGCGGGCGTGTTCGTTGGGACGATGTCCGCCCTGGTGCGCGACAAGCTCTGGGAGAAGGCGTGCGCGAGCATGAAGGACGGCGCCGGGATGCTGATCTACAGCAGCAACACCGAGCAAGGCTTTGCCGTCCGATTCTGGGGAAATCTAGGCAGGGAGGTGGTAGACTTCGACGGCCTGACATTGATCCGAGTGCCGTCAGAATGAGGAAAATGGAAGTGTTGTCCCCACACGCGTGGGGGTGAACCGAGCGGAGCGGACGGCGGGCTGGTGATGCCCGAGTTGTCCCCACACGCGTGGGGGTGAACCGGTGCTCGACCGGCCGGACTC
>NZ_JADGHZ010000322.1 GCF_019683595.1 Sphaerobacter sp. | reverse complement strand
GTCCGGGGTGGACCCCTGGGTCGGCGTCTCGGGTGGCGGCGACTGATCCGTCGCGGTGGAGCGCTCGGCCGCGGCCTCGCTCCCGGCGAACCGGTCTGGCACGCAGCTCACGATCAGGATGACGAGCGCGAGCAGTAGGAGCAACATCGAGTCCGGCCGTCGGCGACGCCCCGGTCGTCTGTCGGTCCGGCGATGGTTCATCGTTCGTCCGTCCGCTCCCCTGTCCAATTCGGCCGGGTACGCCCCGAGTATGCACCACGGCGGCGTGGGACAGGATGGCAGGGCGAGTAGCCCCATTGTTGCACGAATGCCGCCGTGCTTGCAGCGGTGCGTGCCCTACGCCGGGGGCGGCGGAGCGGTGGCTGCGCGTTGGGGCTCCCTCGCGTAGCGCCCCCAGCCCGTTAACTCGGTCCAGATCGCGCCGATCGCAAGGACGGCGATGAGCAGGCTGACCCACGTGGTCCAGCCGTAGGGGATGGGGAGCAGGCGGATCACGACGACGATCGTGACCCCGACGAGCATCGCGACCCAGAGCCCGGAGCGGGTCGTCGGCCGTCCCAGGAGCAGGCGGCCGAGCATGATGCCCACCACGATCTGGCTCAGGTAGGCCGCCAACAGGAGCAGGCCGAGGGCGATCAGTGCGAGCGGCAGGCCAATGACGGTGACCGCAAGCAGGAGGACCAGGAGTGGCACGGCGATGAGGAGGGCGATGCCCCATCCCAGGCTGACCACCGGACGCTCACGCAGCGTGTCGGTCACGATCCGGGCGGTGCGCGGGATGAGCAGGACAACCGCGGTGCCGACCAGCAGTGCCCATGCCAGCCGCAGCAGCGTGGAGAGGATCCAACTGACCACGCGCGCACTGGTGCTCGGCTGGGTCGGCTGCACGCGGGTGGTGGCGCCCGCCACGGTCGCGCCGCCGGCGATGTTGGCCCCGCTGTCGGCCTCGTAGGTCAGGTTACCGTCGATGCTGGCGTTGTTTGTGAGGATCAACCGGCCGTTGAGGTCCGCCCGAACATTCCCACCCACGGTGCTGTTGAGGCGGAAATCACCACCGCCCGCGCGCACGTCGCGGCCGACCGGACCGTCGACTGTCACCGTGCCGCCCGCGACGACGAGGTCCTGACCCACCCGTGCGGACGACATAATGTGGACGGTGCCGCCGGCGACAACGACGTCCCGGGCGACTTCGCCGTCGATGGTAACTGTCCCTGCGGCCACTCGCACGGTGCCCCCGACGGGCCCATGGACGGTGACATTGCCCCCGGCGATGTTCACGTTGCCGTCGACGGGCCCGTTGGCGTTGACGGTCCCGCCCGCCGCCACGAGGTCGCCGGTGACCTGCCCGTCGACGCGGATCGTGCCGCCACTGATGTAGAGGTCGTCATCGATCCGCTCTTCGGAGCCGATCGAAGGACTGGCGCCGGAACGGAACTCCGCCGCCAGTGCGTGACCCGCTCCACCGGCCATCGGGAGGAGCAGCGCCGCCGCGGCCGCGAGCGTGATCAGGAGAGCCTTCAGTGATCGGATGCGCATCGTAGTGATCCTTTCCTCGCCGCGAGCGTGGCAGGAAGCGTGCCGTTGTTCCTCTTCCGGATGACAGGTGTTCAAGCGTCTACCCCAACTTTGTGTCGCATCAGGAAGTGTCTGGTGTTCCCATTTCGGTTCCCTCCGGCGCCGCGCCGGAGTTGGTTTCGCGCTGGAGGCGGGACGCAGAATGGGTGGCGTGAGGATCCGCGCGTCGTGGTTCGTGCCCGGGGCTAAGGCCGCCGGGCTGACAACGAAAGCCGGCTGAAGCCGGCTGGGGGTGGGACACGACTCACGCTCGGCCTTGGGTCTCACCTCGCGGCTCGCACCCGGGGCCAATGGCGTGTGACGAATGACTTGGATGTACGCCAATCGGCGTGTGCCCGGCGGCTTTAACCCCGGGCACGTGCCGAGCGGCGCGCTCCGTAACACCACGGGGTAAACCCAGGTTCCCCCCAGCCGGCTTCAGCCGGCTTTCGAGGTGAGCCCGGTGGCTTCAGCCCCGAGCACGCACCGACCACGTGCTCTCGACGAACTCGCCTGAGTCCCTGAGGCCGCGCACGTGCCTGGCCATCGTCGCCCATCGAAGGCGCGAGTGTGGGGAGGGG
>NZ_JADGHZ010000087.1 GCF_019683595.1 Sphaerobacter sp. | reverse complement strand
GCCGAGGTGCGGCGCGTACTCGCCCCGGCGGAGGGGGCGCCGCCCGCGGCATTGTGGCGGGCGCTCAGTGAGGGCCGGGCGCTGGCGGCAAGCGCCGAGCGCGCACCCGTGACTGTGTTCGTTACCGAAGGCTTCGGCCGCTGGCCGATGGCGGGGCCGATCTTCGACTTCCTGGCGCGACGAGAAGGCCAGGTCGCCAGCGTGCTGGTACCGCGTGACGGGGCCGCAGCCGAGGCACCGCCGGAGCTCTACTTCACGGTGACCACGGTCGAGGACGACGCGAGCATCCAACGCATCGAGCCGGCCGACGGTGTGGTGGCGCGGCTGGTTGACCCGTCACACCTCGGAACGGTCGTGACCTGCCGCAGCGGCGTGCTGCTCGAACGCAGGCCGTTCGGTGCCCAGGAGGTCGTGGAGGTCGAGTTGGCCACCGGCACCCAACGCCGTGTCCCACTGGCGAACCTGGAGCTGCTCACCGCCGCGTCGGAGCAAGACTGAATCGTATGAGTGTCACGAGCCCCTCGCTCCCTGACCCCCTCTCCCACCAGGGGAGAGGGGGTTCATGTTGACAGGACGCAACCAGGAGCGCGGCGTCCGCACCAGACGACACGAGCCGGAGCGCGACGCTCCGGCTCGTGCGGCGTGCTGCCTTGGCCGCGGGGATTTACTCCTCGTTGTGGACCTCGCGGAACTCGCCTTCGACGGTGGCTTCCTCCTCGGCACCCGCCTGCTGGCCGGTGTCGCCGCCGTCGGGGCCGGTGCCGGTGGCACCCGCCTGCTCGTACATGGTGGTGCCGACGCGCGAGAGCGTCTGCGTCATGTCCTCGTAGGCGGTCCGGAGTCGCTCGATGTTCTCCCGGTCGTTCTCCAGGATGTCCCGCACGACCCCGATCTTCTGCTCCAGCTCGGCCTTGAGCTCCGCCGGGATCTTGTCGCCGTAGTCGTTGAGCGTCCGCTCGGCCTGGTAGGACATCGCCTCGGCCTGGTTGCGGAACTCAATCGCCTCGCGGCGCTTCTTGTCCTCGGCCGCGTGCTGCTCCGCCTCGCGGATCATCCGCTGGATCTCGTCCTCAGTGAGCCCGCTGGAGGCGGTGATGGTGATCTTCTGCTCGCGGCCAGTCGCCTGGTCACGTGCCGTGACGTTCAGGATCCCGTTGGCGTCGATGTCGAAGGTCACCTCGATCTTCGGCACGCCGCGCGGTGCCGGCGGGATGCCGTCGAGGATGAACCGGCCGAGGCTCTTGTTGTCGGCGGCCATCGGCCGCTCGCCCTGCACGACGTGGATCTCGACCTGCGTCTGGTTGTCCGACGCGGTGCTGAAGATCTGGCTCTTCCGGGTCGGGATGGTCGTGTTGCGCTCGATCAGCGGCGTAGCGACGCCACCCAGCGTCTCAATCGAGAGGGTGAGCGGGGTAACGTCGAGGAGCAGGACGTCCTTCACCTCGCCGCCCAGCACACCGGCCTGGATCGCCGCGCCGATGGCGACCACCTCGTCCGGGTTGAGGCCCTTGTGCGGCTCCTTGCCGAAGAACTCGGCTACCTTGCGCTGCACGGCAGGCATGCGCGTCTGGCCGCCGACCAGCAGCACCTCGTCGATCTGGTCCTTGGTCAGGCCGGCGTCCTTGAGCGCGGCCTCCATCGGCTCGACGGTGCGGTCGATCAGGTCGGCGACGAGCTGCTCCAGCTTGGAGCGGGTCAGGGTGATGTTGAGGTGCTTCGGCCCGCTCGCGTCGGCGGTGATGAACGGCAGGGTGATCTCCGTCTGCTGCGTGCTCGACAGCTCGATCTTGGCCTTCTCGGCCGCTTCCTTGAGCCGCTGCAGCGCCATCCGGTCGCCGCGGAGGTCGATGCCCTCCTGCCGCTTAAACTCATCGGCCAGCCAGTCGATGATGCGCTGGTCGAAGTCGTCACCGCCGAGGTGGGTATCGCCGTTGGTGGCCAGCACCTGGAAGACACCCTCGGAGAGGTCGAGGATCGAGATGTCGTAGGTGCCGCCACCCAGGTCGTAGACGGCGATCTTCTCGTCGTTCTTCTTGTCGAGGCCGTAGGCCAGCGACGAGGCGGTCGGCTCGTTGATGATCCGCAGCACGTCCAGCCCGGCGATCCGGCCGGCGTCCTTGGTGGCGTTGCGCTGGCTGTCGTCGAAGTAGGCCGGGACGGTGATCACGGCCTTGTCGACGGTTTCACCCAGGTAGGCCTCGGCGTCGGCCTTGAGCTTCTGCAGGATCATCGCCGAGATCTCCGGCGGGCTGTACCAGCGGTCGCCCATCTTGATCTCGACGCCGCCGTTCTGGGCGCGCCGGATCTCATACGGCACGAGCTTGAGATCCCGCTGCACCGTCGGGTCGTCGTAGCGGCGACCCATGAAGCGCTTGACCGAGAAAATGGTGTTCTTCGGGTTGGTCACGGCCTGGCGCTTGGCGAAGCGCCCGACGAGGCGCTCACCGCTGGAGGTGATGGCCACGACCGACGGGGTGATGTTCTCCCCTTCAGCGTTGGGGATGACCCTCGGCTCGCCACCCTCGATGACCGCCATGACCGAGTTCGTGGTGCCGAGATCGATACCGATTGTTCGTCCCATGCTGCAGTCCTCCGTCACACTCGAACGTCCGCGCGACCCGCGTTACCCATCCGTGGGGACCCGCCCATCTCCTCCGGTCGCCTGCCCGACCTTCACGATCGCGGGGCGTAGGACGCGGTCGTGCAGCAGATAGCCGCGTTGGAACTCCTGGACCACGGTGTCGGCCGACTCAACGCCCTCTTCGACGGTCACCGCCTCGTGCAGCGCCGGGTCGAACGGCTTGCCCACCGATTCGATCGGGCGCACGCCTTCTGCCTCGAGGATCGACCAGAGCTTGCGCTCGATCAGCAGAATCCCCTGAATCCACGGGTCGTCGCGGTGCTCGGCGGGCACCGACTCCATCGCGCGGTTGAAGTCGTCCAGCACTGGGAGCAGGCGAGCAATCAACTGCTCACCGGCGTGCTTGCGGATCTCCTGGACCTCCTGCTCGGTGCGCCGCCGGAAGTTGATGAGCTCGGCGCGTGCGCGCTGTGCCTGCTCCAGGTACTCCGCGGCTCGCGCGCGCTCCTGTTCGAGGAGCTCCTGGAGCTCCTGCACGCTGGTTTCTTCGGTCGGTGGTGCTTCTGCCTGGGCCTCGCCGGTCGAGGTCGTCTCGTCCGGCGCGGGGGTTGCATCCTGTCGCTCGTCCATATCGTTCAGCGACCCTCCACGTCGCGCGACTTAGTCTTCGTCTTCCGCTTCGTCGTAGATGTCTCGCAGCAGGTTGGTCATCACCTGCGCGATGTAGCGCACGATCGAGATTGAGCGCCCGTACGGCATGCGCGTCGGTCCGACAACCCCGAGAAGCCCCGCCACCTGGTTTCTCGCCCCGTAGCTCGCGGCGACGACCGCGAAGGGGTGGAGGTCGGCCGCCCGGTGCTCCTTCCCGATGATGACCTGGACGTCGTCGCCGGGTTGCAGTTGAGGCAGCAGCAGGGACAGGATGGCGCCGCCCCGCAGGAGTTCGAGGAGACGCTGGGCGATCGGCCCACCCTCGATCTCCGGCTGCTGCAGCACGTAATCAAGCCCCTCGGCGAAGACTTCGGTTTGCGCCTCCTGCTCGGTCAGGCGCAACAGGTCGGCCAGTTGCTCGAGGATGAACGAGGCCAAGCCACTTGCACCCGGGGCGAGTCGCCGGATCTGCTCATGGGTCAGATCGCGGATCTCGGGGTTGAGTCGCTGGCTGAGGGCGCTCAGCTCCTCCTGGCTGACCTCGTCCTGGAGCTGGAGGATGACCTCCCGCACCATACCGGTCTGGGTGACGGCGACCAGGAGGACGACTCGCCCGCGCAGGCTAATCAACTCGAAGTGGCGCATGCGCTCCACGCTGCTGCGCGGGGGCGTCACCAGCGACAGGTTGCCGCTCATGTCGGCGAGCACCACCGCGGCCAGCTTGGCCCAGCTCTCGATCTGAGCCTCCACCTGGCGGAACTGGTGGCTGATCGTGATCTGCTCGGGGATCGGCAACCGTGCATCATCGAGCAGGTACTCGACGTAGTAGCGGTAGCCGCGGTCCGTCGGCACGCGGCCCGCCGAGGTGTGGGGGTGCGCCAGGTATTCCTGTTCCTCAAGCTCACCCATCTCGCTGCGCACGGTGGCAGGGCTAATCCCCAGGTCGTAGCGCTCGATCAGGCTCTTGGAGCCCACCGCGCGCCCCGTGCGGATGTACTCCTGCACGATGAGCTTGAGAATCGTCCGCTGCCGTTGACTCAGTTCTGGCTGCACCATTCACCTCGGTTAGCACTCCTAATCGACGAGTGCCAACTCAGCGTAGGATACCAGTTGATACTACTTGTGTCAAGGTTCCCGGCCGCTCGGGAAGGGGTGCGGTGGTGCCGCACGCGGGGGTCGCTTGCCCCCGGGCGCGCTGGCGCCGTAGGCTAGACCCGGCCCGTATGTTTGCCGTGATCGCAAGGTGGGTTGATCGGCCTCATAGATGAGGCAGGGGAATGAGCTGACAATGGCGCTATCGCCGCCACGAACGTCTCGGTCCTGGTTGGATCGTGCCGGCTACGCAGCGTCTGCCTGGGCGCTCATCTTTTCGGCGCAGAGCTTCTACCACGCGGCAGGCGGGACCGCGGGCGCGGAGACGATCGGTCCGGCCATCGCCGAGCACGTGCTGGCACGGGAGCCGCTGTGGGTCGCGGCCATGTGGATCACCGGCGGGCTGAAGGTCGCCGCGGCGCTGCTGGGTCTGGCCCTGGTGCGCCCGTGGGGCCGGCACCTCCCGCGCTGGCTGCTGCTGGTGGCCGGGTGGGGCGCGGTCGCGGTGATGGCCGTCTATGAGGGCGCCGCGAGCCTGGCGCAGCATGCGCTGATGGTGGCCGGGGTCATCGACATCCCGGCTGGGCTCGGCCCGACAGCCGCCCGCTGGCATCTCGCGCTCTGGGATCCGTGGTGGCTGCTCGGCGGGATCCTCTTCGGCGTGGCGACCTGGCGGTATCAGCGCCGCAGCCGGGTCCACGCCGTGCCTGACCGGCCCGGACGCACCCCACGTGGCCGGGCCAGACCGTAAGAGAAGGAGAGCTCATGGCCGTTACCGTGCCCACCGCGCTGCCTGCCCGAATCGTGCTCCGGCGGGGCGTCGCCTACGCGATCGACATCGCGCTTGCCTACGGGGCGTTCGTTGGGATCCAGACTGCACTCACCCCGCTGCGCAGCCGGCTTGGCCCGCTGTGGATGACATCGGGCCCGCCATTCGAAGGGTATATCTTCCTCACCATCTCGCTGCCCATCTGGTGCTACTTCACGCTCTGCGAAGGATCGCGATGGCAGGCGACGGTCGGCAAGCGGCTCCTGGGGTTGCAGGTTGTCACGGTGGCCGGGCAGCGCGTGGGGTGGGGGCGGGCGCTTCTCCGCACGGCGGTGAAGTTGCTGCCCTGGGACATCGCGCACCTGACCGTGGCGCTGCCGACGCCGCTCTTCATCGACCCGGAGACCGGCGCGCTGGATTGGACGCGGGGTGACTTCCGCCTCGGTTTCCTGCTCGCGTACGCAGTGCTCGCGCTCACGCTGGTGGCGGTGGTCCGCACCCCGCGCCGGCAGGCGCTGCACGATCTGGCCGCCGGGACGGTCGTGGTGCCGGTCCGGGATCGCGACGAGCGTGCGGAAGTCGCACGTTAGTTCAGTATGGAATGACCGGGCCGCGCCGGATCAGGCGTCACCCGCGTAGCCGAGCCAGGCTTTCCACTCCTGGTCGAGCTGGTCGAGGCTGATGCCGAGCGCGCGCTGGACAGCCTCGTCGTAGGAGACACCGTCGCGGAAGACGTTGATGAGGTCGGCCATCGCCTGCGTCCCCTTCTCCTCGATGATGAAGCGCGCGATGCTCTCGCTCTCGGCATAGGCGAGGATGGCGGCCGCCGGGTCCGCCGGGAAGGCGGAGTTGAGGGCGCGGACGGTGTCGAGCCGCCCGTCTCGGATCGCGCGCTGGAGGACCGGGGTGAAGCGGTCGTCCGGCACCTCCTGGTAATAGCTCGCCAAGCCCTCGTTGAGCCAGGGCGGCGGCGCGTTGTAGGGATTGGCCGTCGCCTCGGCCATGACGACATGGACGACCTCGTGGCTCAACATCCGGGCGACCTCGCCGGTGTCGCCGGGCTGGATGGCGACCACGATCAGGCCGAGGTCAGGCTCGGCGAAGCCGCCGACCCAGTCGTCGCTGCCGGCCGGGAGCGCCGCGCGAAAGTCGCGGTCGCTGGCGTACATGACGACGCGGATGGGGCGGTCGGTGGTGACGCCGAAGGCGTCGTCGAACCGTTCGATGGCCCGGACGGTGGTGTCGAGCGCCTGCTGGGCGAAGCTCTGGTTGCCGGCGTAGTAATAGAGGGTGACGACGCCGCGCTGGACCGTCTTCCAGTCGTGCTGCTCGTCCATGTAGAAAAGGCGCTGCTCGGGCGTCCTGAGCGCCTCGCCGCTTGCCAGCGTGAGCTGCCAGTAGTACCGCACATCGATGCCGGGTGGCAGGTAGTCCAGCAGCAGGTCCACGGTGTGCGTCACGTCCACGTGGGTTCCCGGGCGGGTCTGGGGTCTGGCGACGTTGATGACCGGCACGCCGTCGGGGTAGTAGCGCAGCTCGACGCGGGTGACCGGCTCCGAGACATCGGCTTGCAGGCGGAAGGTGATCCCGTTCGGGAAGTCCGGGATCGCTTCGCTCAGGTGCACGCTGAGCGTCGCGGCGCCGGCCGTGCTGAAGCGGGCCGACGCCGCGAGGGCCACGAGCGCCAGGATCAGCGCGAGACTGAGCCGAGCGCGCGTGCTACTGCTCATCGGCAGCACCGACTTGCTGGTGGAGGTAGGCCTCGATGAAGGGATCGATCTCCCCCTCCAACACGGCCTGGACGTTGCTGGTGCTGTACTCGGTCCGGTGGTCGGTCACCATGGTGTAGGGCTGGAGCACGTAAGAGCGGATCCGGTTGCCCCAGCCGACGGCGACGTGCTCGCCCTTGAGCTTAGCCTGCTCCTCCTCGCGCTTGCGGATGGCGAGCTCGGTCAGCCTGGCGCGCAGGATCTTCATCGCCGTCTCGCGGTTCTGGATCTGGGACCGCTCGTTCTGACAGGTGACCACGATGCCGGTCGGCAGGTGGGTGATCCGCACCGCCGAGTCGGTCTTGTTGACGTGTTGACCGCCGGCCCCGGAGGAGCGGTAGGTGTCGATCCGGATCTCGTCCTCGCGGATGACCACCTCGGTGTTGTCCTCGACCTGGGGCAGGACCTCGACCAGGGCGAAGGCGGTGTGTCGCCGGTGGGCCTGGTCGAACGGCGAAAGCCGCACCAGCCGGTGGGTCCCGGCCTCACCCTTGGCGTAGCCGTAGGCATACGGGCCCCGGATCTCGATGGTCGCGCTCTTGATCCCGGCCTCTTCCCCCTCGGTGACATCGAGCACCTGGGTTTGGAACCCCCGGTTGCTGGCCCAGCGCAGGTACATGCGCATGAGCATCTCCGCCCAGTCCTGGGCGTCGACGCCGCCGGTTCCGGCGTGGATCGCCATGATGGCGTCGTGGTCGTCGTACGGGCCGCTGAGCAGGAGGTTCAACTCCAGCTCTTCGACCCCACGAAGGACACGCTTGGCCTCGGCCGCGATCTCGTCGCGGAGGTCGTCGTCTGCTTCAGCCAGGTCGATGAGTTCACGCAAGTCGGCGGCCTGCTGGTGGAGTTCCGTCCAGGTTTCCACCTGATTCCGGAGCGCGCCGAGGCGGCGCATCACGCGCTGTGCGCCTGCGCCGTCGTTCCAAAACTCGGGGTCGGCGGAGCGAGCTTCCAGTTCTTCAATCTCGCGCTGCTTGGCAGGCAAGTCAAAGACGCACCCCGATCCGGTCGAGGCGCTCAAGCATCCCCGTGACGGTGGCTTCCAGGTTCTCGATCGTCATGCGTCAACTCCCGAAAGACGCGCGAATATCCTGACAGCTATCCCCCGCGCGTCGTACTTCACAGTATCCGGCCAAGTATAGCATCGCCCGCGCGCATCCTGGGAGGCCGCGACGAGCGGCGGCCCGAATTGACGTGCGTAGATGACACGTTTTTCATGTAAGTGATTATTGACATGTGCGCGAGTTCAAGTGAAGATAGGCGTATCCCAGTCAAGGATTCCTGCTACGTGAATAGGCGCCGCGTGCGTGTGAGGAGGCGCCATGCGCATCGCAATGGCTGATGGCAGTCGGATCGGTGTCATCGCGGTTGACAATACCTTCGTCGATATCGGCGATCTCCTGCAACCGTACGATCCGCTCGGTCCTGAGGACCTGCTGCCGGACCTTATTACCCACTTCCCGGAGCTGCGGGACACCCTGTCACACCGAGTCGCAACCGGGGGCGGCGTCCCCCTGGAGGGGGTCCGGCTTCGGTCGCCGGTGGTGCGCCCGTCGAAGATCGTCTGCCTGATCGGCAACTACCGTGAGGGCACCGATCGCCCGCCGCAGATTCTCGACTTCTTTTTCAAGTCGCCTGAAGGGATCGTGGGACCCGGCGACACGGTTGTCCTCCCGCCGCACCCCGCCACCATCTTCCACCACGAGGCCGAGATCGCGGTCATCGTCGGCCGCGAGGCGAAGAGCCTCTCGGCGGACGAGGCGATGGACGCGGTCTTCGGCTACACGGTGTTCAACGACGTGTCCGCCCGCGGGCTGGGCCGCTCGGGGATCAACAGTTTCCTCGGCAAGTCGTTTGACACCTTCGCCGCCTTCGGGCCGTGGATCGTCACGGCGGATGAGATTGCGGACCCCTACGCCCTGCACATCACGGTGGAGGTGAATGGGGAACGGCGCCAGGACTACTGGACCAGCGACATGGAGCGCCCGATTGCCGAGCTGATGACCGCCATCTCCGCGGTGACAACGCTTCACCCGGGGGATGTGATCTGCTGCGGGACGAACCATCAAGGGCTCGGTGCCATGCAGGACGGGGACGAAGTGGTGACCGCGATTAGCGGGATCGGCGCGTTCACGCTGCATGTTCGCGATGAGCAGCGACGGGTGTGGCCCCGGGGCATCGACCGCCAGACGGCAGAGCGGGTGCGCGCGGCGGGCCTGCGGCCGTCCCAGTAGGAAGGGGCGAGCGTATGCGACTGGTGCTGAGCAGGGATGATCGGATAGGCGTCCTGCGGGACGGCGGCTTCGTCGATGTCTCCGCCGCGTTCGCCGACATCCGCTACCGGACGGCCGCGGACCGGATGCCGCGCGTGATCGCCACCCTGGCGGAGCGACGCGCGCAGGTCGAGGAACTGGCGGCTTCGAGCCAGCCGGAGCCGGTCCCTCCATTGCAGGCGCCCGTCCCCCGCCCACCGAAGCTGATTGCCGCCTTTGCCAACTATCGCGAGGGCGCGAACCGCGAGCGCCAGCCTCAGGATCTGTTCTTGGAGAGCCCCGACTCGGTCATCGGCCCGGGCGGGACGGTCGTGCTCCCCCCGCACCAGGCCACGATCTTCCACCACGAGGCCGAGCTCGCGCTCATCATCGGCGCGCGGGCGAAGGATCTCCCGGCGGATGAGCGCGCCCTGGCGGCGCTCGCGGGCTATAGCTGCGCGATCGACGTCTCAGCCCGCGGGCTGGGGCGGATGCCTCCGAGCCGCATGGGCAAGTCGTTCGACACCTTCACTCCGCTCGGTCCTGCCGTTGTGACGACCGACGAGGTGCCCGATCCCCAGGCCCTCAGGGTCCAGCTATCGGTCAGCGGTGAGCTGCGTCAGGACTACTCGACCCGAGACATGGAGTACTCCGTCGTCGAGATCCTGGCGTTCGCGAGTTCGTACATGACGCTCGTTCCCGGGGACGTCATCTTGTGCGGCACGAACCACCAGGGCCTCGGTGCCCTCCAGGATGGGGATGCGGTGCAGATGTCGATCGAACGTGTCGGTGAGCTGTCGGTCACCGTCCGCGACCCGCTGCGCCGGACGTGGCCTCGCGGCATCGACGAGGAGATGGCGGCCCGCCATCGTGGTGCCCATGCCTAGCGCTGCCACAGATGGAGCGAACAGGCAGGAGCGTCGAGGTGAGAGGAGGAGATCACGCCATGGCTCACGAGCATTCGGCCGATCGGGAGCTGGTCTCTCCGCTCAACGCGCGCCTCAGCCGCCGTGGCCTGCTCAAGCGCGCGGCGGTCCTGGGCGCCGGTGTCCCGTTGGCGGGTAGCCTCCTCGCTGCTTGCGGTGGCGGAGCAGCGGAGGAAGCGCCGGCCGACGCCACCGAGTCGACGTCGCCGGCTGGGGCCACCACGCCCCCTGGTCAGACGACGAGTGGTTCTACCGGGTCCACCGGGTCCACCGGGTCAACAGATGAGGGCGAGCCGCGGCGCGGTGGCCGGCTGCGGGTTGCGTTGATCGCCCAGCCCCCGTCGCTCGATATCCATCAGACGACCGGGCGTGGGGTCTTAATGGCCATGTCCCACGTCTTTGAGACCTTGTTCACGTGGGACCGCGAGTACGCCGTCATGCCGCTGCTGGCGTCGACCTATGAGGCGAGCGACGACAGCCTGACGCACACGATCACGCTGCGTCAGGGGGTGCTGTTCCACAACGGCCAGGAGCTGACCGCGGCGGACGTGATCGCCACGTTGGAGCGCTGGGGACGCCTCAGCCCGCTCGGCGAGCTGCTCATGGGCGCGACCGAGGAGCTGGAAGAGGTCGACAAGTATACGATCCGGTTCAGACTGTCGCGCCCGATGGGCATCGTGCCACAGCTTCTGGCCCGCGGCGGCCAGGGTGCCTACATCTACCCGAAGAGCGTCGTGGAGGCCGCCGGCGACGACTTCGTTTCCGAATACATCGGGACGGGACCGTACAAGTTCGTGGAGTTCCGCCCCGATCGGTACTTCCTGCTCGCACGCTTCGACGACTACGTCGGCCCCACGGGCGAGCCCAGCGGCTATGCCGGCAGCAAGGCGGCCTACATCGACGAACTGGAGTTCATCCCGGTGACCGACGACGCCGCGCGCGTGGCGGGCCTTCAGGCCGGCGACTACCACTACCTGGAGGAGATCGTTGCCGACGAGATCGAGATGCTGCGGAACGACCCGAACGTGGTGGTGGAAATCCTGCCCGTCCGGAGCTATGGCTTCATCGGGTTGAACCACGCACAGGGACCGATGAGCAATCTGACCATCCGCCGAGCGGTGCAGGCGGCGCTCTCGATCCGGGAGCAGGGGCTGGCCTCCCACGGGGAAGGCTTCTTCGAGCTCGGGCCGGGCATCATGCTGCCGATCACCGTCTGGGACTCCGACGCTGGAGCCGAGCTCTACAACCAGGCGAATCCGGTAAAGGCCCGCCAGCTCCTCCAGGAGGCGGGCTACGACGGGACCCCGATCCGCTGGCTCACGACGCAGGACGACCTGGGCGACTACAACTCGGCCGTCGTGTGCAAACAGCAGTTGGAGGAGGCCGGCTTCTCGGTGGAGTTGATCGTCCTCGACGAGGCAACGCTCTTCACCACCCGGAGCCAACCCGAGGGCTGGGATGTCTGGAATGGCGCGTTCATCCTGCGGACCGACCCGACGCAGCTTCCCTTCCTCGCCTCCTGTGATTATTCCGGCTGGTGGTGCTCACCCGAGAAAGAAGCGGCGTTCGAGCGGCTGCTGACGGAGACCGAGTTCGAGAAGCGCTACGAGGCGTTTGAGGAGCTCCAGCGGCTCTTCTATGAGGAGGTCGGGGCCATCAAGCAGCAGAACAACTACGGGATTATGGCGAAGTCGGCGAAGCTGAAGAACTTCGGCCCGGAAACGACGCTCTTCCAGCTTGAGCCGGAGTTCGTCAATGCCTGGCTCGAGGAGTAGGCGGAGCGGTCGGAGGCGCGGTAGGCCGGCAGCGCGAGTCAGGCGACGCGCGGCCGCGCGATCAGCCCTACCGTGACCGGTTCACCGCGCCGAGCCGTGCCGGGTCGGTTCGGCGCGGACACCGCCGGGTCGGGGAGATCGGGCTCGGCTGGGCGCGACGGAGACTGTAGATGACGGCTTACATCCTACGCCGACTATCTCTCTTGGTTCCCGTGCTGCTGATCGTCGGCGTGCTTGTGTTCTCGCTGATCCACCTCACCCCGGGAGATCCGGCGGCGATCATCGCCGGCGAGGACGCGACGACCGAACAGATCGCGGATATGCGTGAACGCCTCGGCCTCAACGACCCGATCCACATCCAGTTCTTCCGATGGTTCGGCGGGGTGGTGCGCCTCGATCTCGGTGATTCGATCTTCCTGCGGCAGCCGGTCACCGAGGCACTCCTCGACCGCGTTCAGCCGACCGGCTTACTTACGCTGTACTCGCTGACGCTGGCGATCCTGATTGCCGTGCCGGCCGGCGTGATCGCGGCCGTGCGGCGCAACTCCTGGGTGGACCGGGCGCTGATGGTGGTCTCGATCAGCGGCGCGGCGATACCCACCTTCTTCTTCGGCATCCTGCTCATCCTGCTCTTCGCGGTGATTCTGCGGTGGCTCCCGTCCGGGGGCTACGTCGATATCGGCGAGGATCCGATTCGACACGTCAAGAGCATGATCCTGCCGGCGCTGGCGCTTGGCTTTTCCACGGCAGGACTCCTGGCGCGTATGGTCCGCTCGACCATGCTCGACGTCCTGCGGGAGGACTACATCCGCACTGCCTTCGCCAAGGGGTTGTCGCAGAAAACCGTGGTGCTCCTCCACGCCCTGCGGAACGCCGCAATTCCGGCCATGACCGTCTTGGGGGTCTCGCTCGCCAACCTGCTCGGTGGGTCGGTGGTGGTCGAGACCGTGTTCAACCTTCCTGGCATGGGCCGTCTGGTGGTGGAGAGTGTGGCCCGCCGCGACTTTCCGGTGATCCAGGGGACGGTCATGGTCATCGCGATGATCCAGGTGATCGTGATGCTGCTGGTCGATGTGTTGTACGTGTACGTTGATCCGAGGGTGCGGTATGGCGCTGACTGAGACCGGAGACGAGGTCGTCAGCGCGCAGGCGTCCAGGCGGAGACGCTTTGGTCTCGCGGCCATCACGCCGGCGTCCCGCTACTACTGGCTGCGGCTGCTCCTGACGAACCCGGCCGCGCTGGGGAGCCTGTGCTTCCTGGCGGTCGTCGTGATCCTCGCCGTGCTGGCCCCGGTTGTGGCGCCGTACGGACCGACGTTCGTCAACCCGGCGGATCGACTCGTCGGCCCATCGTCGGGCTACTGGTTCGGAACCGACACGCTCGGGCGGGACATCTTCAGTCGAACGGTCTACGGCGCACGCATCTCGCTGTTGGTCGGCCTCACCGTGATGGTGGGGACAGCCGTCCTCGGCTCGCTCATTGGGCTGGCCGCCGGTTTCTACCCGCGGCTCGACACACCGCTCATGCGGGTGATGGACGGGATGGATGCCTTCCCGAGCATCCTGCTCGCCATCGCGATCATGGCCGCCTTCGGCGCGTCGACGCGGAACGTCATCGTGGCGTTGGTGGTGGTCTTCACGCCCAACGTGAGTCGGGTGGTGCGCAGCACGACGCTGGTCAACAAGCGCCAATTGTATGTGGAGTCCGCGCGCTGCATCGGCCTGCGCGATCGCACCATCCTGCTCCGCTACATCTTCCTGAACTCGCTGTCGCCGCTCATCGTCCAGTGCACCTTCATCGTCGCCTTCGCGATCCTGGCGGAGGCGTCACTGTCCTTCCTCGGCGCCGGTGTGCCAGCCGGAACGGCGACCTGGGGCAACATGGTGAGCGAGGGACAGGGCTACATTCGCACGGCCTGGTGGATTGCCGTGTTCCCGGGCACCTTCCTCTTCCTCACCGTGTTGGCAATCAATCTGATCGGCGACGGGCTGCGCGATTCGCTCGACCCCCGGTCTCGGGAGCGGTAGCGTCGGCGCTAGCCTCCGGCCGACGGCGTGGACGGCGGAACGATCTGCGCGCGGATCAGTTCGGCGAAGCGCTGAGCGCCTTCGGGGCGCAGGTGGATGCCGTCGCCCCAGAAGAACTCCGGGTGGTCGATGCTGGCGGCGTGCCAGTCGACCAGGACCGCGTTCGGGTGGCGGGCAACGCCGTCGGCGATCGTGGCGTTGTTGACCTCTTCCCACGGACGCGGGACCTTGAGGTTGACGAAGATCGCCCGGCGCTCGGGCCCGATCACCTGCATTATCTGCTCGAACTCTTCGGCGGTGAAGAGCCCGTTGTTGCCCATGTGCACGACGACGACGTCGCCCAGGCTGCCGTCAGCCTGATGGGCCTGGAGCGCCGCGATAGCGGCGGTGGGAGCCATACCGATCTCCGCGTCGATGCTCAGGTTGGGGATCTGCTCCTGCAACGCCGGCGCGGCGCCGACCATGACCGAGTCACCGACGGCGGTCACGCGCGGTTCGGGGACGGGGGTCGGCGTCGGGGTCGGTTCCTTCGTCGGCAACGGCGTCGGTGTGACGGTGGGCAGGGCCGCCACCGGGGGAGGGCCGGGAAGGACGTCGTCGAGCTGTCTA
>NZ_JADGHZ010000009.1 GCF_019683595.1 Sphaerobacter sp. | reverse complement strand
GGTATGAGGGCTACGACATCCTGACTGATGAGAAGGTGGTCGATGCAGAGTACAGCGTTCCCGATCCCCAGACGCCGCAGGAGGTGATCGGGTACTACGCGCAGTTGATCGCGAACGACTTAAAGCTGCCGTCACAGTTCGCGCATCTGGTGCCGAAGGTGCGTGCATTCTTTGAAGAGAAGGCGTTCGGGCGGCGAGTGGATCTTGAGCAGCCGGCTGTGCTGCGTGCGATGAGCCGAAACATGGCGGCAGAGGCAGTGCGCCGGGCGTTCCGCACGGCACTCAAGGATGTTCTGATCGAGACGGTCGAGCCGGAGTTGCTGGCTCCGGCGCGGGCGCTTTCTGATTCCGATCCGTTTCCGTACTCGCGAGCGACGTATGCGGCGAAGAAGTGCGTGTTCAACCTGGTGCCGTGTGAAAACCGCTTCGAGCAGGCGTTCGCGCGGTGGTTGGACGAGACGGAGGATGTGGCGGCCTTCGCGAAGCTACCCGAGCAATTCGGGTTCAGTATCGAGTATACGGACGGGTCGGCGAACCTGCGGTACTACTATCCGGATTTCGTGGCCAGACTGACGGACGGGGAGCACTGGCTGATCGAGACGAAGGGTGTGGAGACGCCCGAGGTGACGTTCAAAGACCAAGCGGCGCGGCTGTGGTGCGAGAACGCGACGGCATTGACGGGCACGCGATGGCGGTACATGAAGGTGCGGCAGGAGGAGTTTGAGCGGCTGCGACCGTCGGGATTCGCGGAGTTGCGGGTGTGGGAGGTGTGAAGGGCTTGTGTCATGCTGCCCGCGTGATGCGTGCTCCCTATCGCGTGACGCATGACGCGTGACTGACGTATGACTGAGACGACCGACAAGCCGGTGGCGCGGGGGCTGGGCTGGCGGACGGTGGCGACGCGCCGGCCCTTTACGACGCCCTGGCTCCGCCTGCGGCAGGACGATATCGCCATCGGCGATGAGCGGATCACCTACACGTATCTCGACCAGCCGCCCGGTGTGTTCGTGGTGCCGGTGACCGATGACGGGCGGGTGGTGCTGATCCGCCAGTACCGCTACCCGGTGGATGCCTGGTGTCTGGAGGTTCCGGCTGGGGGGACGCACGACCGGCCGGGGGTGCCGCTGGCGGACCTGGCGCGGGAGGAACTGCTGGAGGAGGTCGGCGGCACCTGCGCCACGATTGAGCGGATCGGCTCGTTCCACCCGAGCGTGACGCACAGCGCCCAGGAGTGCCACGTGTTCCTGGCACTCGGGGTGGAGTTGGGTCAGACGCCGCGGCACGAGGCGACGGAGCGGATCGAGATCCTGCCCGTGCCGGTGGGGGAGGCCCTGCACCTGGCCCGCACCGGCCGCATCGCCGACGGGCAGAGCGCGCTGGCGCTGCTGCTGTGCGAGGAGCGGCTGCGGCAGCGCGGCTACCTCGACTGACGCCGGCACCACCGGTCCGCGAAGCATGCCGTCGGCGTTGCAGCGACCGCTCCGGTGTGACGGTGTAGCAGCTCATCCGGGACGGCAGGGCTCTCCCGCCTGACCGTGGCGGACATAACGCAATCGAAGGGGCTCGGCGGCCCTCAGCGGGGGTGGCCCTCGCGTAGTGCCCGGTTCATCTCCCCGAGCGACTGGATCTGCCGGCCGTCCGCATCAAAGTTCTCCGGTGCCAGCCAGGCCTCGAAGTTCGCCCGGATGGGCGGCCACTCCTCGGCGAGGATCGAGAACCACGCGGTGTCGCGGTTCCGCCCCTTCACGATCACGTGCCGATAGAAGGTCCCTTCGTAGGCGAAGCCGAGTCGGGCGGCTGCCCGGCGTGAAGGCTCATTGAGCGCGTTACATTTCCACTCCACCCGGCGATAGCCGAGATCGTCGATCGCATGTCGGATCATGAGGTAGAGGGCCTCGGTCGCCTCCCGGCTCCGCTGTAGCGAGGGTGCCAGCCAGATGTGGCCGATCTCGATGACGCCGTCGCTGGGGCGGATGTTCAAATAGCTCGCCATCCCCGCGGCTTTGCCGGTCCGCCCGTCGCGAATCGCGAAGAAGGTCGGATCGGCCGATGCCGAGCAGGTTCGTAGCCAGGCCCGAAACGCGTCGAAGCTGGGGAATGGGCCGTACGGCAGGTAGTCCCAGATCCGATCGGTCACGTCCGTTGGCGCGTCGTGCGACGCGTCCCACAACTCCTGTGCGTGGTCGATCGGATGCAACGGCTCCACCCGTGCGTAGCGCCCGTCAAGCGGAACCCGCGCCGGGTAGAGCCCTGGTGGAAGTGGGTCGACCACGTCGCCCGATAGCTGGCGCTCTCCGAGTGTCTCGCTCACAATCGTCCTTTCCGATACGATGCACATGATGGCCCCCACCGTAGCCACCCGCATCGTAGCCGACGGAGCCTGAGGAGCGGAAGGCCGATACGGCGGGAGTGCCAGGGCGCCCGACGTCACTCCACGCGGTGTTCCGGCAGCTCCACCGCGAACTGAGCTGCCAGTTGCTCGAGTTCCCGCCAGACGGGCTCCGGGATTGGGATCCCGGACCGGTGACGCTCGCTGCGGGCCTGCGCCTCCGGCTCACCCGGGACGAGGACGCGTTCGACGCCCGGGACCGGTTCCACCCGCGTGGCGGCATCGAGGACCGCCCCCGCCCGTTCCGCGAAGTGTGCAGCGCTGCCAAAGGCCGCGGGATCAAGCACAAGCACCAACACACCACTGATGTTCTGCATGGCGGGGTCATCGGGATCTCGCGCACCGTCCGCGCTCATGGCCAAACCGCCGAGGAGCGCCGCCGCGAGCGCAAATCCATATCCCTTGTGCCCCGCGACGGATCCACCCAGGGGCAGGAGCATTCCACCGTCGTACAGATCACCGGGTACATCGCTTGGCGCGCCGTGCTGATCGAGGATACTCCCAGGCGGCAGGGGCAATCCCTTCGCCTGGGCCTGGCGCACCTTGCCCTCGGCGATCGTCGAGGTGGCGGCGTCGTAGACCATAGGAAGTCGACCAGCAGCGGGGACGCCGATCGCCCAGGGGTTGGTCCCCAAGAAGCGGCCACGGCCACCGAAGGGCGCAACCCAACCATTGTCGGGGCCCGCCGTCCCGATGGTGACCAGCGTGACCAGGCCTTGCTCTGCTCCATGCTCGGCATACTCCCCCAAACGACCGATATGCGTGAAATTGCGGATCGCGGCGCTGGCCACGCCCTGTTGCTTGGCGCGCGCAAGCGTCCAGTCGAGCACCACCCGGGTGGCGTAATGCCCGAACCCGAACCCAGAATCGAACAGGGCGGTCCCCGCCGTTTCCCGGACGATGGTTGGGCGAGCCTGCGGGATGAGCTCACCGTTCTTGATCTGGCTCGCATACCACGGCAGGCGAAGGACGCCGTGCGAATCGTGACCGGACAGGTTGGCGCGTACGAGATGATGGGCAACCTCGGCCGCGATGTCCTCCGGGGTACCGAGGGCACAACAGGTTTCGCGGACGAACGTCTCAAGCGGCTCAGCCGCGCACCAGACGGTGGTCATGCGTCTCTCCGTTCTGACCCCTATCTAACGCCAGGGCAGGTCGAGCGAGAGCGGGAGGTCGATGACCGCAACCCGCTTGGCGGCGAGCGCGGTGCGGAGCGCCGCCTCAAGCTCGTCGGGTGCTTGCAGCCGGATGCCGAGCGCACCGAAACTCTCGGCGAGCGCCGCGAAATCGGGGGTCACCAGATCACTGGCGAAGATTCGATCGCCGTAGCGCAGCCGTTGATAGCGACGCATGGCGTTGTAGCCCTGGTCGTTGCAGACGACGCAGACAACGTTCGCCCCGGCTTGGATGGCGGTCGCCAGCTCACCACAGGTGAACATGAACGCGCCGTCACCGCCGATGGCCACGACCTGCCGATCGGGCGCGGCGACGGCGGCACCGATCGCGAAGGGGAGTGCGGTTCCCAGCGTGCCGTAGATCCACGGGATGTGATAGGAGCGCGGCGTGTAAACCGGGAAGTGCCGGGCCGTCCAGTACTGGATCAGGCTGTCGTTGGTGACGATGGCATCACGATCCAACGCTGCCCGCAGGCTATCAATCACACCCATCGCGATCGGATGCGCCGCGCGCATCTCGGCGTCGACCTGCTCAGCCAGCCCACGGGCCGTAGCCGCCCACTGACCATCGGAGCGTGCGCCCCCATCCATGAGGGACTCATAGAGCTGCCCGAGCGACACCCGCGCATCACCGACGATCGCCACATCAGCCGGGTAGTTCAGGTTGATGACGTCCGGATCCACGTCGAGATGAATCAGCGGCGGGAGCTCCAGCGTCCAGTTGGCGGTCGAACCACCACCGAGCCGCGTGCCAACGGCCAGGAGCACGTCGGAATCGCTCAAGAAGCGGCTCAGCCGCGGATCACCGGTCCAACGGCCGCCGACCGACAGGGGGTGGTCATTCGGAATCGCCCCGCGTCCCGGCGCCGTCTCGAACACCGGCGCCTGCAGCGCCTCCGCCACCCGCAGGAGCTCTACCCACGCTCCGGACCGATGGACGCCCGCACCCGCGAGAATGACCGGCCGACGCGCCCGCCCGAGCCGCTCGGCGGCCCGTCGTACGAGTGCGGGATCCGGTTCGGGGATCTCCGGGGCCGCGGGTGAGCACACGGTCACGTCATCGACGGCATTCAAGATGTCTTCTGGGAAGTCGAGGTAGGCGGGACGCGGCCGACCACTTTGAATCGCCGTCAGCGCTTCCGCGACGGCGGGCGACACGCGCGCCAGTTCGCGCACGCTCTTATTGATCCGCGTCACGTTGCGGAAGGTTCCCGTCTGATCGACCAGTTCATGGACGACCCCGCGTTCGGCGTCAATGAGGTTGGTCGCCAACTGAGAGGCGAGATGCAAGACCGGGGATGACTCACTCCAGGCCTCGCCAAGCGCCGTGAACGCATTGGTGGCACCCGGCCCCGTGGTGGTAATGAACACGCCAGGCTTCCCCGACGTCCGGGCATAGCCATCGGCCGCAAACCCAGCCCCCTGTTCATGGCGACACACGATGTGGGTTATCTCCGGTGTTCGGGAGAGGGCGTCGTAGATCGCCAGGTTGTGCACACCGGGGATGCCGAAGACCGTATCGACGCCGCCCGCGCGTAAGGTCTCGACAATCGCTTGCCCACCGGACATTTGCATCTGGTGCTCCTCTCAGGATGCCAGTGGCACAGATCACGGACGACGGAGAAGCCGGTCACCGGCCGGATCCTGCGCCATCCCGGCCGGCAATCCGTGAACGGCGATGCAGAGATGCGTGATCCTCCGCAGCTCGTTCACGTGCGGCGGCTACCCAGCGGTCTGCCAGCGCGCAATGAGCTCCCGATTGACCAAATTGCGTGGCTGCTGGCCACGGAGCATGCGGGCCATTTCCTCCGCGGCCAGGCGCCGGACCGTCCGGATCGACTCCTCGGAATACCCACCCGCATGGGGCGTCACCACCACATTCGCCATACCCAAGAGCGGGTTATCGGGCGCGACCGGCTCCTGCTCGAAGACGTCCAGGCCCGCACCGGCGATCCGGCCCGATTCCAGGGCACGAATCAAGGCAGCTTCATCAATCACCGGCCCACGGGCGGTGTTGAAGACCAGCGCACTCTCCTTCATCAGCGCGAACTGTGGGTCACTCAGGAGATGACGTGTCTCAGGGGTGAGCGGGGTATGGATCGAGACGAAGTGACTCTCGCGAAGGAGCTGCTCCAACGACACGAGTTCGACCCCGTATCGGTCCGCTACCTCTTGCGAGACATACGGGTCATGTGCGATGAGGCGGAGGTCGAACGCGGCTGCGCGGCGGGCTACCTCTCGGCCGATGCGTCCCAGACCGATCAGCCCCAGCGTTTTTCCATAGATCGGCATCATCGGCGAGAGGGCGGTTCGATCCCAGATACCAGCGTGCAGGGCATTGTTGAGCTCGGTGATCTTGCGCACACAGGCGAGCAATAGCCCGATTGTGTGATCGGCGACCTCACGAGAGCAAAAGTCGGGGACATGGGCGACCGGAATGCCACGCGCGGTGGCCGTCTCGAGATCAATGTGGTCGAAGCCCACGCTGGCCGTGACGATGCCGCGGCACGGGTTCATCGCGTTGATCACCGCTTCGGTCACGGGAACGTTGCTGGTGATGACTCCATCGGCGCCCCGTGCCGCCTCGGCGAGCTCGTCCGGGCTCTGCACCGTCACGGGCACGACCTCGGCATCGACATCCCCCAGAATATGGCGCTCCTCAGGCAGGGTCGATTCGGGCGCGTGGGGGAACACGGTCGTGCGGATGATGCGGAACGACATAACCTGATGCTCCTCTCGGCGGCCCGTGTCCGGCCGCTGCCAATCGATGCGCGCATCCGGCTGCGACTGTTGGCGTCAGAGTGTCCGGATGCGCGGGTCGAGGATGTCGCGCAGACCGTCACCGAGTAGATTGAATCCGAGCACAGCGAGTGCGATCGCCGCGCCCGGCAGCACTGCAATCCAGGCGTCAAGCAGCATGTATTGGCGAGCGGTGCTCAGCATTAGTCCCCACGAGGGAGTCGGCGGCTGGGTTCCGAGACCGAGAAAACTCAATGCGGCCTCGGTCAGGATCGCCGTCGAGAGCGAGATCGTGATTTGCACGATGAGCGGGGCTGAGATGTTCGGCAGCACGTGGCGCAGCATGATCGTGCGGTTCGATACCCCGATCGTGCGAGCGGCTTCGATGTAGGGCAACTGTGCCACGGTCAACGTCGGACCGCGGGTGACGCGGGCGAACCGCGGCGCATACACGAGCCCAATCGCGATGAGCGCGTTCGTCAGGCTGGGCCCCAGGATCGCGGTGATGGCGATCGCGAGGACGATCGCCGGGAGCGAAAAGAGGACATCCATCAGGCGCATGATCACATTGTCGATGTGCCCGCCGTAGTAGCCGGCGACGATGCCGGAGGTCGCGCCCAGCGCCAACGCGATCGTGACCGAGAGGAAGCCGACGTAGAGCGAGACGCGGGCGCCATACACCAGGCGGCTCAGCTCATCGCGCCCGAACTCGTCGGTCCCCAGCCAGTAGCCCTGGCCCGGACGGAGCAGGGGCAGGTCGATCTGTGCAGCCGGTGGGTACGGCGCGATCAACGGCGCGGCGAGCGCCACCAGCACCAGGCCGATCACCAGCACCGCCCCGATCATCGTTGCCGGACTCTGCCGGACGGCCCGGCCCCACTGGGCCAGCGTCCGCCGGCGGGCCGTTGGCTCATGAATGACGATGGGCTTGCTCTGGGCCACTCCATCAAACATGTCGGATCCTCGGATCGAGGTAGGTGTAGACGATATCGACGAGCAGGTTGACCAACGCGAAGCCGACGGCGAACAACATCACCGCCCCTTGCACCACCGGATAGTCGCGCTGATAGACCCCGTTGAGCAGCGTCCAACCGAGTCCCGGCAGACCGAAGACTTGCTCGATAATCACCACGCCCCCCAAGAGCACCCCCATCTGCAACCCGAGGATGGTCACGATCGGGATGAAGGCGTTGCGAAGGGCATAGCGGAGGAGAATGGCCGATTCGGAAAGCCCTTTGGCCCGCCCCACCTTGACGAACTCCTCACCCAGAACCTCGAGCATGGACGAACGCGTCATGCGCATGGTCACCGCCCCCAGCCCGAACGAGAGGGCGAGCACGGGCAAGACCATCTGCTGCAGATTCGCCAAGGGTTGCTTCCAGAGCGTGGCGTAGGTGAGTGGCGGCAGCCAGTGGAAGATCTGCGAGGCCGCAATGATCAACAGCACCCCGATCCAGAAGTCGGGCACGGAGAGCCCGAGCAATCCGAACACTTGCGTGCCGAGCTTTACGCCTTTCCGCTGGCTGATGCTCGCGATGACTCCGAAGATCAGGCCGAACACCGAGGAAAGCGCCACCGAGAGGACGGCCAGCTCAATGGTCAGGGGCAGGCGCGAGAAGAGCAACGTGGCCACCGGCTCGCCGTTCCGGAAGGACCAGCCAAAGTTCCCCTGCACCATATTCCAGATCCACAGGCCGTACTGAACCGGCAGGGACCGATCCAGTCCGAATTCTCGCAGGACGGCTTCCCGCTGCTCGGCAGAGAGTTGCCCTTCCGAACCCGCGATGATGGTGGCGATGTCCCCCGGGAGCAGGCGCACCAGGCCGAAGATCAAGATGGAGACACCGAACAACGTCACGATCGTCGCGACCAGGCGCCGGATCACGTGATGCATTCGCGCTTCGTCTCCCCTCACTCTGAAGGGATCGTCTTCGCCTACTCGTTGAGCCAGGCTTGTTTGAGGAACATCCGGCGCCCCGTGAACGACTGCACGTACCCTTGGAGGTCGTTCGCCACCGCCTCGATGTTGTACTTGACATACCACCAGAAGTCGGGGCTTTCCTCGAGCAGCATTTGCTGAATCTGGGTGTAGAGTCTCACGCGCTCGTCGTGGTCGCTGGTCGACCGAGCCTGTTCGATGAGGGTGTCCAGCTCGGGATTGGAATAGCCCGAGTTGAGGTTCCCGTCGGTGTGGAAGTAGGCGTAGATGTAACCATCGGGGCCGGGGCGGAAGGTGTTCGCCGAGTTGCTGAGGTCATAATCCTTGGCGTTATAGGCCGCGTTCTGCGCGCCCCACTCCATCTGGTTGATCTCGACGTTCATCCCAATGGCCTGGAAGGCCTGTTGCATCACCACCGCGTTGGCGACGAAATCGGGATACTGCGGGGAACAGTTGATCACCAGCCGTTCGCCGGCATAGCCGGCCTCGGCGAGCAGCGCCTTCGCGCCTTCGATGTCTGGTTCGAGGTAGGGAAGCGACTCAGGATCCAGGTACCAGTCACCGTAGCCGGTGGGCACGGGGCCGGAGGGGACACCGGCGCCGAAGACGCCCTTCTGGATCATCTCGTTCGTATTGACCGCCATGCGCATCGCGCGGCGAACACGCGCATCATTCAGTGGCGGGCGGGAAACATTGACATAGGTTAGATCCACCCAGGCATACGGACTCTGCAGCACCTGAATGTTGCTCGCGTTCTTGAGCTGTTCCGCGCCCTGGGCACTGATCGCCGCATACTTGATCTGCCCCGCCTGCAGCGCGGCCAGCCGCACGTTCTCTTCGCTCAAGATCTTGAAGACCATCCCGTCCAGGTAGGGGAGGGGCTGGCCCCAATACTCGTCGAAGCGTTCATAGGTGATGTGATCCTGCGGCACATACTCGACGAGCTTGAACGGCCCGGTCCCCACTGCCGTGGTCTGCAGGTTGACTTCCTCCGCCAGGCCCTCGGGAATGATCGCGGACGCCCGCATCGCGGCGAACGAACTGAGAAGATCCGGGTATGGTTCGCTGAGCTTCATCTCAACCAGCAGCGGCTCCACGACGGTGATCTCGTTGATCGCGGAGAGCCAGCTCCGCCAGGGCGAGGCCGTTTCTGGGTTGAGGACACGCTCAATGCTGTACTTGACGTCATCCCCGGTCATCGTCTTCCCGTTATGGAACTTCACGTCGGGGCGCAAGGTGAACGTGTAGGTCAGGCCGTCCTCCGCGATCTCCCATTGCTCGGCAAGCGCAGGGATGACGTTCATCTCCTCGTCGTACGTCGTCAGGCTCTCATAGCAATGTTCGAAGCCCTGGAGGGACGAGAAATTCGAGTTCGTGTGGGGGTCGAGGCTCAGAGGATCGAGCTCAAACGCCCCCTGCAGGATCCCGCCCGGTTTCGGCTCCCCGGCTCCCGTCGCGGACCCGCTCGCCGTCGGCGACGCGGATGATGAGCCACTTGCGGGTTGGGTGGCGGCGGCAGGTGTCGTGCCGGAGGAGGTTGAGTCAGCGGTGGTCGCGGTCGGCTGGGCCTGGCTCGGACTTTGCCCACAGGCAGCCAGGAGGCCGCCTGTGATCCCGCCACTGAGCACCAGGAGTCCGCCCTTGAGCATCGTCCGTCGCGGAAAACGCCGGTCGTCCAGTCTGCGGTCAGGCACCCCAGCCATGACTCCTCCTCCGCGAACTCATCACCCTATCGTCCGGATGAGCCGAACGGACGGTACGTATTGGTTTGTGAGACGTTAGGATCCAGTATAAGGTCCGGCCAATTCGTTGTCAATAACCCAAATCTTCGGTATCATTCAACCATTCATGAACCCCTGAGGCTCCGCAATCGGCGGAATCGCACAAGCGGCGGTGACACACCGTTCCGGTGACGACCGTCGTCTTTTCGGCCGGTCGAATCTGCCCTGGTGGCGGACCCGAGCGGCGGGAGGAGGATCGACGCGATGTCCGCAACGACCGAATACCGGTACAACCGGCTCACCTGGCCCGAGATGAACGACGCGATCGCAATGAAGAAAGTGGTCATCCTGCCGACCGGGTCGACGGAACAGCATGGGCGGCACCTCCCCCTCGACGTCGATCTCTTCCTGGCCGAATCCATCTGCCTTGAGGTCGGTCGCCGCGCTGCCGATCGCGTGCTCGTCCTGCCACCCATCCCCTACGGCCTGAACCTCCACCACATCGATTTCCCCGGGACGATCCACATCGAACCCGAAACCTTCATCGCGTTCTGCGTCAACGTTCTGAAGAGCGTGGCCTACCACGGCTTCGAGAAGATGCTGATCGTCAATGGGCACGGGTCGAATGTGCCCTTGATCGACATCGTGGCGCGGAAGATTACCCTGGAGACGCGCTCGCTCTGCGCGGCGGTCCACTACATCACGCTCGCCCTCGACGCCTTCGCCGAAGTACAGGAGACGCCGGTCGTCGCCCACGCCGACGAGTTCGAAACGTCCCTCTACCTTCATCTCGCGCCCGAACGGGTGCGGATGGAGCTGGCTGGCGCCGACAACGACGTCATGGGCACCTATATGAGTTCGGACAGCACCGCGAACTACCCTGTGCGCTTCAACGACTATTGGAGCCGGTGGACGACCCTCGGGGTCCATGGCGATGCCACGGCGGCGACGGCGGAGAAGGGACAGGTCATCTTCGAGGCAGCGGTCACGAAGCTCATCGGCATCGTCGACGAGTTGCGGCAGTGGCCGATCAATGAGCGGCGCGACCAGCACCTCGGCGAGGTACAAGGACACATTCGATGGTAGTCAACGCGGGGTGCACACCGCCGACGCCGTGCACGGTGTGAGAGGGGGCCACATGAAGATTCGGGACATTCGTGCGGTCGGGCTCCGAGGTGCCACCCCAGAGAGTGGTTGGACCTACGAGGTTGGCCCCGACGATTGCCTCCACACGCTCATCGCGGTCACGACCGATGAGGGGGTCACCGGACTGGGCAGCGTGTTCTCCAGCGATACCCTCGTCGAGGCCGCCTTGGCGGAACTCCGCCCCCTCTGCCTGGGGGAATCCGCCTTGGAGCCGGAGCGCGTTACCGAAAAGCTGCACCAGACGACGTTCTGGCTCGGTCGGGGCGGTTCGATCACCCATACGATCAGCGGCATCGACATCGCCCTGTGGGACATCCTGGGGAAAGTCACCGGGCAACCGGTGGGTCGCCTGCTCGGCGGCCGCTACCGGACGCGTGTGCAACCCTACGCCTCGGTGTTGATGGAGGAACCCGAGCGCCTCGCCGAACATCTGGGGCAACTCAAAGAGCAGGGGTTTCGTGCGTTCAAGATCGGCTGGGGACCATTCGGTCGCCGTGATAGCAAGCTCGACGAGGCGATCGTCCGGGCGGCCCGCACCGCCGTCGGCCCCGATGCCCTCTTGATGGTCGACGCCGGTGGGAGCGATGCCTTCTGGAAACCGGGCTTGAAATGGGCGATCCGAACGGCCGAGATGCTAGAGAGCTACGACGTCGCCTGGTTTGAAGAACCGCTCGGCCCCGATGACCCTGATAGCTACGTTGCCCTGCGCCAGGCAACAACGGTTCCCATCGCAGCAGGGGAGGTGCTCACCCGGCGACAAAGCTTCGTCCCCTGGCTGACGGCCGGCGCGCTCGATGTGGTCCAGCCAGACGCCACGAAGGTGGGCGGGCTGAGCGAGTCCCGGCGGATTGGGCTCTTCGCCCAAGAGCTTGGCGTCCGGCTGATCCCACACGGCTGGAACACGGCGATCGGCCTCGCGGCCGACTTGCAGTTGGCGAGCGCCCTCGCGGACACCACTCTCGTCGAATACAAGACTGGCTCAGCCTATATCGATGAGATCGTCGCCGATCGCTGGCAGCTCGACGCGGACGGCATGCTCCCGATTCCCGACACGCCGGGCCTCGGCATCGAGCTGGATTGGGACGCCGTCGCACGGTACACCGGCGGTCGGCGCCTTCTCGACGGATAAGGTCGCAACCAGCATGACACTAACTGGGCGGGGGTGCGGTTGCCCCATCCCCGCCCAGTGCTCATATGGATCGGTGAAGCGCTGCGATCAGTGGTGATCCACGCGGGGGCCGACCTCGAGCTGCCGCAGCTCCCGCACCAGGGCAGCCAATCCCTCCGCAGCAGCAGCGAGGATCTGCTCCCCCTTCTCCCGCGTTGCGAGTGTCGCGTCCCCACGCACGCCGCTCTGGCTGAAGGTACTCCAATAGGGCATCCAGGCCACGGCTGACGAGGTGGGTGGCCGCCCCGCGACGAGGTCGGTCCATGCCGGGATCGAGGTCGTCGGGTAGGGGTTCACCTCGGCCACGGCCTTGCTCATGTCCACGAGCTCCGGCTTGATTGCCAGATACATCGAGGTCTCCAGCTCACAGGCGTGGGACATCCCGCCGGGGGCCGATTCTCGGATCTGTTCGACCACCTCGCGAACCGTGTTCAGGCCCCAGTGATTGACCGCCATGGCGATCGCGTTCCCGGCGGTCTCGATCACCGTCAGCCGCGCGATGATCTCGCAGAAAGGCGTGTTACTGCCATGTCCGTTGACGATCAGAATCCGGGTGAAGCCATGGTGGGCAAGGCTCTTGGTGATGTCGAGGACGTACTTGATAAACGTGTGCCCATCAATACTCAAGGTGCCTGGGAAGTCCATGTGGTGTGGGCTGTAGCCGTGGATCACCGGCGGCACCAGAACGCACTCGTCGGGGATGAGCGCCGCCCCGCGCTCGCAGACGGTCGTACAGAGGAGCACATCGGTATCAACGGGAAGGTGATACCCGTGGTCCTCGATGGTTGCTACCGGGAGGATCGCAACCCTTCCCGCCGCAGCAGCCTCGCGGATTTCGGGCCAGGTCATTTCGCCATAGCGATACTTAACGCTGGGCGTACTATGCGCGCTGGATGCCATGTCGTCCTCCTAGCACGATAGCTACAGCGACGCTAAGGGTACGGTGTGTGGATAGGTTTCATTCTAACAGACGATCGCGGGACTTCGATCCGCAGCGAGCGCCGCGTTCATGACCGGCTGCGCAGCACCGGAGCGTCGATCCGACGGAGCTCCGCAAACGGAGCGGATCGAGACCGTGCCCGTGTCGGTAGGGGAGACCCTGCGCCTGGCCCGCACCGGCCGCATCGCCGGCGGCCAGAGCGCGCCGGCGTTGCTGCTGTGTGAGGAGCGGCTGCGGGAGCACGGGTACTTGGGATGATCTCCGCGCGAGAGTAGACATAACGCCTGGATCGAATGAAGAGGGCAGGGCAGGACCGGGCTGGAGTGCGTGGGCGGCGTGGCTGGACCTGTGGAGCGGGCAGGAGCCGGGAACTGAGGTGGGATGTGGTAGTGACGGGCCGGGTTCGGATGGTCGCATGTTGCCGTCGGTGTCCACGGCGGGTGGTGTGACGGCTCCAGCGGCGTGGCGTGTGCCCGGGGCTAAAGCCGCCGGGCTGACCAGCAAAGCCGGCTGAAGCGGGCGGGGGGACCGGGCCCACACCTTGGGGTTAACCGCGCGCCGCTCGGCCCGGGCCCGGCGGCTTTAGCCCCGGGCACCGACCACGGCACGGGCTCTTTCCACCACCCATCTCGGATCCGTTCGGCAGCCGCACGCGCCGGTTGAGGCGGGCGGGAGACGGCGCGGGCTGGTATGCAGGATTAATTCGTCAAACTCCATAAGCCGGCTGAGGACTGGGAGCCGACCGGGTGGTGTGCGGGGATCCACTTACCATCACCGGTGTCATAGGTGGGCCATGGTTCGTTTCCCAGTTCTGCGCCGTCCCAGTTGGCGGCTCCGGTGGCCGCACGTCAGATCGTTTCCCAGCCGGCTTTAGCCGGCTTTTCTTGTGAGCCCGGCGGCTTTAGCCCCGGGCGCCTGACGCAGGACTGGGATCCTTTCACCAGACAGTCACCAGACATCGCCCTGGTCCTTCCGGGCCGAAGGGGAAGGGCATTATTGCGGATAACCTCCCTTATCCGCAATGTATCACGAGCCGCTCTGGGGCCTGTGATTCCCCTCCGCGGGCGGCCGTGAGCATGAGGGGTCTGTTAACGCCGTGGACACAGGCGTATGGGCCAGGAAGGCGGCCAGCCAGCCGAGGGCGTCGAGCGGCGACTGTGGTGGCTGGGTTCCACCATGGGTGGAGCTGCAGCACGCCGTGCAGTGCTGCGTACATGGTTTCGGGGTACGGCCGACCCACGTTGTAGTGCGGCGCCCAGCTCACGAAGCGCTCCTGACGTCAGGTCTCTCCAGACATGTCCACGACGAATTATGGCACCTGTGTGACACCCCGTAACGGCTTGCCGAAGCCGGGATGGCCGGGTACCGTGGCGGCGCGCGCCGGGCACGGGCGGCGCACCGGTTCTGGTGAGGCGGAGGGGGATATTATGTCACTTAGCGAGCAGGTTCGCGCGAGCATCGAGGCGCACAAGCCGGCGCTGATCGAGACGCTCTTCCGGCTGCTCCGGCAGCCGTCGGTCAGCGCCCAGGGGCTGGGTGTGGCCGAGTGTGCCGAGGTGCTGCGCGACATCATGGAGGAGCACGGCATCGCGGCGCGGGTGATCCCGACCGCCGGTCACCCGGTGGTCTACGGTGAGTATCCGGTCGAGGGCGCTACCAACACCCTGCTGGTCTACGGGCACTACGACGTGCAGCCGCCGGAGCCGTACGAGGCCTGGATCTCGCCGCCGTTCGAGCCGGCGATCCGCGACGGCCGGATCTACGCCCGGGGCACGGGCGACAACAAGGGCCAACTGCTTACCCACGTCCTGGCGGTCAAGCTACTCGCGGACCTGGGGCTGATGCCGAAGGTCAACCTCAAGTTCATCTTCGAGGGCGAGGAAGAGAGCCTCAGCCCGAGCCTGCCCGCGTTCCTGCGGGAGCACGCCGACCTGCTCCGGGCGGACGTGTTCTACGCGGCCGACGGGCCGATGCACCCCTCGGGTCGCCCGGTGGTCTTCTTCGGCGTGCGGGGCGTGGTCGGCATCGAACTCGTCGCCCGCGGGGCCAACCGCGACCTGCACTCGGGCGAGTTCGGCGGGCCGGTGCCCAACCCGGCCTGGACGCTGGTCGAGCTGCTGCACACGATGCGCCTCCCCGACGAGCGGGTGGCGATCGAGGGCTTCTACGACCGCGTGGTGCCTCCGACCCCCTACGAGCGGAAGCTGCTGGAGCGCATCCCGTTCGACCCTGAGGAAGTCAAGCGGGACCTGGGGATCAGCGCCTTCGCCGGTCCGCCCGACCTGTCGTGGTACGAGCAGTTGATGTTCCAGCCGACCCTGACGATCAGCGGCATGGCGTGCGGCTACACCGGCCCGGGCGTGAAGGGCGTGCTGCCGTCGGAGGCCGTGGTGCGCCTGGAGGCGCGGCTGGTGGCCGATCAGGACCCCGACGACATCTTCGCCAAGGTCGCCCGGCACGTGCGCCGCTACGCTCCTGAGGTCGAGGTGCGCCTGCTCTCCCGCTCCAAACCACAGAAGACCTCGCCGGAATTGCCGGTGTCGCAGGCGATCGTGGCAGCGCTCGCCGACGCCTACGGGGTCGAGCCGGTGGTCAAGCCGGTGCTGGGTGCGGCCGCCCCGAGCTATCTCTTCGCCGAGACGCTGAAGCTGCCGGTGATCTGGGCCACCTACGCGAACTACGACGAGAACAACCACTCGCCGAACGAGAACATCACGGTCGAGTGCTTCCTGAACGGCATCGTCGCCAGCGCCCTGGTCTTCGACCGCGTGGCGAAGCTGGACCCGGCACAGCTTCGGGCCTAGGGGCCGCTACTCGCCTGTGCCCTTCCCTGCCTGGCCGGTGTGCGTGTCGAATGTTCTGTCAAGTTGTCCGCGCTCGCATGGGGTGGGTCTCTAACCCACCCCTCTCCTAACGGGCCGGCTGGGGATGGGAAGAGTCACCGGCGGCTTGCACCCACGCGGGCCGGGAGACGGCACCGGGCAGCCTGCTTGCCCGGCATCGTGCCCTGTGCTATCGGTAGCGCGGAGGCAAACACGGCATATCCGGCCGGTAGCGGCACGGATGCGTTCCCCGGTGCAGCGAAGGAGTCACGAGCATGAGTGCGCAGGCGACCGAAACCCGCTTTCGGAACTACATCGGTGGCGAGTGGGTGATGCCCAGCGGGGCGGAACTCCGGCCGAACCAGAACCCGGCCGACACCCGCGAGGTGCTGGGCGAGTTCCCCCGCTCCAGCGAGGAGGACGTCGCGCGGGCCGTTGAGGCGGCCGCGGAGGCGCTGCCCGCCTGGCGGCGGACCTCCGGTCCCCAGCGCAGCGCCATCCTGACCAAAGCTGCGGAGATCCTGGAGCGGCGCGCCCAGGAGATCGGCGAGGTCTTGACCCGCGAGGAGGGGAAGACCATCGGCGAGGGCGTGGGCGAGGTGCTGCGCGGCGTGCAGATCCTCCGCTTCTACGCCGGGGAGCCGCTGCGGCCGATCGGGGAGAACTACGCCAGCGCCAACCCCGACACCTTCCTCTACACCGAGCGGGTCCCGGTGGGGGTCGTCGGGGTCATCACCCCGTGGAACTTCCCGGTCGCGATCCCGATCTGGAAGCTGGCTCCCTGCCTTGCCTACGGCAACACGGCGGTGTTCAAGCCGGCCGAGTTGACCCCGCTGACGGCCCACCTGATCACGGAGGTGTTCGCCGAGGCGGGGCTGCCAGCCGGCGTGCTCAACCTGGTGCATGGCCCCGGCCAGGTGGTCGGTGAGGCGCTCGCCCGTCACCCGAAGGTGAACGCCATCACCTTCACCGGCTCCAACGCTGTCGGCCGGCACCTGTACCAGATCGCGACCGCTCGCGGCGCCAAGGTGCAGCTCGAACTGGGCGGGAAGAACCCGGTGGTCATCGCCGAGGACGCCGATCTGGCGCAGGCGGTCGAGATCGTCACCTCCGGCGCGATGCGCTCGACCGGGCAAAAGTGCACCGCCACCAGCCGGGTGATCGTCGCCGAGCCGCTGCTGAAGGAGTTCACCGAGGCGCTGGTGGAGCGTGCCAAGTCGATCACGGTCGGTCCCGGGATCGACCCGGCGACGTACATGGGACCGCTGGTCTCCGAGGAGCGGCGCGAGTCGGTGCTGCGCTACATCGAGATCGGCAAGCAGGAGGGGGCGAAGCTCCTGACCGGCGGCGAGCCGCTGACCGGGCCGGAGCACAAGCACGGTTTCTTCGTCGCCCCCACGGTCTTTGCCGACGTCGAACCGACGATGCGCATCGCCCAGGAGGAGATCTTCGGGCCGGTCGTCGGCGTGATCCGCGCCCGGTCGCTGGACGAGGCCATCGAGATCGCCAACGGCGTCGACTTCGGGCTGAGCGCCTCGATCATCACGCGCGATATCCGCAAGGCGTTCCACTTCATCCGCTCGGTCGAGGCGGGCATCGTGCACGTGAACTCGGAGACCGCCGGGGCCGAGCCGCACGTGCCGTTCGGCGGCATGAAGGGGTCCAGCTCCTACTCGCGCGAGCAAGGCCGCGCGGCGATGGAGTTCTTCACCCAGACGAAGACGGTGTATTTGGATCTGCCGCCGGCGTAGGTCTGAGCACGCGTCGAACGGCTTAAGCCGCGCCTGTCGACCCTGGCAGGCGCGGCTTTCGTTACTGGAACCCTGACGTATTGGTATCTTATCCACGCAGTTTATCATCTTGTCACGCATGTACGTACGCCCATTCAACTACATTGACATCATGCGCAGGGGGATTGGATACTTCGATTGCGCAGTGAGCAATACGCTCGCAATTCGGCGCGGACCGATCGCCCGGGAGGTGGGCGATGGCGAGTGTGGCGTCTACTCTCTCGCTGACAACCCAGTTTCTCTACGAGTTGGCAGAGCTACCGCCGGATCACAAGAAGCGCATCTTGCGACGGATAGAAGAGCTACGCCTTGATCCGCGGCCCGACGGCAGGGCCAAGGTTCGTTATCAAGGCTATCAAGACGTGTATCGCTTGAAAGTGCATCCGTATCGCGTTCTCTACCGCTGGGAAGGGTACGATGTCACGGTGCTGACGGTCGGGCACCGACGCGACGTGTACCGAGGAGAGCTCCCGGTTGACGCTGAGGCGCCCTACCGGCTGATCGATGGCTCGGAGTTGCTACTCGCCAGCGTGATCGGGCCGCATTCCGATACGGTGTGGGCGGAGTCGATCCACCACGCCGTCGACGTCACGTCGGGTACCGAGCCTGGTGACTCGCATCCGGAACAACATCCCGGCGATATGCCCCCGTTGCCGGAACGCCCCCATGATGCGCTTGCCGACGATGCGGATGACCTTCTCTCCCCCCCGATCACACCGGATCTTCTCGACCGGATCGGGATCACTGATCCTAACCAGCGCGCGATCCTGCTCGAGTGTCGAACGGAAGGACAACTGCTGGGCGCAACGGTGCCGCCGGAGGTGATCGAAGCAGTCATCGATGCACTCTGGCCGGAAGATGAAGAAGATGAGGAGATCGATGACTCCGCACCGAGCCTGGACGCTGCGCTCGATGCGCCCGCGTACATCATCGATGATCTCTGCGAACTTGACCTCATCGAGTGGGAGCGTGGTCAGGCACCGCTCCAATGGCGCTTGCGGCTGGACCCGCAGCAGCAGGAGATCGTCCAGGCGATCGCTAACGGTCCTGGACCGTTCGTGGTGCGCGGTGGTCCGGGTAGCGGCAAGACGACGGTCGCACTGTATGCGACGAGGGCATTCCTCGAGTCGGCGCGGGCACGTGGCATCCGCTTCCCCAGGCTCCTCTACGTGACCTACACGCGCTCGCTGGCGAAAGTGGCCGAGGATCAGTTGCGGATCGTGCTTGGTCCAGATGCTGGCCGGGTCAGAGTGAGCACCGTCGACTCACTGGTCATCAAACTCGCTCGCTGTCAAGAGCCCGATCTCCAGATCGCCGATGATGAGTGGTTGGGCACGCTGTTCGAGCGGGCTCGGCAGGAGGCGTTCGCCCAACTCCTATCGCCCGAGGCGGCGCAACTGCGCCGGGAGGCCCGCGCCTTGGCTAAGCTGAGCAATGCCTATCTCTTGCAAGAGATCGAGGTGATTATCGAGAACCAGGGGATCGAGTCATTGGAGAAGTTCCTCACCGCGGATCGAAAAGGCCGGGGGATCGGGCTGACCCAGGTGCAGCGTGCGGCAGTTTGGCGCCTCCGTGAAACGTTTTATCGCTTGCTCGCTGAAGAAGGCCGAACTACCTGGGCACTGGCACGGCGGAAGGCACTCCAGGCAGCGCGCGAGGGGCTGGCCCCCGAGGCGTATGATGCTGTGCTCGTGGACGAGGTGCAGGACCTGAATCCCTTGAGTCTCCAGGTGGTTCTCAGTTTGTGCCGGTCCCCGGAGTGGGTTCTGCTGGTCGGCGATACCGGTCAGTCGATCTACTGGGGTGGAATGCGCTGGCAACAAGTGCTCTCCACCTTATCCTCATCGGTCAAGGGCTGGACGCTGCGGCGAGGGCACCGTGGAACTCCGGGTATCCACCGCGCTGCGGCAGCCTACCTCCAGCACGGTGGCGCCGGTGTACCGGACGGCACCCTTATCGAGAGCCACCGGCGTCAGCGCACAGAACGCCTCCCGGCCCTACTGCGAGTCCGCAGTCCTCAGCTCATATACCCTGCTCTGGTGGAGTGGCTGGAAGAAGCGATGGACACCATTGGAGCTCAGCGACAAGATTGCGCGGTCCTCGTTCCGACCAATCGGGAAGCAGAGATCGTTACTGATGAGCTTCTCCGACTTGGTCTAGACGCGCGCTTCGTCAGGCGCGGTGATTCGATCAACTTCGCGCGGTCGGAAGTACCAGTCATGACATGGTCCAACGCGAAGGGCCAAGAGTTCCCCATCGTTGCCGTCACCAGCATGACCTGGGCCGTGCCAGGGCTTAGGAATGTGGAGGTTCCTGAGGAGCGGCAGGAACTCATCGACCGGTGGCGACGCACTGCTTACGTCGCGATGACGCGAGCAACCGAGGCGCTGGCGGTGGTGGTACCGATGACCGCCAGGTCCCCGCTTCTGGATGGTCTCGGTGGCGACCCGTGGGATGTGCGATAACCAGTCGCGTCCAACAGCCATTCCCCGCTCGATCCCTGTTCCCAGTCATGTCGATTGGGGAGAGGGCGGCTTGCCGGAATCGGGTCTGACCTGTAGCCCGGGGCACGTGGATGATTAGCCCGCGCTGTGCGAATATCGCGCTGCCGGGTGGTGAGCCGGTGTGCGAGGCGCGGTGTTGGGTGGCCGTGTGGGTATGGCGAGAGGATGAGGGATGGCCCAGGTTCGGATCACGGTGGGTGCGCTGGAGTTCGTCGCGCGCTGGGAGGAAGCGGCAGCGCCGAAGACGTGCGCGGCGTTCCGCGCGATACTTCCGTTCGAGAGCAAGCTGATCCAGGCACGGTGGAGCGGTGAGTCGGCCTGGGTGCCGCTTGGGGACTTCCAGCTCGGCGTCGGGTTCGAGAACGCGACGAGCTATCCGGCTCCGGGCGAGATCCTCTTCTACCCCGGTGGCTACAGCGAGACGGAAATTCTGGTACCCTACGGTCCTACCTGCTTTGCCAGTAAGCTGGGGCAACTGGCGGGAAATCACTTCCTGACCATCGTCGAGGGGCGGGAGCGGCTCCCGGAGCTCGGCCGGCTGGTGGTCTGGGAGGGCGCCCAGGACATTACGTTCACCGCGCTGGACTGAGCGCGGGCCCGGCCGCCCCCGGTGTTCGGCTCATCGTGAGGTGTCGTTTCAGCGTCGTCGGAGGGAGGCTCATGATGGCGAACGGGATCCGTGTCGTGGGGCCGATGACGAGCGAGTACGCGGAGATCCTCACGCCGGAGGCACTGGCCTTTGTCGAGCGGCTGCACCGGGAGTTCAACCCGCGGCGGGAGGAGCTGCTGCGCCTGCGGCAGGAGCGGCAGGCGAAGATCCTGGCCGGGGGCACGCTCGACTTCCTGCCGGAGACGCGCGATGTGCGCGAAGGTGAGTGGTCCGTCGCCCCCGCCCCGGCCGACTTGAACGACCGGCGGGTGGAGATCACCGGGCCGGTCGACCGCAAGATGATCATCAACGCGCTCAACTCCGGTGCCAAGGTCTTCATGGCCGACTTCGAGGACGCCAACTCGCCGACGTGGGCCAACGTCGTGGAGGGGCAGCGCAACCTGCGGGATGCGGTGCGGCGCACGATCTCGTTCGAAAACCCCGACGGGCGGCGCTATGAGCTGCGGGACGAGATAGCGACGCTGGTGGTGCGACCGCGCGGCTGGCACCTGGTGGAGCGGCACGTCGAGGTGGACGGGCAGCCGATCTCGGCCAGCCTGTTCGACTTCGGCCTCTACTTCTTCCACAACGCTGCCGAGTTGATCGCACGCGGGAGCGGGCCGTACTTCTACCTGCCGAAGTTACAGGGCCATCTCGAAGCGCGCCTCTGGAACGACGTCTTCCGCTCGGCACAGGACGCGCTCGGCATCCCGCAGGGGACGATCCGGGCGACGGTGCTGGTCGAGACGATCTGGGCCGCGTTCGAGATGGACGAGATCCTCTACGAACTCCGCGAGCACGCATCCGGGCTGAACGCGGGGCGGTGGGACTACATCTTCAGCGTGATCAAGACGTTCCGCGACCGGCCCGACGCGATCCTGCCCGACCGGGCGCAGGTGACCATGACGGTGCCGTTCATGCGCGCCTACACCGAGTTGCTGGTGCGGACGTGCCACCGGCGCGGCGCCCACGCGATCGGCGGCATGGCGGCGTTCATCCCGAGCCGCCGTGACCCGAAGGTGAATGAGGTGGCGCTGGCCAAGGTGCGGGAGGACAAGGAGCGCGAGGCGGGCGACGGCTTCGACGGCACCTGGGTGGCCCACCCGGACTTGGTGCCGGTGGCGCAGGCGGAGTTCGACCGGATCCTCGGCGATCGACCCAATCAGAAGGATCGGCTGCGGGAGGACGTGCAGGTGACGGCAGCGGACCTGCTCGCCTTCCAGGTGCCGGGCGGCACGATCACCGAGGAGGGCATCCGCAACAACGTGAGCGTGGCGCTGCAGTACATCAACTCCTGGCTGCAGGGCGTCGGTGCCGCGGCGATCTTCAACCTGATGGAGGACGCCGCCACAGCCGAGATCTCGCGGGCGCAGCTCTGGCAGTGGCTCCATCACGGTGCCCGCACCGCTGGAGGTGGGCAGTTCACCGCCGAGCGCTACGAACGGATCCGGGACGAGGAACTCGCGAAGCTCGGCGGGCGCGAGACGCAGCGCTATGCGGACGCGGCGGAGATCCTGGATTCGTTGGTGCTGAGCGAGTCGTTCACCGAATTCCTGACCGTCCCAGCCTACGCGCGGCTGGAGTGATTGCCCGTTCTCCGAAGCGATCAAATTTATGTCGCGCTCCGACTCCGCCGGAATCCCGGCGGAGTCACACCATTTCGCATCGGATTCGCATCGGAGCCGCCGCGCAACGGAGTCGGCACGTGCCCGGGGCTCAAGCCCCGGGCTGACAAGACAAAGTCCACTGAAGGGGCTAGGGATTGGGCGCCCTGCGGGGTGCCGAACAGGATCCGCCTGTCGGTAGCCATCGCAGCCCCTTCAGTGGGCTTACCTTATTCAGCCCGGCGGCTTGAGCCCCGGGCACGGGCTGGACGGTGGACGCCTAACACCGAGCGGTGGTTCCGGGCGCGCTTCAGCCCGCGCGTGGCGTTTGCCGCATTCATCGCGTCTTCTCGCCACCCGCCCTCCGGTTCAGCGGACGGGCATCGGGCCGATCATTCCGGCGGGGGCGCTGTCGCCGCGGAGCATGCGGAGATCGGCATCGACCATGATCTCCACCATCTCCTCGAAGCTGACGGTCGGCTCCCAGCCGAGGATGGTGCGGGCACGGGTGGCGTCGCCGACCAGGAGGTCGACTTCGGCCGGCCGGAGGAACTTGGGATCGACGACGACGTAGTCCTCCCAGTTCAGCCCCACGACGTCGAAGGCGAGTTCGCAGAGCCGCCGGACGGTGTGGGTCTTCCCGGTGGCGACGACGAAGTCGTCCGGCTCGTCCTGCTGGAGCATGAGCCACATGGCTCGGACGTAGTCGGGCGCGTAGCCCCAGTCGCGCTGGGCGTCGAGGTTGCCCAGGCGCAGCTCCTTGGCGAGCCCCAGCTTGATCCGCGCGACGCCGTGGGTCACCTTGCGGGTGACGAACTCCAGGCCGCGGCGGGGGCTCTCGTGGTTGAAGAGGATCCCCGAGCAGGCGAAGAGGTTATAGCTCTCGCGGTAGTTGACGGTGATCCAGTGCCCGTAGACCTTGCTCACGCCGTAGGGGGAGCGCGGGTAGAACGGGGTTGTCTCACGCTGTGGAACCTCGCGGACCTTGCCGAACATCTCGGACGAGCTGGCCTGGTAGAAGCGAGCGTCGGGCTTGACCAGCCGGATCGCCTCCAGCATCCGGGTAACGCCGAGGGCGGTGAACTCGCCGGTCAGGACCGGCTGCTGCCAGGAGGTCGGCACGAACGACTGCGCGGCCAGGTTGTACACCTCGTCCGGCTGGTAGCGCTGGATCAGGTCGATCAGCGAGAGCTGGTCGAGCAGGTCGCCCTGGACCAGCTCGATCTTGTCCATCAAGTGGGCGATGCGCCCGACGGTTTCGGTGCTGGTGCGCCGCTGCATGCCGACGACGCGGTAGCCCTTTTCGAGGAGGAACTCGGCGAGGTAGGACCCGTCCTGCCCGGTGATGCCGGTGATCAGTGCTGTCTTCATCGTCTCCCGTCTTGTCCCCACACGCGGACCCAACGCGCTGCCGCTGCAGCCCTCGTAGTGTACCTGATCGAGACCGGGTGCTGGGCTGGGCGAGCCAGTCCGCTTCCTGGTCGCTCAGGGTGACCCGGTTGAAACGTGCGGTCCACTTTCATACTATGGCCCCCACGGATGCGGCATGCTGGTCAGCTCCTGGGCCACCGCCCGTGGTGCGGGGGTACGGCTAGTTTATGGAAGGACCCGCCGAGAGCTATGAAGATCTGTGTCACGGTCAAGCAGGTGCCGGACCCCAACCTGCCGATGCAGGTGGATCCGGCCACCCACCGTCTGGTGCGCAACCCGGACCAGTCGATCCTCGATCCCGCCGATGAGTACGGCGTCGAGACGGCGCTGCGTCTGGTGGAGGAGCACGGCGGTGAGGTCGTGGTGGTCAGCATGGGCCCGCCGTCCGCGGCCGATGCCCTGCGGCGTGCCATGGCGATGGGTGCCGACCGCGCGATCCTCATCACCGACGAGGCCCTGGCCGGGTCGGATGCCCGGGCCACGGCCCGCGCCCTGGCCGCCGTGATCCGGGGCGAGCAGCCTGATCTGGTGATCTGCGCCATCGAGGCCACCGATGCCTACACCGGGATGGTGCCCGGCATGCTGGCTGAGCTGCTGGATCTGCCCCAGCTCACCTTCGCCCGCCAGGTGGCGGTGGAGGGCCAGACGGTCACCGTGCATCGCGACATCGAGGGCGCCACGCAGGTGCTCCGGGCGCAGCTCCCGGCGTTGCTGACCGTCACCGCCAGCATCGCCGAGCCGCGCTACCCCTCCTTCAAGGGGGTGATGGCTGCCAAGCGCAAGCCGATCGACGAGCGGGATCTCGCATCCCTGGGGCTGGAGGCCGGGGCAGTCGGCGCAGCCGGGGCGGCCGAGCGTGTGGTGGCCCTGGAGGAGGTCCGCGAGGAGAAACAGGGGCAGATGGTGACCGACGACGGCACGGGCAGCAGCGTGGAGGCGATCGTGGCGTTCCTCGAGCGCATTCAGGTGGTGTAGGAGGGCGTGATGGCCACACGACGGGTCTGGGTCTGGACCGAACTGACGGATGGCGCCCCGCAGCGCCCCGCGCTCGAGTTGTTGACCGCGGCGCGCGGGCTGGGGGAGGCCGCCGCGGTGCTGCTGGCGCCGGCCGGGGACGAGGCCATCGCCGCGCTGGGGGCGCATGGCGCGGCCGTGGTCTACCATGGGGACGACGCCATCTACACGCAGTACGCCGTCGAGCCGCAGGTGGCGGCGCTGGCGGCGCTGATCGAAGCCGAGGCGCCCGACCTGCTCCTCTTCCCCAGCACCTTCACAGCGCGCGATGTCCTGGCGCGCCTGGCTGGGCGGCTGGGGGCCGGGGTGATCGCCAACGCGACCAGCGTGCGCTTCGAGGGTGACCGGCTCCTGGCGACGGTGCCCTACACGGGGGCGTATGTAGCGACGGTGACGCTGGAGGGGCCGGCGCCGTACCTGGTGCAGGTGCGGCCGAAGGCCTACCCGGTGGAGCCGGTGGGCGGGCAGGCCGAGGTGCGGCCGGTGGCGACGGCGCTGGACCCGGCGGCCTGCCGGGTGCAGGTGGTCGAGACGGTGCCGCAGGTGGCCGAGGGGCCGAACCTGGAAGAGGCCGAGGTGATCGTGGCCGGGGGCCGCGGGCTGGGCAAGGCGGAGAACTTCCGCCTGCTGGAGGAGCTGGCCCGGCAGCTCGGCGGGGCCGTGGGCGCCAGCCGCGCGGTGGTCGATGCCGGCTGGGTGCCCTACAGCTATCAGATCGGGCAGACGGGCAAGACGGTCAAGCCCAACCTCTACATCGCCTGTGGCATCTCCGGGGCAATCCAGCACCTGGCCGGGATGAAGGGGAGCAAGCACGTCATTGCGATCAATCAGGACCCGGACGCCGCCATCTTCGAGATTGCCGATCTGGGGGTGGTGGGCGACGTGCTGACCATCGTGCCCAAGCTGACCGAGCGGCTGGCGGGGCGGTAGAAGTGACCCACGGCCCTCACCCCTGCCCCTTCTCCCAACGTTGGGAGAAGGGGAAACAAGACGACGAGGCACTCCCCTTCCCAAGGTTTGGGAGCGGTGCCAGGGGTGAGGGCGGTCTCCACGCATGACGAAGGACGACGCCATGCTGACAGGACGCTATCGGATCGCCTCGGCTGCCGCGGTGGTGCTCGGCATCGCGCTGATCCTCCTCAGCGAGCTGGGCGGGGTCCATGAGGTGCGCGTCTTCGGTGCCGGGCTCATCAGCCTGGGCGGGATCGGGCTCGGAGTTCTCGCCGGGCTGGATCAGCCGCGGCGCGCTGAATGGCTGGCGTGGGTGCGGGATCGGCGCGTGGCGCTCGGCATGATCGCCGCGCTGGTGTCGGTGGCGCCAGTCGTGGTGGCGTTTGCCGCGGCGCTGGTCGTGCTCCCGGCGGCGATGGGCGAGGGACGTTCCGGCATGGCGCTGCTGGGCGGGCTGATCGCGCTGCTGATGCTCATGGCGTCGGTCGGCTGCTTCGTGCTGGCGGTGCGCGCGATCCGGCGTGCCGCTCGCCCGGTCACGCCGGGCTCCCCCGCTGAGGCGGGAGAGGAGGCCGCATGATCCCGACCCGCGAGATCCTGTGGAATATCACCGCGCTGGGGCCGATCCTCCTCTATACGCTGATGGCGATCCCCTTCGTCTTCCTGGCGTACGGGCTGGCGCGGCGGGTGCGCATGTGGCGCCAGGGGCAGCCGGAGAACCGCTTCGACCAGCTCGGCCGCCGCCTCTGGCACGCGATCCTGATGACGGTCCTCCACGGCCGGATCGTGCGCCGCCGTAACCGCTTCGGCGGGCTGATGCACCTCGCGATCTTCGTCGGCTTCGTCACCCTCTTCATCGGCACCGTCATCGTCATGATCGAGGCCGACATCACCGTGCCGATCTTCGGGGTGAGCTTCTACCGGGGCGACTTCTACCTCGTCTACAAGGCCGTCATGAATCTCGCCGGGCTGCTGCTGATCGGCGGCTCGCTGGCCGCGCTCTACCGGCGCTACGTGCGGCGACCGGCGACGCTGGAGACGACCGGCGACGACGTGGTGATCCTCGCCTTCCTCGTCGTGCTCGGCGTGCAGGGGTTCGCCGTGCAGGCGCTGCGCATGGCGGTCACCGACGATCCCTGGGGCCCCTGGTCGTTCGTCTCCTACCCGATGGCGCTGACCCTCAGCGCCCTGCCGGAGAGCTGGCTGCGCGCCATCCACGTGGCGAACTGGTACATCCACTTCCTGACCAACTTCGTCTTCCTGTCGTATGTCGCCTACAGCAAGATGATCCACCCCTTCACCAGCTTCGCCAACGTCCTCTTCCGCCGTCTCAAGCCGGTCGGGGCGCTGGATCCGATTGAGAACATCGAGGAGGCCGAGGTCTTCGGCGCCGGCAAGCTGGAGGACTTCACCTGGGCGCAACTGCTCAATGTCGATGCCTGCATGCACTGCGGCCGCTGCCTGGAGTACTGCCCCACCTTCAGCACCGGCAAGCCACTGCGCCCGCGCGACGTCGTGCTGGAGCTGGCCGGGTACATGGCCGACCGGGGTGGGATCTTCTCCGGCGAGCTGGGCCAGGGGGAGAACAGCGCGCGCTACCGCTGGGGCGCGGGGCCGGATCGGGCGCTGATCCCGGACGTCGTCTCGCCGGCGGAGCTGTGGGACTGCACCACCTGCGGCGCCTGCATGGCGCAGTGTCCGGTCTACATCGAGCACGTGCCGCTCATCGTCGGCATGCGCCGTCACCTCGTGCTGGAGCAGGGGGAGTTCCCGGAAGAGGTCACTTCGGTCTTCACCAACCTGGAGCGGCTCGGCAGCCCGTACCAGTTCCCGCCCAACCAGCGCGCCGCCTGGACCAAGCGGCTCGACCAGCCGGTCCCGGAGATGGCCGAGGTGGCCGCGCGCGGCGAGGAGGTCGAGATCCTCTTCTGGGTCGGCTGCCTCGGCTCCTTCGACTCGCGCAACCAGCGGACGACGGTCGCCCTGGCGCGCATCCTTCAGGCGGCGGGGATCAAGTTCGCGATCCTGGGTAAGGAGGAGAGCTGTACCGGCGACCCGGCGCGGCGCATCGGCAACGAGTACCTGGCCCAGATGATGGCGATGCAGGCGGTCGAGACGCTCAACACCTACAACGTCAAGAAGGTGGTGACGGCCTGCCCACACTGCTTCAACGCGATCAAGAACGAGTTCCCGCAGATCGGTGGGAACTACGAGGTGATCCACCACAGCCAGCTCATCAACCAGCTCATCGCTGAGGGGCGGATCACGCTCGACCCGAACTCGGCGCTGGCTCGCGGCGCGGTCACCTACCACGACCCCTGCTACCTGGGCCGCTACAACGGCGAGTACGACGCCCCGCGCGAGGCCCTGGCTGCGCTGCCCGGGCTGGAGCTGCGCGAGATGCGGCGCAACCGCAACACGTCCTTCTGCTGCGGCGGGGGCGGCGGCCGGCTCTTCATGGAGGAGACGCGCGGCACGCGCATCAACCAGGCGCGCGTGCGGGAGGCGATAGACACCGGGGCCGAGCTGCTGGCGGCGGCCTGCCCCTTCTGCATGACGATGTTCGAGGACGGCATCCACGGGGTCGGTGCCGAGGAGTCGTTCAAGGTGCTGGACATCGCCGAGATCGTCGCCGGGTCGATGATCACGCCGAACGGCGCCGACGGCGCCAAGGAGCATGGTGCGGCGGAGTCCGAGGGAGCAGCCCCGGAGTCGGCGGAGCGGCCGGAATAGCGGCCGCGCTGAAAGCGGGAGGGATCGGATGGACTGGAGTGGGATTCGCATCCAGGCTGACCGGTTGCACGCGAGCTTGCAGCGCATGGCCGAGATCGGCGCGACGCCGGGCGGTGGCGTGACCCGGCTGGCGCTGAGCGATGAGGACCGCGCCGGGCGTGAGTTGCTCCGGCAGTGGATGACCGAGGCCGGGTTAAGCGTGCGCGTCGACGACTTGGGCAACATGGTCGGTCGCCGCGACGGGCGTGAGGATCTCCCACCCGTCCAGCTCGGTTCGCACTGCGACAGCGTGCGCCTGGGCGGCCGCTTCGACGGGGTGCTGGGTGTGCTTGGTGCCCTCGAGGTGGTGCGCACGCTCAACGACCACGGCATCGCCACCCGTCACCCGATCGAGGTCATCAACTGGACCAACGAGGAAGGCGTCCGCTTCGAGCCAGCCATGCTGGCTTCCGGCGTGGTCACGGGCCGCTTCACCCGCGAGTACGCCTACGATCGCCAGGACGCGGACGGGCTGCGCTTCGAGGACGAACTGCGCCGCATCGGCTACCTGGGCGAGGAGGCCAACCGCCCCGGTCGCGCCGCGGCCTATCTGGAGCTCCACATCGAGCAGGGACCGGTGCTGGAGGACGCCGGGGTGCCCGTCGGTGCGGTCGAGGGGATCGTCGGCATCACCTGGATGGAGGTGACGGTCATCGGCCAGTCGGACCATGCCGGGCCGTCGCCGATGCGCCTGCGCCGCGATCCGCTGGTGGCCGCCGCGCGCATCATCGACGCCGTCGACCGGCTGGCCCGAGGGCAGGATGACGTCGCCGTCGGCACCGTCGGGCGGATGCGGGTCGAACCGAACACCATCAACACCATCCCCGGCCGGGTGGTCTTCAGCGTGGACCTGCGGCATCCGGACCCGGCGACGTTGGAGGCGATGGTCGAGCGCTTCCGCCAGCAGGTGGCCGAGATCGCCGAGGCGGGCAAGGTGGAAGCGACGGTCGACCGCTTCTGGACCAGCGAGGCTACGCCCTTCGCGCCGGAGGTGGTGCAGGCGGTGCAGGAGGCGATCGACGCGCTCGGGCTGCCGAACCGGCGGCTCTGGTCGGGCGCCGGGCACGACGCCAAGTACGTGGCCGACGTGAGCCCGGCGGGGATGATCTTCGTGCGCAGCCAGGGCGGGCTGAGCCACGCCGAGAAGGAGTACTCGACCCCGGAGGACATCGAGGCCGGCGTCAATGTCCTCCTCGGCGCCACCCTGCGCCTTGCCGGCGCCTAACACCGCATCGACTGAGAACGGCCCTCACCCCCGGCCCCTCTCCCAACGTTGGGAGAGGGGAGCGGCTTACCGGGGACGGACGATGCCGGCGCTCCTGCCGTGGCTTGGGTTGGGCGGATAGGTTGTGGAGTTGGACGACATACCGTGCTCCATCGGAACCAACACCCTCGCTCGATCGCTGTCATCCTGAGCGGAGCCGGGGGCGGCGGCCAGCCGCCCCCGGCGCAGCGAAGGATCTCGCGCGGGAGCGGCCACGCACCGGAGAGATCCTTCGCTGCGCTCAGGATGACATGGCGCTCAGGATGACATGCGCGCGGGAGCGGGTTGCTGGCGGGTAGACGAGGTTAATCCCTCAACGTTCATCACCCGGACACAGGCACTGAACGGGAGTCAGCCGTGACCACCACCGTTGAGGAGCTTTACGGCGACTTCTGGGGTCGGGTCGACCCGGAGTTCCAGGAAGCGTTCGGGACGAGCCTGAAGCCACGCGGCGCCGACATGCTGTACGACGTGTTCGCCGGCTTTGGTGTCGGGACGGACGACACGGTCCTTGATGCCGGTTGCCGGGATGCCATCTACGCGGTCGAACTCGTTCGGCGCTTCGGCTGCCGGGCCGTCGCGATCGACCCGGTGCCGCTCCACATTGAGCGGGCACACCGGCGTGTCGCCGAGGCCGGGCTGGCCGACCGGATCACGGTCCACCAGGCCGGGATGGAGGACATGCCGATCGAAAGCGGATCGATCGCGGCCATCTGGTGCCGGGACGTGCTCAACCACGTCAACCTGCCCGCCAGCCTGGCCGAGTGCCACCGCGTCCTCGTGCCGGGCGGCCGGATGCTGGTCTATCAGACCTTCGCGACGGACAAGATGGAGCTGCGGGAGGCGGCGCGCCTCTATACCGCGCTCGCCATGGTGCCCGAGAACATGTCCCCGACGACCTTTGAAGGGACCGCCCGGCAGGTGGGGTTCGTGATCGAGCAGCGGGATCCCATCGACAGCGAGTGGCGCGAGCGCTGGATCGAGGATGGCGATCACCAGATGCTCGAGGACCTGCTCCAGGTGGCGCGGATGCGCCGTCGCGAGGAAGACCTGGTGCAGCGCTTCGGGCGTGAGCGCTACGAGGCGGAACTAGCCGGTGCCGTCTGGGGTATCTACCAGATGCTCGGCAAGCTGTGTCCGACCGTGTACGTGCTGCGCAAGCCGGGGGAGTGATGCGTCATACGTCATGCGTCCCCCTCACCCCCGGCCCCTCTCGGACGGAGCCCACCAGGGGAGAGGGGAGTAGGACGCATGACGTATGACGCCTGACGTCGCTCACCACCGCGGCTGCATGATCGCGCCCTCGGAGGCGGAGGAGACGAGCGCGGCGTACTTGGCGAAGACGCCAGTGCCCGACGGTGGCGGGGGTGGCGTCCACTCGGCCATGCGGGCGGCGATCTCCTCGTCGGTCAGCGCAACGTCGAGCGTGCGCGCCGCGGTGTCGATGGTGATGATGTCGCCGTCGCGGAGCGCGGCGATGGGGCCACCGACCGCCGCCTCCGGCGCGACATGCCCGATCATGAAGCCGCGCGTGGCGCCGCTGAAGCGGCCGTCGGTCAGCAGCGCGACCGACTCGCCCAGCCCCTCGCCCACGAGCGCCGCGGTCACGCCGAGCATCTCGCGCATACCCGGGCCGCCGCGCGGCCCCTCGTAGCGGATGACTACCACGTCGCCGGGACGGATCTGCTGGCTGGTGACGGCCGCCATCGCGTCTTCTTCGCAGTCGAAGACGCGCGCCGGGCCCTCATGCCGGGTGCGGCCGGTTCCGGCCACCTTGATCACCGCGCCCTCGGGCGCCAGGTTGCCCTTCAGGATCACCAGCCCGCCGGTGGGCTGCTTGGCGGTCTCCGGCGTCAGGATCACCTGCTGGCCGGGGGTCTCGGTCGCGTTCGCCACTTCCTCGGCCAGCGTGCGCCCGCTCGGCGTGAGCTGGCTGCCGTCCATATAGCCGCCGTCGATCAGCCGCTTGATGATGAGCTGCGTGCCGCCCGCCCGGTGGACGTCGACCGCCGTGTACTTGCCGGACGGCTTGAGGTCCGCAATGATCGGCGTCCGCTCGCTCACGGGATTGAAGTCGTCGATAGTGAGGGGGATGCCGGCCTCGCGCGCCATGGCCAGGAAGTGGAGCACGATGTTGGTCGACCCGCCCGTGCCGGCCGCCAGGGCGATGCCGTTGAGGAAGGCCTCGCGGGTCAGGATATCGCTCGGCTTCAGGCCGCGCTCGAGTTGTTCGACCACCAGGCGACCTGCCTGGTAGGCGATCTCGTTCTTGCCCGGGTCGGCCTGCGGCCAGGAGCCGAACCCGACCGGGGAGAGCCCCAGGGCCTCGATCGCCATGGCCATTGTGTTGGCGGTGTACTGCCCGCCGCAGGCGCCCTCTCCGGGGCAGGCGACGCGCTCCAGCTCCAGCAGGTCGGCGTCGCTCATCTTCCCGGCCGCGTTGGCGCCGATCGCCTCGTAGACATCCTGGACCGTCACGTCGCGGCCCTGGAAGTGACCGGGGGCGATGGTGCCGCCGTAGAGGATGAAGCCCGGGATGTCGAGTCGGATCAGCGCCATGGCCGAGCCGGGCAGCGTCTTGTCGCAGGCCGCCAGGATGACGATGGCGTCGAACATATGGCCCCGGCCGACCAGCTCGATCGAGTCGGCGATCACTTCGCGGCTGATCAGGGAGGCCTTCATCCCCTGGGTGCCCATCGTCACGCCGTCGCTGATGGCGACGGTGTTGACCTCCATCGGCACCCCGCCCGCGTCGCGGATGCCGCGCTTGACGTGCTGTGCCAGGCGCCGCAGCCCGAGGTTGCAGGGCATCGTCTCGATCCAGGAGTGCGCCACGCCGATGACCGGCTTGCGGAAGTCCTCGTCGGTCAGGCCGGTGGCCCGCAGCATGGCACGCGCCCCGGCGCGGTCGCGCCCCTCAACAATCGTGCGGCTCTTGTGCCGCAGGTCCACGGTAGTCGGCGTCTCGACCATCCTGCGTCCCTCCCCTGCGATGAATCCTGGGATGAATCCCTCTCAGCCGAACGTGACAGGTCCGCCTCGTGTGCTGGCCGGCGTCGCGACGGGCCAAGGCGCGTCCCGTCGCCCGTCCCCGAGCACGCGATCGGCTCGGGCTAGTCGTCGTAGCGCAGCAGTTCGACGCGGTTGCCTTCCGGGTCGCGGTAGAACGCCATCATGAGCGGGCGGCCGACCTGCGCAGCCGTGCGGTGCTGCAAGGGGGTATCCGCCTCGAACCCCGCTTCGTCGAGCCGCTGGCAGACCTCCTCGATGTTCATGACGCCCAGCGCCAGGTGGTCCAGCCGGCCGCCTGCCTCCGCGGTGAGGTTCGGGTCATGGATCAACTGGAGGCCTGGGAGCCAGACCGAGTCCTCGTTGCCGGGCGTCTTCCCCGTGCGGGTGACCGGCAGGCCGATCAGGTCCCGGTAGAAGCGCAGCGCCGCGTCGAGGTCGCGCACGCGCAGGGCGACGTGGTTGGCGGTCGCATCCAGTCGCGCAGATCCGGTGTCGGACATCAGTCATTTCCCTTCGTGCTCGCCGGTGCACCGGCGCGTCGGTCGTGGCCCGGCTCCTGAGTCGGGCTCGGGCGGGTGCGGTCAGCGAGCTTTTCGATCCGGTACGGTCCACTCGCGCAAGCGGCCGTAGAGCCGGCGCACGCTCGGTCCGTCGAACGTCTGAATTCGCTCGCCCTGCATATCATAGTGGATACGGACCGCGAACGGGCGCGCCGGGTCGTCCTTCAGCCAGTCGCCGCGGAATTCGAGCCGTGCGCAGCGCGCCAGGTTGGTCACCGACTCCTCGTCGAGGGCGATCCACTGTGGGCGCGGCCGGCGGCTGCGGCCGTAGTCCAGGTTCTCGTACCACTCGACCACGCCGTCGGTTGTCCGCTCACGGTGGTGCAGCCAGCGGACCACGGTGATCCCTTCCGTTGCCGGCGCCATCCGGGTTCGTGGCCGGGGTCTCCCGGCAGGCCGGTGCAGGCGCCCGATCGGTGTCGCGTCTCCGTGCCGATCGCTCTGCAGACCCGCTGCCACCGTGTCGTGTGCCTTTCCCCGCTAGCGGGCGGAGAGCCCACCATCGATGACCATCGCGGTTCCGGTGACAAAAGCCGCGTCGTCTGACGCGAGGTAGAGCGCGGCGGCGGCCACCTCCTCGGCGGTGGCGAGCCGGCCCATCGGCTGCCGCTCCTCCAGCGCCCGCCGTCGCGCCGCCGGGTCGGGTGCTGCGGCCAGCAGCCGGTCCACCCACGGCGTGTCGACGGTCGTCGGGCAGAGGCAGTTGCAGCGGATCCCGCGGTCCGCGTACTCCACCGCGATCTGCTTGGTGAGCGCCACCACCGCCCCCTTGCTGGCGCAGTAGGCCGCCCGCTCCGGCGCGCCGACCAGGGCGAGCACGGACGCGGTGTTGATGATCGCCCCGCCGCCCTGGGCCAGCATGTGCGGCAGTGCGTACTTGCAGCCCAGGTAGACCCCGCGCACGTTGACGGCGAAGACCTGATCCCACTCGTCCGGCTCGACGGCGACCACGTCCTTGCTGCTGCCGATCCCCGCGTTGTTGCACAGGATGTCGATGCGCCCGAAGCGCTCCACCGTCTCTCGCACCATGCGCTCAACGTCGGCCGGGACGGCGACGTCGGCCACAACGGCGAGCGCTTCCCGCCCCGTCTCGGACCGGATCATCGCCACCGTCTCCTCGATCGACGCCGGGGTGCGGCCTGCCGCCACGACCGTCGCGCCCTCACGGGCGAACAGGAGCGCCATGGCGCGCCCAATCCCCGACCCGGCTCCCGTGATGATGGCTACCTTGCCCGCGAGTCTCCCGCTCGGCTGCTCCGACACAGCATCCCCTCCCTTCACGCCCGCGCGACGCAGGTGATGGTCCGGTCATCCGGCGCCGATGTACCACCCGAACCCAAGCCTGTCACCGTGTGGCGGCGGGAGGCTACGGCCAGGAGCACTGGCGCCCGCGGGAGCCTCGTCCGGCCCGTGCCGGAGCGGAGATTGCTATCGGAATGCCGATTCCGGCGGGAAGCGACTGATATTGACGCATTGACACAACCTTAGCGCGCTTCTATACTCACATGCGTAATCCGGAGACCAGAGCGAGACACTGAACGTCGGCGCGAGAGAGCAGAGGTGGAGTCGCCCGGTGCACAGGGATCGATCCGGCTGGCGGCGCCGGCTGCGCGAGCCTTTCGGGCGGGGATCCTTGGGTGCCGAGGTGAATCTGGAGGAGGAGCGGTCCCGTGCACCCATCCCGTCGGCCCGTCACGCTCCGCGCGATCGTGCTGTCGATCCTCGTCTCCGTCGTGCTGGCTGCCTGCGGTGGCGGCGGTGCCTCCGAACTCGGCCCAGCCGATCAGGGAACGTCCCCACCGCAGGCAACGCAGCCGGAGCCCGGGGGCAACCCGCCCTCCGCCGGCGGCGACATCCCGCGCGGGGGCACGCTTACCATCGCCTACAAGGACGACCTCGCTACCCTGGACCCGGCCGTGGGCTACGACTGGACCAACTGGCCGGCCGAGAAGATGGTCTTCGACGGGTTGCTCGACTACGACGACACGACCAACCTCCAGCCGCGGCTGGCCGAGTCGATGCCCGAGGTGAGCCTCGACGCGACGGTCTACACCTTCCGGCTGCGCCAGGGCGTCACCTTCCACAACGGCCGCGAGGTGACGGCCGACGACGTGGCGTACTCCATCACCCGTGTGCTCGACCCGCAGACCAAGAGCCCCGGCTCCGGCTTCTACACCGGAATTGCCGGTGCTCAGGACTTCATCGACGGCAAGGCGGACTCCGTCTCGGGCATCCGGGTGGTCGACCCGCGGACGATCGAGTTCACTCTGGAATCGCCCGATGTCACCTTCGGCAACAAGATGGCGCTCAACTTCGCCTTCATCGTGCCGAAAGAGGAAGTCGAGCGGCTGGGCGAGAACTTCGGCCACAACCCGGTGGGCACCGGCCCCTTCCTCTTCCGCGAGTGGATCGCCGGCCGGCAACTGACCTTCGAGCGCAATCCGAACTACTTCTTTGAGGGCCTGCCCTACCTCGATCAGGTGGTCATCCAGGTCGGCGTCGAGCCCGAGGTCGCGCTGCTGCGGCTGGAGCGGGGCGAGATCGACTCGATGGGCGACCCGATTCCGGCGGCCGAGTTCGCCCGGATCAAGGACGACGATGCCTGGCAAGGTCGGCTCACCAGCGCGCCGCAGGTGAGCACGATCTACATCACCATGAACACGCAGATGAAGCCCTTCGACAACGTCCAGGTGCGCCGGGCGATGAACATGGCCATCGACAAGGAGCGCATCATCCGGCTGCTGGGTGGGCGCGGCACGGTGGCCAACCAGATCCTGCCGCCGCTGATGCCCGGCTACGATCAGGACTACCAGGGATACGAATACAACCCGGACCAGGCGCGGCAACTCCTGGCCGATGCCGGCTACCCGAACGGGTTTTCCACCACCATGGAGTGCATCGCGGTCGAACCGCAGCCGAAGCTGTGTGAGTCGTTCCAGCAGGATCTGAGCAAGATCGGCGTTCAGGTCCAGGTCCAGACACTGGCCGCCAGCACGGTGATCGCCGACGGTGGGACCGAGGGTAAGGTGCCGCTGGTCTGGTCCGGCGGGCTGGGCTGGATCCAGGACTACCCCGATCCGGACGACTTCTACACGCCGATCCTCTCCTGCGTCGCGGCGGTGCCCGGCGGCTGGAACTGGCCGTGGTACTGCAACCAGGATCTGGAGCAGAAGGCGCAGCAGGCTATCGGCACGACCGACACCGAGCAGCGGCTCGGGCTCTACCGCGAGATCTACCGCACGCTGATGGACGAGGCCGTCTGGATCCCGGTCTACAACGGGCAGTACGACATCGCGCACTCCGACAAGCTGGTCGGCAAGGAGACGGACTTCGCCCACCCGGAGCACACCATCCGCTACGAGCGCCTCGCGAAGCAGCCGTGAGATCGCACACCGACGCGCCGCTGCCCGATGCCGACGCCCGTGCGCTGGCCGACGCTGGTTCGGGGACGGCTCGGGGGGCGGTGCCCGAGACCCAGTTCACACTCGCCTGGCGCCACTTCAAGCGGGACCGCCTCGCTCTGGCCGGCGGCATCTTCGTCCTCCTGCTGGTGCTGGTCGCGGTGCTGGCACCGGTGCTGGCGCCGCACGACCCGGCCGAGCAGTTCGCCGAGGGGCTGACCCTCGATGGGCTGCCGGTGTCGAGCACCCTGCCCGAGAGCGCCCAGTTCCCACTGGGTACCGACCAGAACGGGCGCGACCTGCTGAGCCGCATCATCTACGGCGCCCGCGTTTCCCTCACGGTCGGCGTGCTGGCCAACGTCATCGCCGTTACTCTGGGCGTCCTGGTGGGCGCGCTGGCCGGCTACCTCGGCGGCTGGCGGGGCAATTCCATCATGCGCTTCACCGACATGATGATGGCCTTCCCTACCCTGCTCCTGGCGATCGCCCTCGTCGCCGTCCTGCGGCCGAGCATCTGGGTCATCATCTTCGTCATCGGCGCCGTCTACTGGACGTGGATCGCCCGCATCGTCTACGGCGCGGTCCGCTCGCTCCGCGAGCGCGAGTTCGTCACCGCTGCCGTGAGCATGGGCGCGCCGACCTGGCGCATCGTGCTGCGGCACCTCCTGCCGCACCTCTTGCCGCTCGTGATCGTCTGGGCCAGCCTCGGGATCTCGACCAACGTCATGCTCGAGGCCAGCCTGAGCTATCTGGGGATCGGGGTCCAGCCGCCGACGCCGAGTTGGGGCGGGATGATCCAGCAGGGTCAGAGCTTCTATCGCGCCGCGCCCTGGCTGGTGATCTACCCCGGGCTGGCGATCATGCTGACGATCCTCTCCTTCAATCTGCTCGGCGACGGGCTGCGGGACGCGCTGGACCCGCAGCAGCAGCGGAGGTGAGCCCGTGATTGCCTATCTGCTGCGTCGGCTGCTCTTCACAGTGCCCGTGCTCATCGGGATCTCGCTCATCACCTTCGTCCTGATCTACTTCCTGCCGGCCGACCCGGCGCGCATGTACGCCGGGCCGAACGCCTCGGTGGAGGCGGTCAACCGCATCCGCACCCAACTCGGGCTCGACCAACCGTTTTATGTCCAATACGGCCGCTACCTTGAGCGCGCCGTCCAGGGCGACCTGGGCTACTCCTACCAGTTGCAGATGCCGGTCACGCAGGCGATCCTGAGCCGCTTCCCCTACACCCTGCAACTGACGCTCGCCGGTATCTTCGTCGAGCTTCTGATCGGGGTGCCGGCCGGTCTCCTCGCCGCGTCGCGCCGTAGCACCTGGCTCGACGGCACCAGCATGGTGGCGTCGCTCATCGGGGTCTCCTCGCCCCCCTTCTGGCTCGGCCTGCTGATGCTCTACTTCTTCGCCTTTCGGCTCGGGCTGTTCCCCCTCGGAGGGGCGGGTTCCTGGCAGCACCTCATTCTCCCCGCGGTCACGGCGGGGCTCGGCGGCGCGGGCTGGTACGCCCGGATGACCCGCTCCAGCGCGCTCGAGGTGCTGAGCGCCGACTACGTACGGACCGCCCGGTCGAAGGGGCTGGCGGGCGGCCAGGTCCTCCGCCGCCACGTCCTCCGTAATGCCATCAACCCGATCGTGACCATGGTGGGGATGGACATCCCCTGGTTCATCGGCGGGGTGGTGCTGATCGAGACGGTCTTCGCCTGGCCGGGCATCGGCCGGATGATGGTGGACGCGATCCTGACCGACGACGTGCCGCTGATCCTGGGAACCGTGACCTTCACCGCTGTTCTTGTGGTCGTGAGCAGTATCATCATCGATATCGTGCAGGCGATGCTCGACCCGCGCATTCGGCTGCGGTGAGGGCGGCCGATGGAGAAGGGAGGACACGGTGACAGGACGGAGCCACACGGTCCACGCGGCGCATCACCACTTCGGCTGGGATAACGCGATCGAGCCGGTGATGGAGGTCGAGCCGGGCAGCACGGTTGAGTTCGAGATCATCGACGCCTCCGGCGGGCAACTGAACCGCAACTCCACCGCCGCTGACGTCGGAGCGATCGACTTCGCCCGCGTCAACCCCGTCACCGGCCCGATCTTCATCAAGGGGGCGCAACCCGGCGACGTGCTCGAGGTGGAGATCCTCGACTTCGGCCGCGCCGAGTGGGGCTGGACCGCGATCATCCCCGGTTTCGGGCTCCTGGCCGATGAGTTCCCCGCGCCGGTCCTGAAGATCTGGGATCTCTCCGAGGGGAGGGCGGAGTTCGCGTCCGGGATCGAGATCCCGATCAAGCCGTTCCCCGGCACGATCGGCGTGGCCCTGCCCGAGCCGGGCCTCCACACGATCGTACCCCCACGCCAGAACGGCGGGAACATGGATATCCGGCACCTGACGCGCGGTGCCCGCCTGTTCCTCCCGGTGTGGGTCGAGGGCGCGCTCTTCTCGGTCGGCGACACCCATGCGGCACAGGGGGACGGCGAGGTCTGCGGCACCGCCATCGAGGCGGCAATGACCGCCACGCTGCGCTTCCAGCTCCACCGCAACCAGACCATCGCCGAGCCGCGCTATATCCTGCCCGGGCCGCCGACGCCGGAAGCCGATGCCAAGGGCTACTTCGTCACCACCGGCTTCGCGTCCGACCTCCGGGAGGCGGCGCGCAAGGCGATCCGCTACCAGATCGAGCACTTGCAGCAAACGGCCGGGCTGAGCCGGGAAGACGCCTACATGCTGGCGAGCGTGGCCGTCGACCTCCGCATCAGCGAGGTGGTGAACGCTCCCAACTGGCTGGTGTCCGCCTTCCTCCCGCAGGCGATCTTTCGGTAGTGGGGGCCGCCAGCGGGGGCAACGCCCCCGCTTTCTGAGAGATGATCGCCTGTCGTCGTGAACGTCCTGGGAGGGTGGCGGGAGAGTCTAGGCGCCCTGCCGCGTGCCCGGGGCTAAAGCCGCCGGGCTCACAACGAAAGCCGGCTGAAGCCGGCTGGAGGAATCGGGCTCAGATTCTGGCAATACGGCGTTCACCACCCGGCGCCTGCCCGGCGTTAGTGGGGTTTGACGAATTGTATGTGGGTATACGCGCCGGGCGACGGGGTCCATCATGCCGAGGCGCCAGCCTTGCATCGTTCCAGCCGGCTTCAGCCGGCTTTCCCTTGTCAGCCCGGCGGCTTTAGCCCCGGGCACGCGCCGGGATGCGGGATCCTTCGCACCACCCACCTCGCGTCCCAACAGCGGCGCGGCTGCGGCCGCGCGGTACCAAAGCGGCGGCTCGGGCCGCCGCACTCCAAATCCGGCGACGGCCGGCTTTCGTTGTCAGCCCGGGGGGTTACCCCCGGGCACGCGCCACTGCCGTAGCTCCGCGGACGTCCTCGTACGGCCGCTCACGTAGCTCCCCTCTCCCAACGTTGGGAGAGGGGTCGGGGGTGAGGGCCGCGCTCCTAGAGCCGTGTTATTCTGTTGCCCGTGGGAGCAGGTGAGAGGTGACGGGAGGCGGGGATGGCCGGGCCGCGCATCTGCGTCGTGGGCAGTGTCAATATGGACCTAGTTGTGGCGACGCCGGTGCTGCCGGTGCCGGGGCAGACGGTGCTCGGCGGTCCGTTCGCCACCCACCCGGGTGGCAAGGGGGCGAACCAGGCCGTGGCCGCCGCGCGCGCCGGCGGGCAGGTCAGCTTCGTGGGCCGGGTCGGGGCGGATGCGTTCGGGGATACCCTCCGCGCGGGGCTGGAGGCGGAGGGGATCGACATCACCCACCTGCGGGTCGCACCTGAGGAGCCGACGGGCGTCGCGCTGATCGCGGTCGATCCGAGCGGGCAGAATACGATCATCGTCGCCCCGGGGGCGAATGCGGCCGTGACGGTCGGCGATGTCGATGCCGCGGCCGACCAGATCGCGCGCGCCGACGCGCTCCTGCTCCAGTTGGAGGTGCCGCTGGAGGTCGTGGCCCACGCGGCGGCGCTGGCGGCCGGGGCCGGGGTGCGGGTCGTGCTCAACCCGGCGCCAGCACAACCGCTCTCAGACGATCTCCTCGCGTGCTGCGAGTGCCTGATATTGAACGAGACCGAGGCCGAGATCCTCACGGGCGTGCTGCCGAGCGATTGGGAGAGTGCCGAAGCGGCGGCCGCGCGGCTCAGGGAGCATGGGGTGCGGCAGGTCATCATCACGCTGGGTGCGCGTGGCGCCGTGCTGGTCGGCGCGAATGGTGTGGTGCGCCAGCCAGGCTTCCCGGTCGCCGCGCGGGATGCCGTCGGGGCAGGTGATGCCTTCGTCGGCACGTTCGCCGTCGGCGTGGGCGGCGGGCTGGCTGCGCCCGAGGCTTTGCGGCGGGCGGCCGCGGCGGGGGCGCTGGCGACGCTCACCGCTGGTGCCCAGCCGTCGCTCCCGACGGCGGTCGCTGTCGACGCTTTCCTCGCTGAGCGTGAGAGAAGCTGATTACCTCCCCTTTCCAAACCCCGATTCTGTGCGACAATGCGGGTGTCGAGTATCGCCGTGGACGTGCGTGAGTAGGGCGAGCCTCCAGGTCGGGGCGGCGCCGTCTGTCGCATCATCTGCGGCGCAGCCATCCCACCTACTCTGCGACGCTCCCCGGATGGCTCGGAGACGCGGCCGGTGCCGCGTCGGGTTCGCGTGCCGGCTCGCGGGGAAGGTTGGAGGGCTGGATGCGGGTCCACATCGGCATCGACACGGGCGGCACATTCACCGACGTGATCGCGTTCCGCGAGGCAGACGGGCGGCTCGTCGCGCTCAAGGTGCCGAGCACCCCGCAGAACCCGGCCGAAGCGTTCATCGCCGGGGTGCGGGCCGCGCTGGAGGAGCTGGGCGCCGCACCCGAAGACGTCGCGTTCCTGGCCCACGGCACAACCGTCGCCACCAACGCCCTCCTCGAAGGGAAGGGTGCCCGTACCGGCTTGATCACCACCGAGGGCTTCCGTGATGTCTACGAGATCCGGCGGCTGAACCGCTCCTTCGAGGACCTCTACAACATCTTCTGGACCAAGCCCACGCCGCTTGTGCCGCGCTATCTGCGTAAGGAGGTGCGCGAGCGCGTCAACGTCGACGGGGTCGCGGTCGTGCCCCTCGACGAGGGCGGGGTGCGCGACGCGGCCGCGGCGCTCGGCGAGGAAGGGGTGGAGTCGGTCGCCGTCTGCTTCCTCCACTCCTACCTGAACCCGGAGCACGAGCGACAGGCCGCGGCCATCATCCGCGAGGTGCTGCCGGGTGTGTCGATCTCGCTCTCCCACGAGGTCAACCCGGAGTACCGGGAGTACGAGCGAACCTCCACCACCGTCGTCAACGCCTTTGTGGCGCCGATCATCGAGCGCTACCTGGGCGATCTGGAGCGCCGGCTGGCGGAGACGGGCGTTTCGGCCGCGCTCCACGTCATGCACTCCGGTGGGGCCGCGCAGACCGGCCGGGCGGCGCGCAGCCGGCCGATCACGACGATCCTCTCTGGACCGGCGGCCGGGGTGATAGGCGCCGAGGCCCTGGGGCGTGAGATCGGGGTGTCGGACCTGATCACGCTCGACATGGGCGGCACCTCCACCGATGTCGCCCTGCTGCGCCATGGCAAGCCGACGCTGGCGAGCGAGAGCGAGCTGGCCGGGGAGGTCATCCGCGCGGCGATGCTGGACATCACCACCATCGGCGCCGGGGGCGGGTCGATCGCCTGGGCCGACGAGGGCGGCCGGCTCAAAGTCGGGCCCCAGAGCGCGGGCGCCGACCCCGGCCCGGCTTGCTACGGCCGCGGCGGCACGCAGCCGACGGTCACGGACGCCAACCTGGTGCTTGGCTACCTCGGCGCCGACGCCTTCCTGGGCGGGCGCATGCGGCTCGACCGCAGTGCCGCTGAGGCGGCCATCGACCGGCTGGCGGCCGAGCTTGGGCTCTCCCGCCTGGAGACGGCGCACGGTATCTTCCGGATCGCCAACGCTAACATGCTGCGCGCCATCCGCCTCGTCTCGGTCGAGCGCGGTCTCGATCCCCGCCGCTTCGCCCTGCTGGCCTTCGGCGGCGCCGGGCCGGTGCACGCTGCGGCCCTGGCCGCGGAGCTGGACATCCCGCGCGTGATCGTGCCGCGGAACCCGGGGAACTTCTCGGCGTTCGGCTTGCTGGTGGCCGATCTCAGCCGGGACGCGGTGCGGACCCAACTCACCCCGCTGCGGCCAGAGGCGCTCGACGGCATCCGGCAGGTCTACGTCGACCTGGAGGCGCAGTTGACCGCGCAGTTCGCCGCCGACGGGTTCGATCCCGGCCAGGTCACGTTCCGCCGTTCGGTGGACGCCCGCTACATCGGGCAGGCATACGAGGTGAACGTGCCGGTGCCGGGCGGCCCGCTCGAGCTGTCCGACGTAGCGGCGCTGGAGGAGGCATTCCACGCGGCGCACGCCGAGCGCTACGGCCACAGTGCGCCGGGGGAGCCGGTCGAGCTGGTGAACTTCCGCGCCATCGCCACGGTGCCGACCACGAAGCCGGCCTTCCCCCGGCTGGAGCGGACCGGCGGCGCGGCGCAGATCGGCGAGCGACCCGCCTGGTTCGACGGTAGCGGCGACCCGGTCCTGACGCCGGTGCTCGACCGCGACCGCCTCGGCGCCGGCGTGGTCCTGACCGGCCCGGCCATCATCGAGGAGCCGGGTGCCACGACCGTGCTCCTGCCCGGCCAGCGGGCCGAGGTCGACGACCTGGGGAACATTGTCATCGCCGTCGGAGCATAGCAGCGAGGGAGGCAGCTATGGCGAGACATCCGTCCAAGGCACCCGGGAAGTCCCGGTTAGGGGCTTCCGCGCGGCAGATCGACCCGGTGACGCTGGAGATCCTGGGGTCCAACCTCCACGCCGCGGCCGAAGAGATGGCGGTGTCGCTCCGCCGCACGGCCTACTCCTCGATCGTCCGCGAGGCGATGGACTTCTCCTGCTGCCTGTTCGACGGCCAGGCGCGGATGGTCGCCCAGGCGGCGAACATCCCGATGCACCTGAACTCACTGCCGCTGGCCCTGACCGATTGGCTTCAGGAGTACCCGATTGAGGAGCTGGAGCCGGGCGACCTCCTGATCGGCAACGACCCGTACCGCGGCGGGAACCACCTGCAGGACGTGATCGCCTTCATGCCGATCTTCGTCGAGGGCCGCGTCGTGGCCTTCGCCGCCAGCCTGGCCCACTGGGTGGACGTTGGCGGCCGCTCGCCCGGCAGCATCGGCAACGACGTGACCGACAACTACCAGGAAGGCATCTGCATCCCCCCGCTCAAGATCATGCGGCGCGGGGAGCTGGACCAGAACATCCTCAAGATGATCCTGCGCAACGTCCGCGAGCCGGAGAAGGCCTACGGCGACCTGCGTGGGCAGATCGCCGCCAACCGCACCGCCGAGCGGCGCATCCTGGAGCTGATCGACCGCTACGGCCTGGCGACCGTCGAGGCCGGGATGGAGGGGTTGATCGACTACTCGGAGCAGCGCATGCGCCGCGGGCTACGCGAGCGCATCCCCGACGGCGAGGCGACCTTCGAGGACGTGATCGACGACACCGGGGTGGTGATGCACGAGTGCCGCATCCGGGTGAAGGTCACCAAGCAGGGCGACCGGATCACCGTCGACTTCACTGGCACCGACCCGCAGCAGATGGGCGCGGCCAACTCCCCGATCGGCCCCACCACCTCGGCCGTCTACTACGTGATCAAGGCGATCGCGGGGCCGGACATCCCCATCAACGATGGCTGTTACCGGCCGATCGAGCTCGTGGCACCGGAGGGCACGCTGGTCAACGCCACGCTGCCCGCGGCCTGCCAGGCGCGCAACGTGATCTGTCACCGGATCACCGACGTCCTCTTCGGCGCACTGAGCCAGCTCTGCCCGGAGCAGGTGATGGCTGCCTGCTACGGCTGCACGCCGTCGTACACCATGGGTGGCTACAGTGAACGGCGCGGGCGCCACTTCGCCTTCTATGAGGTCCTCGGCGGCGGGATGGGCGGTCGCCTCGGCGTGGACGGTGTGGACTGCTGTGCCGCCAACACGTCGAACTTCCTCAACATCCCGGTGGAGATGATCGAGTTGGAGCTACCAGTCACCATCCAGCGCTACGAGCTGGTCCCTGACTCCGGCGGGGTAGGCGAGTTCCGCGGCGGCTGTTCGGGTCGTCGCGACATGACGGTGCACACCGACGTGGTGATGTCGTTCCTCGACGAGCGCCACAAGCACGCACCCTGGGGCCTCTTCGGCGGCGGCCCGGGCGGGAAGGGCCTATTCCGCATCATCAGCCCCGACGGCCGGGAGCGGGAAATCTACTCCAAGGCGACCAACGTCCTGGTCAAGGCCGGGGAGACGGTCAGCCTCATCACTCCCGGCGGCGGTGGCTACGGCGACCCCCGCCGCCGCCCCCGCGAGAAGGTTGCCTGGGACCTCAAGAACGGCTACATCACCGAGGAAACCGCCCGCCGAGCGTATGGGTGGACGGGGTGAGGTGGGGTTACGGTTACCCCTCACCCCCAACCCCCTCTCGGACGGAGCCCACAAGGGGAGAGGGGGCAATGGCCCTCACCCCCGGCC
>NZ_JADGHZ010000321.1 GCF_019683595.1 Sphaerobacter sp. | reverse complement strand
TCTCCCAACTTTGGGAGAGGGGAGCATGACGTATGACGCATGAGGCGTGACATTCCCCCTCTCCCAAGGTTGGGAGAGGGGGTTAGGGGGTGAGGGCCGTATCCGCCCGCTCCCCCCTGCCGTATCATGTGCTTCGGGAGTCCTGCTCCCCTGTCCAGAGTGCAAGACGAAGAGCGAGTGACGCACACGATGACGAGCAAGCAACGCTATACCCCGGACCACGCGGTGAACCTCCGCATCGCGAGCGACGTGCAGGTGGCGCCGGACGGGCGGCACGTAGCCTTCACCGTCGCGCCCATCGGCCACAAGGAGACGAAGCCCACCTCGGCCATTTGGCTGGCGCCGGTCGAGAACGGCGAGGCGCGGGAGTTCACCATGGGCGCGGTCGTGGGGCATGAGGACAAGATGCCGCGCTGGTCGCCCAACGGCCGCACCCTCGCGTTCCTCTCCGACCGGACGGAGCGTGGCGCGCACCAGATCCACCTGATCGACCTGGAGGGTGGGGAAGCGCGCCCGCTCACGAGCGTCCCCAAGGGGCTGGATCTGCTCGCCTGGGCGCCCGACGGCCGGTCGCTGACGGCGACGGCGGACCGGCGCGCGCTGGCCGGGGAAGACAAGCCCGCCACTGAGGTGCGGGTCGCCAGCGCGGACGCGCGCCCGCGGGTGATCGTGCGCGTGCCGGTGGAAGGCGGCACGGTGCGGGTGCTCGGTCCAGCCGAGGGGCATGTCTGGGCCTACGCCTGGAGCGCCGACGGCCGGCGTGTCGCCGCGCTGACCACGCCCGGCAACGGGCTGGACGAGCCCGCGCGGGGCGTCCGCCTGCTCGTGATCGACCCGGTCACCCGCGCCGAGCGCGTCCTCACCACGCTCGACACCCTCCCGGTGACGCTCCAGTGGTCCCCCGACGGCAGCCGGCTCGTGGCAGTGGCCAACGTCCCGGGGAGCGCCGACGACACCCGCGTGCTGCTCATCGACCCCGAGTCCGGCGCGATCGACACGCTGGAGGCGGGTGCGACGACCCCGCTCTGGGCCGGCTGGCTGCCGGGCCAGGAGCCGCGCCTGCTCACGCTGGCCGAGGAGGGGCTGTACAACCGGATCGACTTGGTCAACCTCAGCGACGATACCCGGCAGCAGCTCGACCCCCTCCCGCCCGGCGGCGGGGCGCAGGCGCCACTCAGCGTCAGCGCCGACGGCCGGACCCTCGCCTGCATCCGCACGCACCCGGCGGGGCCGCCCGAGGTCTGGGCCGGGCCGATCGACGGCGAGCTGCGCTGCCTGACCCACCTGAACCCCCAGCTCGACGATGTGGCGATTGCCCCGATGGAGCCGGTCGAGTGGACCGCCAGCGACGGGCTGACGATTCAGGGCTGGCTGCTCCGTCCGCCTGGCGCGGAGCCGGGGAAGCGCCTGCCACTCATCGTCCAGGTCCACGGCGGGCCGACCTCCCGCTGGGGTCCGACCTTCCACGGCACCTGGCATGACTGGGGGCAGATCTTCGCCGCCGCGGGCTACGCCGTGCTCCTGCCGAACCCGCGCGGCAGCACCGGCCGGGGCGCCTCATTCACCGCCTCCAATCGCGGCGACCTCGGCGGGATGGACTTCGACGATGTGATGCGTGGGGTCGACTGGGCCATCGAGCAGGGGATCGCCGATCCGGACCGCCTCGGCATCGCCGGCTGGAGCTACGGCGGGTTCCTCACCGCCTGGGCTATCACTCACACCGACCGCTTCAAAGCCGCCGTAGCCGGGGCCGCGGTGACCAACTGGCCGAGCAAGGTCGGCACGACCGACATCCGGCCCTACAACGAGGCCCGCTTCCCCGGCCCGCTCCACGAGGCGCCCGACGCCTATTGGGAGCGCTCGCCGATCCGCTATCTGGGGCGGATCACCACGCCGACGCTGGTGGTCCACGGCGAGGCCGACGTGCGGGTCCCGCCCGAGCAGGGTATGGAGCTCTACCTGGGCCTGCGCGCCGCCGGTGTGCCGACCGACTTCATCACCTACCCCCGTCAAGGCCACGCCTTCCACGAGCGCGCCTTCCAGCGTGACCTCCTGCAGCGCCTCGTGGCGTGGTTCGACCGGTGGATGGGGAAGTGAGGGATGTTGCGTCATGCGTCATACGTCATACGTCCCCCTCACCCCCCTGCCCCC
>NZ_JADGHZ010000320.1 GCF_019683595.1 Sphaerobacter sp. | reverse complement strand
CCGCCGCACCGGCTCCGGCCGGTCTGGCGGCGCGGGCCATTCCAGGCTGCGACCGGGGTGTCGCACGATACGGGAAGTGAATCCCCATGGGACGTTTCATCATCCGGCGTCTCCTCCAATCGATTCTCGTCGTCATTGGCGTCACCTTGCTGGTCTTCGTCGTGCTCTTCAAGACCGGCGACCCGGTGGTCCTGCTGGTGAGCCCCGACGCGACCAAGGAGGAGATCGAGCAGATCCGGCACGAACTGGGCTTCGACCGACCCTGGTACGTGCAGTACGCCGACTTCATGAGCGACGCGCTGCGGGGCGACTTCGGCATCTCGCTGCGGCAAAAACAGCCGGTCTTCAAGCTGGTGGTGGAGCGCATCCCGGCCACGCTCGAGCTGGCCATCGCCGCGTTCATCATCTCGATCGTGGTGGCGATCCCGGTCGGCATCATCTCCGCCACCCAGCGCAACTCGATCTGGGACAACCTGAGCATGGGCTTCGCCCTCCTCGGGCAGTCGCTGCCGGTCTTCTTCCTCGGGGTGATGCTCATCTTCATCTTCGCCGGTCAGCTCAAGGTGTTACCCAGCTACGGCCGCGGCGACGGCACGCTGGTCGGTGAACTCCGCCACCTGATCCTGCCCGCCGTCACGCTGGCGACCTTCACGCTGGCGCGTACCGCGCGCCTGGTGCGCTCCAGCCTGCTGGAGGTGCTGGGCCTCGAGTACGTCAAGACCGCCCGCGCCAAGGGACTGGCCGAGCGGGTCGTGATCCTGCGCCACGCATTGCAGAACGCGTTGATCCCGGTCGTCACCGTGCTGGGCCTGGAGCTCGGCACGCTGCTGGGCGGTGCGGTGATCACCGAGACGGTGTTCGCCTGGCCGGGAGTCGGCCGGCTGGTCATTAACGCGATCCAGCAGCGCGACTTTCCGGTCGTGGTCGGCGCGGTGACGCTGGTGGCGGTCATGTTTGTCGTGATCAACCTGGTGGTCGACGTGCTGTACGGCGTGCTCGACCCACGGGTGCGCTACTCGTAGCGCTCCCGCACGAGGCGGGGCGCGTGGAGCTGCCAACCCAGGGGACATGAGGGGTTTACGGGATGGCTAAGAGCGACGACGCTGTAGTCCAGGCCGGGAGCCGTGCAAGTGCCGGGGCGCTGACCGAGTTCGGGGCGACGCGACCGACTCGGCGGCGAATGCCGCGCGCACTGCGCAGCCTCCTCCAGAACCGGCTCGCCGTCTTCGGCGCCCTGATGCTGGTGCTCGTCGTCATCGCGGCGGTTGCGGCACCGGTGCTCAGCGACCTGGATCCGCGCCGGGGCGAGATCCTGGCCAGCAAGAAGCCGCCGGCCTGGAGCAGCGGCGGTAGCTCGGAGTACCTGCTCGGCACCGACGCGCTCGGCCGCGACATCTACACCCGCATCCTCTACGGGGCGCGCATCTCGCTGCTCGTCGGCATCGTCGCGGTGCTGATCGCCGGGGCGATCGGCGTGACGCTGGGCCTGATCTCCGGCTACTACGGAGGCCGGATCGACGACATCATCATGCGCATCGCCGAGATCCAGCTCGCGGTGCCCTTCATTCTGTTCGCCATCGCCATCCTGGCGGTATTGGGCCAGGGATTGGACAAGATCATCATCACCCTCGGCGTGACCGGATGGGTCACATACGGCCGCGTCGTGCGCGGGCAGGTGTTGTCTTGGAAGCAAGCCGAGTTCGTCGAAGCGGCCCGCGCCATCGGCGCGCGCGACTTCGCGATCATGGTCAAGCACATCCTGCCCAACACCTTCGCCTCGATCATCGTCATCGCCAGCTTCGCCGTCGCCAGCACGATCCTGGCCGAGGCCTCGTTGTCGTTCCTCGGCCTCGGCGTGCCGCCGGATGTGCCCACCTGGGGCGGTATGGTCGCCGCCGGGCGCGACTACATTCTCACCGGCCAGTGGTGGATGTACACCTTCCCCGGCATCGCCATCATGCTGACCGTCCTCGGGATCAACACCGTCGGCGACTGGCTGCGCGACTACCTCGACCCACGGCTCAACGTCTAGCCACCGCGGCACGGCTCCGGGGCCATGGAGCCTGACTACTGAATAGGGCGTACGCAATCAGCCCGGGGCTCGTCCCCGGGCGGGTTGGGGCGGCCCGGGGGGCCCCCCGCGCGGAAACG
>NZ_JADGHZ010000319.1 GCF_019683595.1 Sphaerobacter sp. | reverse complement strand
CCCGCACCGGCGGGGGGTGCTGCGCGCGCATCTGACCCGCGGGCAGAACCGCCTGGTCTGGACCCTGCACCTGGCCCGCGAGACCGTCGAGGCCGCCACGGTCTGATCGCTCCCAGCCTGATCACGGCGCCGCCGGACACCCCGCGGCGCCGTTCCTTTGCCCGCTGGGACAGCGAGCGCGCATGATCGCACCTATGACGCGCTGTGGGATCATGCGAAACCGAAAGACTGGACTGCGCCCATGGCGCAGTGGAGACCAGTCGCGACGAGCGGAGGAATTGGAAGCCATGGTTGACGCGACATTGACGACGCTGGAGCAGGCGCTTCGGGACGAGGTCTCGGCCGAGAGGCTCAAAGGCCATCTCGAAGTATTCAGCCGCCTCTTCCGCGACAGCGGCTCCGAGGATGAGCGCCGCGCGGCGGAGTACATCGCCGAGCGCATGCGCGAGTACGGGGTGGCGACCGAGATCCTGGAGTTCGACGGCTATATCTCCTGGCCCCGTGAGGGCACGCTGACCGTCTTCGACGACAAGGGCGGTGCACAGCAGATCCCCGTCCGCACCCGTTCCTTCGGCGCCTCGACCCCGCCGGAGGGCATCGAAGCCGAGCTGGTCTTCATTCCGTTCAACAAGCCCGCCAAGGGTGAGATGATCTTCAGCCACCGGGCCGTCGCCGGGGACTACGCCGGGCGCGACGTGCGCGGCAAGATCGTCATCACCGCCGACGGTGGGCCGGACGGCGTCCGCCGCGCCCAGGAGCGCGGCGCCCTCGCTCACATCCACATCTGGCCGTCGGATGAGCCGGTCATCCACGAGATGATCGCCACCAGCATCTGGGGCACACCCACGCGGGACTCGGCGCCGCGCATCCCCCGCATCCCGGCCCTCGGTGTGACTCATGCCGACGGGGAGCGCCTGCGGGAAATGTGTGAGGCCGGTACGGTCCGGGTGCGCATCACCGCCGACGTCCACACTGCCTGGATGCGCCTCCCGCTGGTGGTCGCGGATATCCCCGGGAGCGAACCGAACACCTTCCTGCTCGTCGGGGCGCACATCGACTCCTGGTACGAGGGCATCACCGACAACGCGACCGGCGACGCCGCGCTGATCGAGATGGCCCGCGTGCTGAGCAAGCACCGGGAGCACCTGCGCCACGGCGTCCGCTTCGCCTGGTGGCCGGGCCATTCCACCGGCCGCTATGCCGGATCGACCTGGTACGCCGACACTCACTTCATGGAACTGCGCAAGTACTGCCTCGGCTACCTCAACATCGACTCCCCGGGCGTCCGGGAGACGGAGATCTGGGACTGCCGCTACACCTGCGGCGAGATCGAGCACCTGACCCGCGCTGCGGTCAAGGAGTTGACCGGGCAGGAGCCGAACGTGCGGAGGCCGCTCAAGGCAGGCGACCAGTCGTTCCTGGGCGTCGGACTCCCCTCGCTCGGCGCCTTCCGCATGCTGCCGATCGACCACCCCGACCGCAAGGCCGTGGGCGGCTGCGGTGGCGCCTGGTGGTGGCATTCGCCGGAGGACACCCTCGACAAGGCCGACCCGGAGATCCTCGCCGACGACACCCGGCTCTACGTCACGATGGCGGCCCGCATGTGCGTCCCGGCGCTGCATCCCTACGACTTCGTCCCGGTGGCCAACGACTTCATCAACCACCTGCGCGACTTCCAGGATGTGGGCGGCGCCCACCTCGACCTCACCCCCGTGCAGCAGCAAGCCGACCTCTTCCGGGAGGCGGCGCTGCGGCTGCGGGAGAAGGCAGCGCGCGTCGCGGCCGAGGGGAGCGACCCGACCCACCTGAACGCGGGCATGCGCGCCCTCTCCCGGATCCTGAACCCGGCGCTGTTCACCATTGCCGGCGCCTACGAGTTCGACCCGGCGCTGCAGTTGCCGGTTCTGCCCGGCCTTGCGCCGGTTCAGGAGCTGGCGACCCTCGACCCGGCGAGCGACGACTACCGGTTCCTGCGCACTCAGCTCCTGCGGCAGCGCAACCGCATCGAGGATGCGCTGATGCAGGCCACCGCGCTGGCCAACTCGCTTGCAGCAAATTGACGCGCCGACCCAGCCGACACGCACCGACCGGCCCCCCCCCCAAAACGGGGGGGGCGGGGGGGGTGAAGGTCGGGTGTTTGTTTAGAAACAGGCACATAAAAAAA
>NZ_JADGHZ010000318.1 GCF_019683595.1 Sphaerobacter sp. | reverse complement strand
ACCACCGTGCTCTCGACCAGCGACCCGCCCCGGGAAACGATCGTCAGCGGCCTCGTCCTTGGCCGCGACCTGGTAGCGACTCCCGCCGGGCTCTTCCCGTCGTGGAAGATCGTGCTGTCGTCGTCGACTGATCGTGCGGCTCCTCCGGGCTTCCGGCTCTCCGCCACCCTCTGGTTCGAGCCCGGCATCGGCGTTCTCCGCTGGCAGACCCGCACCTACGACGCCCACCTCTATCGAGCTACCCCGGTGCAGCAGTGATGCGCGTGGCGGCGCTGGCTGCCGTCCTCCAAGCGGACCGGCCGTTCCCCCTCGTGTGAGGTTCATCTGCCGGGGAGCGGCCGAATCGGTCTATCCCTCAATCTCGCCGGTTGGCGTTGCCCGGCGGTGGCTCGGTGTCGCGTGCGCGGGGCAGAGCAAGGGGCGTCCTGGCCGGAGGTACAGGTCGCCGTCATGAAGATGCTGTCTATGATCGAGATGGGACGACATGGTGCTGCCACACCATCCGGTAGGCGGAGGCGCGGTATGTGGCGGGGAGTGTCGACCTGTTGCCTGCCGTCGGGCCGGATCCTGCACGCCGCGTTCGGGTTTGCTCTGGTGCCGTTTTTCGCCTGACTCCGGTGTGTCCGTACGGCAAGCGGCCCGAGATGGTCACCTGAGACGAGCGGGGAGGTGTGAGTATCCCGCCGTTCGTGTAACATCGGTCACAATGCCCCGTTGAGAGAGGTGGGGCAACACGAGACCCTGAGGAGGAGAGCGGGCGCGGCCCGAGTCGAGCAAACAGGTGGGGGAGGGGATGAGCGTGCACCGTCACCGGCGGATTCCACTGCTTGCCGTGCTGCTTGCGGTACTAATCTCCGGGGTGGCCGGGGCATTCGGCGCGCCGGCCGCACAGGCGGCCGATATCCTGCCGGCCAAGGTCTATTTCCACGAAACCGGTCACCATCTCGGTGGGGATTTCTTGACCGCCTGGCAGGCCAACGGCGGGCTGATGACGTTCGGCTACCCGCTGACCGAGCCGTTCGTCGAGGACGGCATGCTCGTGCAGTACTTCGAGCGGGCGCGCTTCGAGCGGCACGACCAGTTTGCCGGCACGCGCTACGTGGTGCAGGCGACGCTCCTGGGCAACTGGGTTGCCGAGCGGCTGCGCCACACCGACCCGTTCCGGCCGCTCCCGCCCGATACCGGCACCGGGGGTGACCCACACCGCCGCTTCTTCCCGGAGACCGGACATAGCCTGGCGTACGGCTTCCTGGACTACTGGCAGCGCCACGGCGGGCTGTACGTCTTCGGCTACCCGATCAGTGAGGAATTCACCGAGAACGGGCTGACGGTGCAGTACTTCGAGCGGGCGCGCTTCGAGTGGCACCCGGAATATCGCGGCACCGAGTTCGAGGTCCTGCTCGGACGGCTCGGGGCGGACTACGCGGCCAGCCGCGGGGTCAGCATCGCACCGGTCGCGAAGGAGAGCGACGCCATCTCCGCCTTCCCGGGGCTGCTCGACCCGAATTGGGGCAAGGCGATCCGCACCGGTGACGGCGCGGTCTTCGGCGCGATCACTGCCGACGTCCTGAACATCCGCTCGGCCCCGCGCCTCGACGCGCCCGCGGTCGGCACGACCTACGCCCGGCATCCGGTCGCCATCCGCGCCATCGTCGAGGGCGACCCGGTGGAGGGCATCCCGGTCTGGTACCAGATCGGCGACGGGCGCTACGTCGCGGCGGCCTGGGTGCGGCCGCTGATTCCCGCCGCCCCGCCGCAGACCTACGGCGGGCACTGGGTGGACGTGAACCTGTCGAACTTCTACGCGGTGGCCTATGAGGACTCGCGCCCGGTCTACATTGCGATCATCACCGCCGGGCGCGACGGCAAAACCCCGGTCGGCGTCTTCAACGTGCAGTACCGGGTGCGCAGCGAGACGATGGACTCGGCCACCATCGGCGTCAAGAAGGGGCAACCGGGCTACTACTACCTAGAGAACGTGCAGTTCACCCAGTACTTCAAGGACGGCGGATACGCCATCCACGAGAACTACTGGACACCGCCCTCCGCCTTCGGCGGCTTCGGCAGCAACGGCTGCATCGGCCTGCTCCTGCCCGACGCCGAGTGGTTCTGGAACTTCCTGTCGGTTGGGTCGGTGGTGGCGATCCACTACTGAGGCGCATTCCCCTCACCCCCCTGCCCC
>NZ_JADGHZ010000317.1 GCF_019683595.1 Sphaerobacter sp. | reverse complement strand
GTCGGTACGACGCGTCGGGGCGCCGGGAGCCGGTCGGGGCGGGCTAGTCGGTCGTGGTCGGGAGGCCGGCGGCGTGCCAGGCGGTCATGCCGCCTTCGACGTTGTGGACGTCCTCGATGCCACGGGCCTTCAGCAGTGAGGCGGCGAGCATGCTCCGCTGGCCGCTGCCGCAGATGACCGCGACTGGTCGCGCCGGGTCGATCTCGCCCGCGCGCTCGTCCACGCGGTAGAAGGGGATGTGGACCGCGTTCGGGATGTGGCCGCCCTGCCACTCGCTGGGCTCGCGCACGTCGACGACCTGGGGCGCCGCGCCGTCGCGTCCCAAGGCCGCTCTGAGTTCCTGCACGGTCATGCCGGGGATTCGATCCAGCGGCTCGCCGGCCGCGCGCCAGGCGTCGATCCCGCCCGCGAGGTAGCCGGCGATCGTGGTGAGACCGATGACGCTGAGCATGGTCGCCGCGCGCCGTGCCATCGCCTCATCGTCCGCGACGAGCACCAGGGGCACGTCGGTCGGGACCACGAGGCCCACGCGGTTCTGGAACTGGGAGCCGTCCAGCGGTACGCCGATCGCTCCCGGGATGTGCTCCTGGCCGAAGGCGGCGGTGTCTCGCACGTCGAGCACGCGCGCGCCCTGGTCGAGCAAGCGCCGGACCGCGTCGACATCGAGCGGGGCCGGGTCGCGAAGCTCCAGCGGCTCGGCGCTCCGGTTCAGCTCGACGATGCGGGCCATGTTCGGTGGGCGCTCGGGCAGGCTCTCGTTCATGAACTCGACAAAGGCGGGCCGGGCGTCGATCGTGAGCGCCGGATTGAAGCGCCGCTCGAAGCCGATCGTCGTGCCGGTCATGCGGTTGCTCACTCGGCCGCAGAGTGAGCCGGAGACGTGGCCCGGGTAGACGAGGGTTCCCTCCGGCAGGCTTAGGAGCCGCTGGTGCAGGCTGTCGAAGAGGGCGTCGGCACCTTCCCGCCCGTCGATCGCCAGGTCGGGCCGCGCGACATCGCCGATGAAGAGCGAGTCGCCCGTCAGCACGGCCCACGGCTCGTCGCCGCGCGAGGTGTCGATGACCGCCAAGACGATGTGCTCCGGCCGGTGGCCGGGGGTGTGGATGACGCGCAGGCGCACCTCGCCGAGCTCCAGCTCGTCGCCGTCGTGCAAGGGGAGGTGGGGGTAGGCAACTCCGGCGTCCTCGTGGACGGCGATGGTGGCGCCGGTGCGGGCCGCGAGCTGGTGGTGGCCCGACACGTGGTCGGCGTGGTTGTGTGTCTCGACGATGTAGCGGATGCGCAGCCCGTCGCGCTCGGCAAGCGCCACGATCTCGTCGATCATGTCGATGCGGGGGTCGACCACCGCGGCCTCACCGGCCGCCTCCGAGCCGACGAGATATGCGGCGCACCCGATATCGCGGCGGAGAATCTGCTCCAGTATCACGGTCATCCCTCCTGCTGAGCCGCGAGCGCGGCCGTAACCCGCTGGCGGCGCTCTGACACGTCGATGGTGCTTCGCCCGAGCGCCGGCCGACCGACGATGCCGAGCTGCTGGTGCAGGTCCCTCCGGTCAACCTGCGTGCCGCCGTTGACGGCGGGCATCCCTGCGTCGCAGAGGATCCGTAGCTCGAAGGTTACAATTGCCCGTGGCCGTGAGCGCGCCAGCTGACGCCCTGGTCGCTCAGCCGTCCTGCGCCTGGCACGGCCGTCTTCGCGGAGGCGCGGTCCGGAGCGCGAGGGGCGCCGGCGGACGCCGTGGCGCGCGGTCTGGAGCGTGCTGCACTGGCGCATCACGGTGAGGAGGTGGCGGCTCCTGGCCGATCCCGGACCGGTGGCTACCGGGTGCTCGACCGCGAGTGGCAGGGCGCTGGGCAGAGACGGGATCGCCAGGCGGATCGGGGCGGTCGTCACCTGGCAGAACCGCGCCTGTGGCCGGTACAGCGTGCATTCCCCCTCCGTGATCGCGACGCGCTCCATCCCCCTATCCCAGCATGTGAATCAGTGAAGGTAATGACATTATAAGGCCTGGGGCTACATGTCAAGGAGCAGCGGGCACTTCCGGCGTCGAAGAGCGAGCAACCGGTCGCGCCGGCCCGGTGACCCGGCCACGTCCCACCGGGTATGCGGTGCGGGTTGCTGGGTGGAGGTGATCACGGGGTTGGGACCGCGGACGGCGTCGCCGTTGGGGACGGCGTGGTGGTGGGCGTGGGCGC
>NZ_JADGHZ010000086.1 GCF_019683595.1 Sphaerobacter sp. | reverse complement strand
CCCCCGCTGGGGCAAACACCGCGCCCAGGACCACCAGGGCCCCCCCGGGCCCCCCGGGGGGCCGCACTGGTTTGCGCTGATCACGAGCTGCGGTGATGCGGTTTAGCGTGCGCGGCGGCGGCGCACGACCAGCCACCCGGCCCCGCCGCCCACGGTGACGAGTGCCAGCGCACCCGCGACGGTCGCCAGACCCGCATCGGCACGAGACAAGAGCGACCCTCCCGGCGCAGCCGCAATTAGCCGTACATCTCCGACCGCTCCGGCGTCGTCGGTCGGCAACGGCGCGTCCTTCCCGACCCCTGGGTCGCGGATAATATGTCCCGCGGCAACATCGCCCGGGCCGACAGGCCAAGGAGCGGTCGGGTTCACCGGGATGACCCGCGCATCGGGGGCGACCGGAGTCCCCGGACCAAGCGCGGCGAGATCCGCGGCGCCGGTCAGTCGTCGCGTACCGTCGCAGACACTGGTGTACAGGACGTTGCCAGGGTCACCGGTGGCAAACACGACGTACCGCTCGCCGACTTCGAACGCTACCGTGCAGTCGCCCACGCCGTTGCCACCCTCCACGTCGAAGTGCGTCTGCAACGGGCCTTTCCAGACGGTTTCCGCGGCCAGCGTCACCCGGGCGCTACCGAAGACCTTACCAATCGGCCGTTCGACCCGTTCGACCCGCCCGACGAAAACCACATCGGCGCGTTCAAGCCGCTCCTCGGTCGTCATCGCGATGCAGGAGCACGCCAGCGCGCGCATCGGCAGCATCGCCACCACTGCGACCGCGACCGCCACAACGAGTAATCCAATGCGGCGCCGCGTTATCGCCACCGCTCGCCTCCTCCATGTGCCCCATGCGACAGCCGTTATGTCGCCTGCCTGACTAACGTCCCGCGGCCAGGACAAGTTCCCGACGGCGCGAGCTTGCCGAGGCCACGTGCTAGAATCCGTGAGGAGCGAGCAACGCACGCCGTGCCGATGCCGGCCGGAGTGGCCAGGAGAGGGAAACGACATGCGTGTGACGATCCGCTACTTCGCGGTGCTGCGCGAGGCAGCCGGGCGTAGCGCGGAGGAACGGGTACTCTCACCCGGCACCTCGGTCGGTGATCTCCTCGACCGACTCGCCGAGGACTACCCCATCGTCGGCCGTCTCCGGGCCTACTCACGAGTGATGGTCAACCAGGAATACGTCCCCCTCGACCACCCACTCTCCGACGGCGACGAGTTCGTCATCATCCCGCCCGTCTCGGGAGGCGCCGGGCCGTTCCGCGTGGTCACAGAGCCGATCGACCCGGACGACGTCGCCGCCGCCGTCGCCGCGCCGGACGCCGGGGCGATCGTCACCTTCCAGGGCACGGTGCGCGACAACGCGCGCGGCCGCCGGGTTCTCTATCTGGAATACGACGCCTACCCCGCCGCAGCCGAGAAGACCCTGGCGCAGATCGGCGACGAGATCCGCGAGCGCTGGGGTATCGATCGCGTCGCCATCACCCACCGGATCGGCCGCGTCGAGATCGGCGAGCCCAGCGTCGTCATCGCGGTCGCCGCCCCCCACCGCGCCGAAGCCTTCGACGCCTGCCGCTACGCCATCGACCGCATCAAGGAGATCGTCCCCATCTGGAAGAAAGAAGCCTACGAAGGCGGCGAAACCTGGATCGGCAGCGAGGCGGCCTACCAGGAACAATTCGGCCACTCCATGCCCCGTGATTGACCCAGGGCACCGAGCGGATTCGGCAAACATTCGGACGCCGACTCACGGCGTCCGCCTCTTCCTGGCTTGGTTGGTGTGGAGATCCCCGCGTCCTGGCGTGGGCCCGGCGTTGGGATCATCTCAGCACTCGGCCGGCTCACAAACCCCAGCCGGCTTGAGCCGGCTTTTCATTGTCAGCCCGGGGCTGATGGAGTTTGACGAATTACTGTGGTACACGTACCGGTCCGTGGTCTCGTCCTTGTCATCCTGAGCGGCGCCGGCCGGCGCCGGCGCGCGGGGCGGCGGAGCGAAGGATCTCGTATCGGAGCGGCCACGCAGCGGAGAGATCCTTCGCTGCGCCGGGTGCGACTGGCCGCCGCCCCCGGCTCCGCTCAGGATGACACGCGGAGATTCGTGGGCGGCTGACGGGTAGACACGACTAATTCGTCAACCTCCATGAGCCCCGGGCACGTGCCGAGCGGCGGGACCGGCGCATTAGGGTCTGAGCCGTACCGCGATCCCTGCCGGCTTCCAGCGTCACCGCGGCGGCTTGAACCCCGGGCACATGCCAGCGGTCCACGAGCACGCACCTACGCGCCGTCCCGAGCGCGCTCATCCCAGCGATGCCCTTCGAGGCACACGACGCCCTCCGGTCCGACCACCGCGCTGTGTTCGACACCGGCCGGGAGATCCAGGCGGTCGCCCGCGTGTAGCTCGATCGAGCCGGAGGGCCGCAAGTCGAAGCGAATGGATCCTTCGACCACGTAGATCACCTTGTGGTACGGGTGGGAATGCACCGCGTAGCGGTCACCCGGCCCGTTGCTCCAGCGGTACGGGCGCAACCCCTCCGCGGCGAAGCGCGACAGGATCGCTTCCTCGCTGGCGGGGTGGGTACCGTCCCAGGGTGTGCGCGTCGCCCCGGATCGCTGCACCTGCGCCATGCAACGCTCCCCTTCCCCGGCGGGGTGGGCGTTGGGCGCGCGGACCGTCCCACGCGCCACGGCCGTCATCACCCCTCGTCTTCAACGTCGGGAAGCATATTGAACTCGGTGCCGGCGATCGACAAGACCACTGCGTCGTCCTCAACCTGCCCGACCAGGTCAGCCGGAATACGCTTGTGCTTGCGACCGAAGAGGCCATGCTGCACGGTGAATGCCGTCAGATCGCCGTTTGAGTCGACGATCACCTGATCGACCGTCCCCAACTTCCGGCCGTTCGCGCCCTTGACCACCATGCCCGCGCCGATGGTCGGGAACGCTACCTCATCCGCCGCCACCTCCTCGACCTCCACCTCGGCACCTCGCCCCGTCGTGACCGTCATCTCTTCTTCGCGGACGGTCGTCCACGTTTCGGTCGAGGCACCTTCCTCGGCGGCCGGGGCCGACTCCATCACCTCGCCGACCTGCGAGAGCGCGGTGCGCGGGACCTCCCCAATCAGGTGCCCGCTCTCGTCCACGACCGGCAGCCGGTCGAAGTCAATCTCTTCCCCGAGCTGGGACCGAGCCTGCACCAGTGACAGGTCCGGGTTGAGAACCGGGAACTCGCGCACCATGTAGTCGGCCACCGCGGCATCCGCCGGCACCTCGTTGTCGCGCATGATGTCGCGCCACTGAATCACGCCGACCGGGCGGTCTTCGTCCACCACGATGAGCGAACGGATTGCCTGCGCTTCCATGCGGCGGCGTGCGGTGCGCACCGTCTCGTCCGGTCCAATGGTATCCACCTCGGGGACGATGACGTCCGAGACGCGCATCTCTTCCACCATCGATCACCACTCCTTCCAAAGTCCGTCGTGCCGGATCCTCCCGGCACCGCGGCCTGCCCGGCTCTCCGCAATGCCTGTACCATCCAGGGGTTCCCTATACGTTCGCCGTGATCGAGCGCCACGACGTCGGCCCAAACGCCTTGCGGCGCTGCATGGACGCGGCTACCATGGCGGGGACCGTCAGGGGTGGGGTCAGGGCGGCGTCGATTCGGCGCCACCCGAGAACAGCAAAGGAAAGAGCGAGATGACTGCGGAGATCTCCCGGCTCATGGAGATGGTCGACGCCGCGGCGGATGAGGTCATCCGCCTCACGCAGGATCTGGTGCGCATCCCGACCGTCAACTTCGGCACGCCCGAGAGCGGCGACGAGATGGCCGCCGCCACCTTCCTCCGCGACAAGCTGGCTGCGGACGGGATCGATTCCACCATCTACGCCTCCGCGGAGAACCGCGGCAATCTCGTGGCCACCCTGGGGGACGGGAACGGCCCACGACTGCTCTTTATGTCGCATACCGACGTGGTGCCGGTCGAGGATCCGGACCAGTGGACCTACCCGCCGTTCAGCGGGGAGATCGCCGAGGGGCGCATCTGGGGCCGCGGTGCATCCGACATGAAGGCCACCGTGGCGGCGCAGGCGATGGCGTTGATCCTTCTCAAGCGCGCCGGGATTCCCCTGAGGGGAACGCTCACCTACGCCACCTGCGCTGACGAGGAGGCGGGCGGTGCCTACGGCTTCGGCTGGATGGCCAAGCACCACCCCGACGTGCTCCGCGCCGACTTTGCGGTCAACGAAGGCGGCGGCGGCCCGGTGCGGCACGATGGTCGGCTGATCTACCCGATCTCGACCGGGGAGAAGGGCCGGCTGGAGATCCACATCCGCATCCGTGGCCGGGGCTGGCACGCCTCCCAACCCTGGCGCGCCGACAACGCCATCTACAAGGCCGAGGAGGTCATCCGCCGCATCCGCGCCTGGCGTCCCGAGGTCTCGACCCGGGCAGAGATTTTCCAGCACCTGGACACCCTGGCGGGCATCACCGAGCCGGTGACCGACGAGAACATCGATCAGGTGCTCGCCGAGTTGGAGAAGCGGAATCCGAACCTGGCATCAATGCTCCGCGCCGCCTCGCGGATGACGCTGGTCGCCACCATGATTCAGGCCGGGGTGAAGTCGAACAGCGTGGCCGAGGCCTGCACCATCATCTGCGATGTGCGCAGCCTGCCGTGGCAGGACGTCGAGTATGTCCGGCGCCAGGTGGCGGGCATCCTGGAGGGGCTCGACGGAGTCAGCTTCGAGGTGATCGAGACGGCGGTGAGCAACGCCTCGCCGTACGACTCACCCTTCCGGGAGGCGGTGGAGGCCGCCACGCGCGACGCTATCGGGATCGACGACATCACCTTCGTGCCCGGCATCGCGGTCGGCTTCACCGACTCGCGCTTCGTGCGACCGCTCGGGAACGTCACCTACGGCTTCGTCCCGTCGGCACCGACGGACGACCCCTCCCGCTCCGGTGCGCACAACATCAACGAGTCGATCGGTATCGACAGCGTCATCGCCGCGACCAAGTTTCACGTGGCGCTGGCCTACCGGGTTTTGGCCGGCGCGTCGTAAACCCGAGCGCGGCCGGCAGCCGGGGTGGGGTCTCCCCACGCCGGCTGCCGGCACCCACACCAGCCTACCGGTGCCCCGGAACCGGCTGATGACGGGCAGCCGGCATGCCGGTCGGGCCGAATTTCACGATCTCGCTTGTGGTCTACGAGAACAGGAGGGGGAGGCGGGCCTGGCGGGGTCCCCACCTCGCACCGGCAACGCTAGTCGCCGCTCGTGGGCGGAGTGGTCTCCACAGCGTCGCTTTCGCGCCAGAGCCGGACGCGCGTCCGGCTGAGGAGGAACAGCGCCAACGTGAGCGCGACAATGAGGCCCGCGTTGACCCCAAGGTCGATCACCGACTGCCGAAACTCCTCCGGCTCGAGCTGCTCCACACTCATTGCCGCGCCCACCGCCAGGATCCGCCGCGTGGCGCTGATCGCCGCGATGAACAGGAAGGGCAGGAGGGTGAAGGCCTGCTCGCGCAGGTAGGACAGGACCGTCGCCAACACCTCCATGATGATCAGCACCAGGAGGAGGTCGTTGATGAGCGTGACCATGGTCACCGGAAATTCCGGCCCGCTGGTCGCGGTGACCGTATCGACGAAGGCAACCACGCTGTAGCCAAGCATCACGACCGCGGCGGCCAGGAAAAGGAACGCGGTCGGACTGTAGACCAGCCCCTGCGCGAACTGGGAGACGCGGAGGAACCGCTGCCCAGCCGGCCCGGTGAAGGAAACCGCCGCCGTATGCACCTCAGGAGACCGGACGTCTGGCTCCTTCGTCATCTCGTTGACCGTCCCTTCGTCCGACATCGGCTGCTCGTCAGGGAGCCTCCGCCGGAGGCTGGCGCAGCTCGTGCCAGCAGCGTGCGTCGGGCGAACGCCACAGCACCCGCAACGCGGGGGCACGGCCGTGCCGCGCTCCGCCCTGACTCCCTGCTGATGCTACCACCCGCCGCCGGGGCGCGAGGCCCATGCCGGGCAGATTGTCACTGGGATGCAACGCGCGGCGGGATCATCGTTGCCCTTACAGCCAGCGCTGGAACCACCCAGCGATGGCTTCGAGCCGCTCCAGCCGGTGCCGCGGCTGCCCACTGCGCGACAGGCCGTGGCTCTCGTTCGGGAAGCGCACGAACTCGACTGGACGTCGCAGCACCTTGAGCGACACGAAGAGCTGCTCGGCCTGCTCGATCGGACAGCGGTAGTCTTCCTCGCTGTGGATGATGAGCAACGGCGTCTTGATATTCGCGACGTACGTGATCGGCGACAGGCGCCAGTACAACTCCGGGTCTTCCCACACCTCGGCACCGAAGGACATCGCGCTGGTGAAATAGCTGATGTCGTCGGTGCCGTACATGCTCACGTAGTTCGAGCAGCAGCGCTGCGTGACGGCCGCCTTGAAGCGATCGGTGTGGCCGATGACCCAGTTGGTCATGATCCCGCCGTACGACCCGCCGGTCACGCCGAGCCGCTGCTCGTCGATCCCGCCCCGGCGGATCGCCTCGTCGACGATGGCCATCAGGTCCGGCATGTCGGCCTCGCCCCACCCCGCGTGCAGCTTGGCCGCAAACTCCTCGCCGTAACCCGTGCCACCCCGCGGGTTGCTGTAGAGCACCGCGTAGCCCAGCCCTGCCAGCATCTGGAACTCATGCATGAACCCGTTGCCGTACTGGAGGTGCGGCCCGCCGTGGATTTCCAGGATCATCGGGTAACGCACCCCGGGCCAAGCACCGGGCGGGCGCAGCAGCCAGCCCTGGATTCGTGTGCCGTCGGGACTGGTCGCCCAGATCTCCTCCGGCTCCGACAGTTCGACCTCCGCCAGCCACTCGCGGTTCACGTCTGTCAACTGCCGCTCGTTGCCGCCGTCCGGTCCGCAAACATAGATCTCGCCCGGGCTCGTCGGGGTTGAGGCGGCGAAGACAAATCCGGCATCGCCCGGCAACGGCACTACCATGCCGACCCGGCGCTGCCCGCCGATCACCCGCTCGATTCGGTTGTCCGCCAGTGAGACGCGGAAGAGATGCGTATTGCCGTGATCGCTGGCCAGGAAGTGGATCGCCTCTCCACGGCTGTCCCAGGCCACCGGCGAGGAGGAGAATCGCGGGATGTCGCCCAGGGTGGTATCCCCGGCGGAGCGATCGAGCGCGGCCGTGCGCGGAACCGGCGCGCCGCCTCCGGCAGGCACCGTCCACACCAGGACGTTCGCGTGGTCGGCGCGGCGATAATCGCTTGGACCGAGCAGGGCGATGGTCGTCCCATCCGGTGACCAGACCGGTTCGGACCAGGCACCCGGCGCGCAGGTGATCTTCCGCGGCGGCCCACCTGCGGGTGAGACGGCCCAGATGTCGTGGAGGTTGCCGAGCTCCCAATCCGGGTGGCGCGCCGCGGTGAAGGCGATTTCGTGGCCGGTCGGCGACCATGCCGGGTCGCGATGCTCGTACGGTCCCTCGGTGATCTGCCGGGCCTCAGGGATGGACGGGTCGCTCGGGTCGAAGGGGACGACCCAGATCTGGCGGTACTTGTCGTCGAGGAACCCTTCGCCGTCGAAGCGGTAGCGAATCGTGCGGATCACGCGCACGTCCGAATCGGACCGTTTCTCCGGTCCGACCTTGCTGACGAACGCCAGCGCATCACCGCGCGGCGACCAGACCGGCTGCTCGACCCCCTCGGGGAGGTTGGTGAGTTGCCGCGCCTCCCCGCCGTCGGCCGGCATGCACCAGAGCTGGGGCTTGTCCCCACCGCGGGTGGAGAGGAAGGCCAGCCAGCGCCCATCCGGCGACCAACGAGGCGTGCTGTCGCGCGCCGTCCCGGCGGTCAGTGGCCGCGGCTCCCCGCCGGAAACCGGCACGGTCCAGATCCCGCTCCGGTAGCAGTTTTCCTTGCGGTACATCCGGGTGACAACGAAGGCCACCTGTGTCCCGTCGGGCGAGACCTGGGGGTCGCTGACCATCGCAATGCGGAACAGGTCGTCAGCCCGGATCGGTCGTTTCTGCACCCTTCCCTCCTCCACGAGCGTCGTACTCGGCTCGGTCCGGCATCACAACTCATACCCGCGCGCCGCGGTATTGACCAGCGTCCCGACCAGCGCGCCGATCAGAGCCAGGAAGAGCGAGAGGAAGAAGACCGGCACCATCTGGATCGACGCATGGTTCGTCAGGCGCGCCGCGAAGTCCGGCGCTACCAGCGCGGGCGCCGCCAGCAGCAGCCAGTAGAAGACCGCCGCCGCGCCGGCCGCGAGCGCCGCCGCGATCAGCACCCTCCGCAGTTCGACCACCAGCAGCGCCAGGATCACCCCGACCCCGACGTCCCCCAACGCCGTCAGCCAGTAGGGCAGCCGCAGCAGCGCGCCCGGGCCGATACTGCTGGCCGCCGAGGCGTAGAGCGCGCAGAGCACCCACCCCGCCAGCAAGACCTCTACAGCGGCCCGCCAGCGACCGCGCGAGCTTGCCACCTCACGGACCATCGACCACGCCTCGGAACGGGATGATGGCCTCCTCGGCCTCGTCCCCGCTCTGAACCGCCACCCGCATCTGGCCGCTCACCGTCCACTCGACCGAGGGGTCGCTGATCTGCTCCTCGAACGTCTGCTGCGTGTTCCCGTACACCTCGCCGACAACCACCTGGGAGTGGCGCTCGCCACCAAGCAGCGTCAGCCCGTCGAGCGTGAGCCGCCCGGCCGCCACCGAATGCCCATTTGCCTGGATGGCTGCGGTGATGTCGATGACGCGTACCGGCACGTCGGAGTCGTTCCAGAGGAGCAGATCCACTTCCAGCCCGTGCCGGTCTGGACGGACCCGAACCGCCTCCAATTGCAGCCCCAGCGATTGGAACGCCCGCCAGGAACGATTCCAGCCCGCGACGCCGGGGAGGATGTTCACCGCCGTCAGCACCGCCACCAGCACCAGTGTGCCCAGGAGGAGGCGGTCGGTGCGGCTCATTCGGCCGGCGACTCCGGTGCTGGTCCGATCGGCCCGCGGATGACCGCCATCACCCGCTCGCCCGCGCGGTACGGAGTCTCACGCGGCGGAATGAGGATGAACGCGTTGGCGCCCACCAGGGAGAGGAGCCGTGCCGACGCCTGGGGACCGGTGTTCCGCGCGTGCAGGACGCCCGATTCATCGGCCCACACCAGGCCGCGCTGGAACTCCAGGCGGTCGCCGCTCGGGACATCATGGGTCAGCACCACCGGCACCGGCCGGGGCTGGACGTCGCGCCGCCCGGCCATCACCCGCAGCGCGGCGTTCACAAACACTTCGAAGCCCACCAGCGCCGAGACCGGATTGCCCGGCAGGCCGAACACGAGCGTGTCGCCCACCGTCGCGAAGTTCAGCGGCTTTCCCGGCTTCATGAAGAGCCGCCGGAAGTGCACCGTGCCCAGGTCGTCCAGGATCTCCTTGACGAAGTCCTTCTCCCCGACCGACACGCCCCCGGACGTCAGGACGATATCGCTGTCCGCGATCCGCTCTTCCAGCAGGCGACGGAGCGCCGCCGGGTCGTCCGGCGCGCGCCCGGACCACACTACGTCCGCTCCGGCGCGTCGGGCAGCGACCACGAGCGAGAAGCGGTTGGAGTCGCGGATCTGCCCCGGTCCCGGCTCCTCGGACGGGTCGACCAACTCATCCCCGGTCGACAGCACGCTCACCCGCGGCCTCCGGAAGACCGGCACGTCCACCTGGCCCAGGCTTGCGAGCAGCCCGATCTCGGCCGGGCCGATCGGTGTCCCCGCCTCGACGAGCACCTGATCCTTCCGCAGGTCCGCGCCTACCGGCCGCACGTTCTCTCCGACCTCGACGTGCTCCTGGTGGATGACCACGTGGTCGTCGCGCAACTCGGTGTTCTCGACCGGCACCACCGCATCCGCACCGGGCGGCAGCGGCGCACCGGTGGTGATGCGAACGGCCGTGCCCGGCGTCACCTCAACCGAGGTCTGGGAACCGGCAAACTGCTCGCCGATGATCTCCCGCCAGGGCGAGACGTCTCCCGCGATCACGGCGAAGCCATCCATCGTGGCAGCCGGGAAGGGCGGCAGGTCCCGGTCGGCGATCAGCGGCTCGGCCAGCACACGGTCCCCGGCCTCCTCAAGCGGCACTTGCTCGACCGGCAGTGGCCGCACATGGCGCAGGATGATTTCGAGCGCCTCATGCGGCGGCAGCAGGCGATCGCCCGTCGGCATCAGACCAGACCTCCTCCAGATGCGGGAGCATCAACCGGCCGTATCTTAGCACGCGCCCGGCGCGGGCGCGCCGGGCGCGTGCGGAACAGTGGGAGAGGCTTGGTCGTCGATTCAGTGGTCCATCGGCGGGGTCCAGGAGCTCAGGACTTCATCCCAGGTCATGACCGTGCCCGCGTGGTCACGGCTGTACGCTTCCGCGCTCTCGCGCGTGGCGAAGGCCACCAGGCCGGTTCCCATCGGGGTCGTCGCGTCAGGGCTGGCGACGTAGAAGGCGGTCGTGCCGTCGATCCACTCCTGGCTGTCGAAATCGTGCACCCAGACGCGCCGATCGCCCAGGCCATGCTCCTGGACGAAGGCGACCATCTCCCCGGCATCGTCGAACACGTCCTGCTTCCCGCTCGCGTCCACCAGTCCGGCGGCATGGCGCTCCTCGGAGATGATCATGCCGCAGCGGGCACAGGTGTCGCGGCCGTAGGCGATCTCGGGCGGTTTGTCGGGGTCGTTCCCGCCGCACCCCACGAGCAGCACGCTGCCCAGGAGCAGCAACACGAGCCAGTGCAGGCGGCGCATCAGTGCACGTCCGTTCGCTTGAAGAGCCAGTAGCCGATCGGCAGCGGGAGCACGACCCAGACCGCCTCGATGGCCAGGAGCACGGGCGTCAGCCGCTCGCCGAAGCGGTCGATCGCGTACACCCCCGCGGGGCCGAGGACTTCGAGCGAGGTCTGGAGGATCTGCACGCTGACCAGCTTGTAGGTGTCGAGCGGGTTCGCCAGCGTCAGCGCCAGGAGCGAGTCGGGCCGCAGCCCCATCACGAGCGCGCTCCCCATCAGCCCCAGGTCGCCGAGGATCACCAGGACCAGCCAGAGGGTCACCGCGATGCCGAGCGCCGCCGAGGTCTGGCGTGTCACGCTAGAGACGAGGTAGCCGACGCTGAGCATCCCCAGCGCCAGCAACGTGGTGAGGATGATCAGCACCCCGAAGCTGCCCAGGCTGCCCCCTGCGCCCCGGAGCGCCAGCGCGGCTCCCGCCCAGCCGAAGCCGATGGCGAGGATCAGCGCCAGCAGCCCGGCCGCGCCCAGGTACTTCCCGACGAAGACTTCGGCGGTCGACACCGGCTGCGCCAGCAGGTAGTCCAGGGTGCGGTCCTGCCGCTCGGCTACCAGCGTCTGCGCGCCGATGGTGAGGCCGATCAGCGGCACCATCAGCAGCAGCAGGTTGAGCAGCCCGGCCGCGGTCCGGCCGAAACCAGCCTGCCCGGCCACGTTGCTGCCCGCCAGCGCCACCCAGGCGAAGGCGACGATCAGCACCACGAAGGCCGCGGCGTAGAGCAGGAACCAGCGGTTGCGGAGGCCGCCGCGCGCCTCCCGCACCGCGATCGCCATCACGACGCGTCGGTCCATGATCCCCGCTCCATCTCGAAGTCCTCAATCGCCACGCCGGCCCGCGCCAGCGCCCCAACCACGCGGCCCTTCGGCTGGCCGCCCAGGACGACCTCGACCACGTCGCCCCGCGCCGTGGCCTGGTAGCCGAGCCGGTCGAGCGCCGCGAGCGCCGCGGCGGCTTCCCCCTCCGCCAGGTGAAGGACCAGCCGCGCGTCCCGCTCCAGCCGTTCCAGGAACTGCTCGGGGGTGATCTCCCCGTGCAGGGCACCCTGCTCGATCAGGAGGATCCGGTCGGCCAGCATCAGCACGTCCTCCGGCCGGTGGGACGAGAAGATCATCGTCATCCCCTGGCGTTTGAGCCCCCGCAGCAGTTCCAGCAACTCCGCTCGACCGCGCGCATCGAGATTGGCCGTCGGCTCGTCGAGCAGCAACAGCGACGGGTCGCCGATGAGTGCCAGCCCCAAAGCCAGCCGCTGCCGCATCCCGCCGGAGAGCGCACCGACCTCCTTCGCCATCTGGTCGCCGATGCCGAGCTGCTCCAGCCGCTCGAGCGCAGCGCTGGGCGGCACGCCCTTCAGGCCGGCGATGAAGTGCGCGAACTCACCGACCGTCATTCCCGGGATCGGGAGTTCCTGCGGCACGAAGCCGATGCGCCGCCGGGTCGCCCGCCCGTCGCGTCGCGGGTCGAGACCCGCCACCCGGACCTCGCCCTCAAAACGGGCGATACCGAGCAAGCAGCGTAGGATGGTCGTCTTGCCCGCGCCGTTCGGCCCCCAGAGCGCAATCGCCTCCCCGCCGCGCACGTCGAAGTCGATCCCGTCCACCGCCGCCACGCGGCCGTACCGCTTGGTTAGGCCGCGCACCGCCACCGCGGCCGGGGGAACGGCCCCGTTCGTGGCGTGAGCCAGCACCGGCACTCCGGCCGCCACCGCGCCGGCCACGGTGGGCGCAGGTTGTGCGGTGGCGACCGCCCGCCGCCGCCGAAGCGCTCCGATCATGACGATCCCTCCAATGGCGACCGCCACCCCGGCGGCACCGGTCACCACCCGTGCTTGCGCGCTCAGCCCGTTCTCGACCGGGGGCAGACCCTCCGGCATCACCGGCCGCATCAGCGGCGCCGCGTCTTCGAGCTTCACCTGCGGCCGGACCTCCGGGAACGCCCGGGCGGCAAAGTCGATCGCCGTCTCGGCCGGGCTGAACTGGAAGAGCCGCAGCGCCTCGTTCCGGTCGATCAGCGACTCAAACAGCCGCTGGCTGCGGTAGGGCACGTCGCCGATACCGTCCCCGTCGGCGTCGTAGCCGACGTAGTCGCTCCAGTAGTTGCCCCGTCCGTCCTCGCTCCAGGTGATGTCCCGCAGGCTGCCGCCACCCAGGATGCCGACCTGCTCGATGTTGTCGATGAAGTCGTTGCCGGTGACCGTGTTCCGCTGTGCGCTGGGCAGGAAGCCGATCCCGATGCCGTTGTAGGCGAAGACGTTGCCCCGGATGACGACGCTCGACGTCATCTCCCGCGCCGACTCGTCGATCTGGGCCCCGATGCGATTCGACACCATCCGGTTCCCCTCGACGACGACGTCGTCGCTTCCCTTGATCCCCAGCCCCATCCCGCTCGGGCCGTGGTTGTCGTTCATCAGGTTCCCGGTCACCACGACCTCGCGGCTGTACATCACGTACAGCCCGACCGCGTTGGCTCGCAGAGAGTTGCGCTCGATGGTGGCGCGGTCGCTGTACATCAGGTGCAACCCGTAGCGGTTGCGATCAAACTGGTTGTCGCGCACGACGCCGTCGTGCGAGAACCAGAGGATCACGTCGCGGCCGTCGCGCGCCACGTTGCGCTCGATCGTGGTGTTGTTGCTGTACCAGATGCGGATGCCGTCGCCGCGCAGCGCGATCGGGAGCGGCTTGGCCAGCACCACGTTGTCCCGCACGACGCTGCCGTGCGCGCTCTTGAGGTAGATCCCGAAGAGCGCATCCTCGACCCGGTTGTTCGCGACCACCACCGGGCCCGTGGTGGCGAGGATGCCGCTGTCCTCCCGGTTGAGGTCGGTGCCGCTGCCGCGGACGGTGAACCCTTCGATCGTCACGTCGGGCGCGGTGATGGTGACCACAGTGCCGTGGCCGTTCCCCTGAATCACCGGCTGCCCCTCGCCCACCAGGGTCACGGGCCGGTCGATGACCACCTGCTCGGCGTAGGTGCCCGCCCGCACGATCACCCGCGCGCCTACCGGGGCCTGAGCCAGCGCCTCACTGATGGTTCGCACACCGCAGTCGGGGCAGACGACGATTTCCGGCACGGCGGCGCTGACACTGCGCGGAACCACGAGGGACGGGCCCACCAGCAGGAGGGCAACGGCAACGGCGGCCAGCCAGCGCGCGCGGTTAGGTGCGGCCATGGTCCCATCTCCGCGAGAGGACGGTCGCCACCACAGCGAGGACCGCCCCGAGCACCGCCGCGTAGAACCCGACCAGGAACCGAGAGACGGTTGAGAACTGGCCGATCTTGCCCTCGCCCATCACCGGAGGGGTGAAGGGCTTGATCGAGCTGCTGAGCGGCGCGTGCGGGTCGAGCGTGTGGCCCGCGTAGTAGAGCCAGGCTGCCAGATCCACCGCGAAGATGATCGGGAAGAGGATCGCCGGGAGAACCAGTAGCCACTTCCACCGGCCTCGCAGCCAGAACGACCCGACCGCCAGCACCGCCACGGCGACGATCGCGTAGCGGGAGATCTGCCGCTCCAGCTTTGCGGCGTCGTTCAGAGCCATCATGCCGATGTAGTGGTTCAGCCCGTCGACTTCGCGGACATCGCCGCCGAGGTGGGAAACGTAGGCCACCACCGTCAGCCCCTCGGGGTACTGTGGCGCACGCAGTCCCACCTCCCAGTACGGGAGGAAGATCGAGCCGATCAGCAGCGCCGCGGCGAGGATCAGGAGACCCAGCGGGAGCATCTGGCGCAGCGTCACCCGCCGGGCCCCGGTGCGCTCCCTGCTCCGCGCCACCGTGCTGCCGAACGCTCGACTCGTTGCCTGCTCCGAGGAGACCATCGCTCCGTCCTTCCCCGGCCGGGGTGGGGGGGGGGGGGGAAAAAACCCCCCCCCCCCCCCCCCCCCCCCAGGCGGGCGCCGCCCCGG
>NZ_JADGHZ010000085.1 GCF_019683595.1 Sphaerobacter sp. | reverse complement strand
GATGATCTCGGTCCCCGGCTGAATCCCGGCCTCCTGCAGCAGTTGCTTGGCCTTCTCCGGGTCGTACGGGTAGGGCTGGATGCTCGGATCGACCTGCGGGTTGATCTTGGACAGCGCGCCGGCCATGCGGGTCGCGTGACCCTGGAACACCCCGTCGATGATGGCATCGACGTTCACCCCGTAGTTGACCGCCTGGCGCACCCGCTTGTCGGCGAAGATGCTGCCCTCGCGGTTGTTGACCAGCGCCACGTAGTTGACCCGGGACGAGGGGATCTCCTCCGCCCGGGCGATGCCGCTGCTGTTGACGCGCTCGATTGCGTCGACCGGGACGTCCTTGATGATGTCCACCTCACCCGCCAGCAGCGCCGACAGCCGCGAGGAGAACTCCGGGATGTAGCGGAACTCGAGCGTCTCGATCGCCACCGGGCCACGCCAGTAGTCCTCGTTGCGCTCGAGAAGCAGGTGCTCGTCCCGCACCCACTCCTTGAACTTGAAGGGCCCCGTCCCCACCGGGTTCTGGGAGACGTACTCGATGCCCTTCTCCTCCAGATACTTCGGCGGGATCGGGTAGAGGTCCGCCAGGCGGGTCGGCAGGATCGGGTACGGCTCGGAGGTGGTGAGCCGCACCGTCATCGGGTCGATCACCTCGATCTTGGTGATGGGCTTGTAGCGCTCCAGGTAGTGGCTGTTGTTGTCGGGGTTCAGCGCGTACTCAAGCGAGACCTTGATCGACTCGGCGTCGAACGGCTCACCGTTGTGGAACTTGATGTCGTCGCGGACGATCTTGATCTCCCAGGTGAGGTCGTCGATCGAGGTCAACTCTCCCAGCCAGGGACCGATGCGGAAGTTGTCGTTCGGGTCGCGCCGCAGGACCGGGTCGAAGATGTTCTCGATCTGCCAGTTGGTCGTGGCGTCGACGATGGTGTTGGGGATCAGGGTCCGGGCGTCGGCGCCGAGCGCAATGACCAGGCGGTCAAGGGTGCCACCGCTGCTGCCGCTGCCACCGCTGCCCGACGAGCCACCCCCGGTCGGAGTCCCGGAGCTGGTGGGCGTCTGCGCGCTGCCACCCGAGCCGGATCCACCGGTCGTGGTGGTCGTGTCGCTCTCACTGCCGCCGCCGCACGCTGCCAGGATCGCCGCGATGGAAGTGGCGCTCAGCCCGAGCGCCGCGGCGCGCTTGATGAATTCGCGACGGCTCGTCCGACCCGTGAGTAGGTCGTAGACGATCCCATTGAAGTCGCGAGGGCTCGACATTGGAGTCCTTCCTCCTCCTCGAATGAGTCCAGGACGCGTGAGACGTCCCACTCTCCCTGTACCGCGCACCGATGCGTGGTCAGCCATCGCCCCCGGAAAGCTGGCGGCGCCGCTTCCTACGCCGGTTTGGTTCGCAGCCCAACCCGGAGCCCGGTGCCGCACCACGGCCGGTGAGCCCCGGTTCGTGCTCATTCGAATGCTGTCGCCGTGACGTCATGCGGGATGGTGTGCGATCCGCTCCCCCGTGTGCCGGCACCCCGATCAGCAATCCGGTCCACGCCTCTCCCCTCGTGGCCGACTCTTGCTTGGGTGACGTGGATGGAGGTGAAACGTACGTGCTCCGGCAATCCCAGGTGTGTACGATAGTGGCGTTCGCAGCCCCAGTCCCAAGACAACGAGTCCTATATCAGGCCGCATGTTAGCAATCGGGAGGCATGCCTGTCAACGAACGATCCCGTCGCTGCGGCCTGTTTCTGTCATCCAGCCGGTTCACTCTCTACGATCCGCTCAGAACATCCAGCCGATTGCGCATCTCTCGGCATATAATGCGGGGTGTCAACGGATCCCGCTCGACGATGCCGGTGAGGGATGGATGGTGCTGCAGACACAGTATGCTTCGGTCGATATCCGCTGCCCCCACTGCCGGATCACCTGGGAGGTGCCCGTCGCCCGGTACGTCAACGTCGGGACCGATCCCGATGCCCGGCTCGGCATCCTTCTCGGCACCATGCACCGCAGCCGCTGCCCCGGCTGCAAGCGTGAGCAGGCGGTGGAGTTCATCTTTGACTACTACGACCCCGAGCAGAACCTCGTCGTGCAGATCCGCCCGGAGTGGGAGATCCGAGCCGGCGGCGGTGAGGACTGGTACTGGAAGCGGTACGAGGACCTCGTCCACGCGTACGCGTCCCATGACGTGCGGGTGGACGTCGTCTTCGGCTTCCAGGAGATGATCGACAAGTATCTGGGCGGGGAGGAGGCCGTCGCCGCCGCGAAGCGGGAGTGGGAGGCGCGAAAGGCGAGCGCCAAGCCCGCTTCCGAGTCGGACGCCCCGCCGGAGGAGGCGGCGGGCGAATCCGGCAGCCAAGTCACGGAGGGAACTGACGCATGATCCGGCTCAAGCGTGCCTACGATCCTCCCAGCGCGGACGACGGTATCCGCGTGCTGGTCGATCGCTTCTGGCCGCGGGGCAAGTCCCGCGAGGCGCTGGCGCTCGACCGCTGGGAGCGCGACCTGGCGCCGAGCGCTGAGCTCTGCAAGTGGTTCAACCACGTCCCCGAGCGCTGGGAGGAGTTCCAGGAGCGCTACGCGCAGGAGCTGCGCGACCCCGGCAAGCAGGCCGCGTTGCAACAACTCGTGGAGCAGGCGCGCCAGGGCACCGTCACTCTGGTCTACGGTGCGCGCGATGAGGAGCGCAACCAGGCGGTCGCCCTCAAACGCTATATCGAGGAACACGTTGCCTGACCGGCCGCTGGTGTGCGACAACGTTGCAGCGGGAGTAGCATCCTACGGAGTCGCCGAGTGACGTGAGGACGGGCGGATTAAGGAGGACCGCATGAGCCGAGATCTACCGGCACTGCCGCCACGGGTCGAGATCGAGCCGGTATCGGCCGGCGGGCGTCTGCGTCGCTGGCTCCGATCGCCACTGGCTGCGGCGGCTTCGGAGGTCGCGCCCGACCTGGTGCGGCTGGCCGCCGAGCGCGTGGCGGCCCCGCGTGTCGGGCAGCGCGGCGATTCCCACCAGCCGCCGCCCGGGGCGAGCGGCGTAGACGTATCCGAGGTGGAGATCGATCTGGCGGCGCCGTTCGTCCGCCGCGTGGTCGTGCGCAGCGCCAGCGCCTGGTCGGTGTCGCCGGACGTCTTGCAACCGTCGCGCCGACGGCGCCGGGTGGGGCGCCTGGGTCTCGGCGCGGCGAGCATCGCCGGGCTGGCGATGCTCGGTCTGGCCGCGTCCCGCCGGTTCCCGCTGAGCTTGCCGGACGGCCGGCCCGGAACCCGCTGGCGCGACGGCGAGCGCTGACCTTCCTCCGTGCGGAACCCGCACACGCCGGGGCGAGGGATGTGCTCGCCCGCGCCGTTTCCGCCCCAGGAGTGGATCCGGCCGTGGGTCGCTATCCGGACGCTTCGTCCCGCTTCTCGGGCAGGTCGCTGCGGCGGATCACACCCACGAGCCGCGAGCGCCAATCCACGACCGGGAGCATCTCGATGTCGTGCTCGCGCATCAGTTGCTCCGCCTCCGCCAGCGTGGCTCCCTCGCGCACGGCCATCACCGGCGGGATCATGACCTCGCTCACGAGCCGCGGCTCCGACGGGGCCGCCGTCGCGTCCGCCGGGCGCGCTGCGTCAACCTGCACTGATGCCGTCGGATGGTGCAGGAAGAGCGGGACGCGAGTCTCGCGCAGGACTCGCTCTGGCACCGAGCCGAAGACGACCCGTCGCAGCCCTCGGCGCGAGTGCGTCGCCATCGCGATCATGTCGGCTCCGCTATCCTGCGCCGCGCGGTCAATCTCCTCTGCCACGCGCCCCGTCCGCACCTCTGCCTCGGCGGTAATCCCGCGGTGGCCGAGACGCTCGATGACGCCCGCGAGGTACGCGGTCGCCCAGTCGCCCGCCTTTGCCATGTACTCCTGCGCCGTGAAGCCCGGGTGGAGGGTTGGTGGCTCGATCACGTGGAGGAGGTGAAGTTCGAGTCCCTGCGGCCCGAGCACCGTCAGCACGTGCTCAATCGCCTGCTCGCAGAAGCTCGAGCCGTCCAGTGGGACAAGAATCCGCTGGAGCCGTGCGGTCTCCGAGCCAGTGACCTCGCTGCTCACGGGTACGACGATCGTCGGGCATTCCGCCTCATGAACCACCCGGTAGGCGACACTCCCAAGCAACGCCCGCTGCAACCCCGTCCGAACGTGGCTGGTCATCACCACGACCGGATCGTCGATGCCTTGGATCAGATCCAGTATCTCCGATGCCGGGTCGCCGACGCGCACCACGACCGTCGCCCGGCCCTCGGGGAACGTGCGGGCGATCTGCTCCAGGAACTCACGCCGCTCCTCGACCCAATCCTGCCGCACGGAGGACTCGAGGCCCAGCGCGCCCACGAGCGCAGCGTACTCGCGCGGCACTTCGATGACCGACACCAGCGTCACGTGCGCGTCGCTGCGTGCCACGAGCGCGCGGGCGATGGGCAGCGCCTGCTGCGAGACCTTGGCGACGTCGAGAGGCGGCGCGACCAGGGGGACGACGATTGACCTGCTCATCCCTACCAGCCCTCCCGAGAATGCCCGGCCGCACATGCCGCGGCCAGCGGCCTCGCCTCCAGGCTACCGCACGTCCGTGGCCATGTCGCAGCACCCCGACGCGGAAATGTCGCAGAATCGTGTCAGAGGGCAGATGGAGGTACTGTCTTGACACGTGGATACCGTCCGTACAGTTGACTTGGAGTGCAGGATGGGTGTAGGATGAGGCTAATCCAGAGTTGCTGGAGGTGGAAGGCAGTGCCTTCGCGGCCCTTCGGGGCCGTTCATCATTATGGCAGCCACTTTACTCCCCAACCCTCGATCTTCCCTGAGGGACTCCTGCGATACTTTCCTTGTTCAAGCAACGCGGCGATCTTACTGTTGAAGCCGGTTAGCGGCTTGATCCCGCGCATATCCAACACGAACCGATAGCTCGGGTAAGCAAGCAGGTCCGCAAGTTGCAGCCCAGCCACGTTCGCTTGCTTCGGTTTGACTTTCAGTTCCCGGCTCGTGAGGTGCTTGGCGAAGACGGTAGAGGCGACAGACGAGGTTCCCTGCTGCAGCAGGCGTGCGAACGCGCCCTTCAGTCGCAGATCTTCCCGCTTCCCGCGCGACTCAGCCATGACGTCACCGACGGCACGCTGCTCCTGTAACCAGCGGACGTACCGCTCGAGGAGGATCGTGAGCGAGTAGTGGTACGGGTCGAATCGCCAAACCTGATACCGCTCAAGGTGCTCTCGCTTGTCGATGACCACTGTCATCGCTGTGAACTCGCACTGGTCGATCAGGGAGATGATATCCTGGCCGAACGCCTGTTCCACACGGGGATCGCGCAGCGTAGCGAACGGACCTCGGTGGTTCACGATGTCTTTGCGGTGCAAGATGATCGGCTCGTCGGGGTGGGAATCGAAGTAGGATTGCTTCAGAGATTCCAGTTGTGGAAACAGCCAGTCAGAAACGTGGTCAAGCCGGATGATGATCCCGGTCAGGCTCAAGTAGCGGTGATCCGGATTGCGAGACGTACCCAGACCTGAATTTCCGACTTCGTCGATATACAATCGGCACTTCATCGCATGATCCCTGATGGGTGATCAACCCTGAGAGGTCACTTGCGACGAAGTGTACTGCTTCAATGTCCAATTGAGCAGGTGCATCTGCTCTGGTGCCGTGCGCGGCTTTGGAAAAGAACCGGCGCTCGGGCATGCGGCCCACACAACAACCCCGGGAGCATGCTCCCGGGGTTGTTGCAGGCGAGCGTGGGAATACGGTCAGGCTCGACTGGTGATGGCTCGGTAGATAAACAGGAGGATAATCGCCCCAATAACCGCCACGATGAGCGTGCCGATATTGAAGCCTGCGATGAAATCCGCGCCGGTGATCAGGCCGTAGATCAGCCCGCCCACGAACGCGCCGATCACACCGACGATGATATTGGCCAGCCATCCCATCTGGGCGTTCGTGCCCACGATCATGCTGGCGATCCAGCCTGCCAATGCCCCGATGACGATCCACGCAATGATACTCATGCGGGACGATCCTCTCTACTCCGCATGACGACCAGTGCTGGCCGGCCATGCTCCGCGCCGGGGAAACAGTGCGCATCGCTCGCTACGCCCAGAGGGAACCCAGGCGTTGGTCTTGACGCACTGTTCCTACTGTTCAAAATGCAATGGGCGTGCCAGGACTGCGCTCGCGTGCTAGAGTTTGTTCGGTCATCATGACCAGCGCAGACCGACCAGCGTGGTGAGGAGGGGTGGACCTGCCCGTGTTCGGAGCAGCGCAGGAGCAGAGCGACACAGCCGGTGAGCCGGTGTCAAGACAGCGACCGGCGATCGCACCGGAGTTGCGGCTGCGCCTTGCTCGTGGCCTGCGGATCGTCACCCTGATCGGGATGGCGTTCCTGATTCTCGGTACCGTCGTCAGCCTGGTGCAGGTTGGCGACCTGCCGCGCGCGACCGTGCCGCCGTCCGACCTCCCGGAGCGGCTCCTCGCGTTTGACGCGCAAGCCATCGTCAGCCTCGGGCTTCTTACGATCCTCTTCGCTCCCGTCTACGGCCTCATCTCCCTCGCCTACGGATGCCTGCGGCAGCGTGACCGGCTCTACGCCGCCGCCGCCGGGCTCGTGCTGACGATTCTGGTGCTCAGCGTGGTGATCGCGCTGGCGACACGGGGAGCGTAGATGTGAACCTGCTGACGGAGCTGGGGATCCTGCTGACGGCGACCGGAGCCGGCGTGCTTGGCTCGCTGGTCGGGCTGGGGGGCGGCGTCTTTGTGGTCCCGATCCTCTCGGTCTTCTTCGGTATCCCCCTCAAGACGGCGATTGCGGCGAGCGGGGTGAGCGTCGTCGTCAACTCCGCGGCCGGAGCGTCGGTGTACCTGCGCGACGGGATGCCCAACATCCGGCTGGCCCTGTTGATGCTGGTGCCGACGACCGTCGGCTCGATTATCGGCGGTCTGCTTGCGGTGCACAGTTCGCCCAATGCGCTGCGGATCGTCTACTCGGTCTCGCTGTTCGGCATGATCATTGTGATGGCGCGCCGCGGGGCGCGGCCGTCACCGCCGCCCGCGGAGCGCGACCCGCTGGGGTTGACCGCGAGCTACTACGATCGCGCCATCGACGGCGGCACCGAGGTCTGCTACACGCCGCGGCGGCTCGCACCCGGCATGAGTATCAGCGCCGGAGCCGGGATGATCTCGGGGATGCTCGGCATCGGCGGCGGCGCGGTCCAGGTGCCGGCGATGAACGCCATCATGCAGGTGCCGGTGAAGGCCGCCACGGCGACGAGCACCTTCATGGTCGGGCCGACCGTCGTCGCGAGCGCGCTGATCTATTACCTGAATGACCTCATCGATCCGGCAGTGGCGATCCCGGCGGTGCTCGGGATGATGCTCGGGGCGCAGTCGGGCGCGCGGCTTGCCCGCCGGACCCGCGGCGCGCTGCTGGTGCGCATCCTGATGATCATCCTCTTCTACCTGGCCAGCACCGTCTTCTTGCAAGCCCTCGGCATCAACGTCCCCGGGGCGAGGTGAGGTGCGTTATGCGTCAACCGTCATGCGTCCCCCTCACCCCCGGCCCCTCTCGGACGGAGCCCACCAGGGGAGAGGGGAGCACCACGGGTGACGTATGACGCATGACGCATCACGCATCACGTTCCTCACCACCGCTCCCAGTGGACCACCTCTTCGAGCGGCTTGCGGCCGCGCTTGAGTGAGGGCGAGGGAACGTCCGGCGCCGGGTAGCCGATCGGGATGACTCCAACCGGGGTCACCTCCGGCGGGATGCCGAGCAGATCCCGAAGCGCCGCCGTCTCGGGGATACCGGCATAGCCCGCAGCCAGCCCCTCGTCGACCACCGCCAGGAGCAGCGTCATCACCGACATGCCGATGTCCATGAACCAGAAGGGCACCGGCCACTCGATCTCGGTGCCGTCGGGTCGCAGCTTGTCTGGCTCCTGGTAGCGCGCGTGGTAGGCAGCCTCGCTGACGCAGGGGATGACCTGGACCGGCGCCTCGGAGATCCAGCGGTGGCCGAAGCGTGCGACGTACTCGTCCTCCCCGCAGAGCTTCCCGACCGCCCGCCGCATGTCCGGGTCGGTCACGACCACGAACGATTGCCCCTGGGTGTAACCCGCGCTGGGCACCCGCCGGGCCAGGTCCAGCATCCGGGTTACCACGGCCGGGTCGATCGGGTCCGGCTTGAAATGCCGCACCATCCGCCGCTTCCGCACGACCTCCGCGAACTCCATCCGTCATCCCTTCCCTGTGCGTGATGCGTCATGCGTCCCCCTCACCCCCGGCCCCTCTCCCACCAGGGGAGAGGGGAGCACCACGGGTGACGTATGACGTATGACGCAACACGCAACACATCCCACGCCCTAAATCTCCACCTCCCGGTGGCGGGCGGCTGGGCCGCACTGGAGGTTGACCGCGACAGGCAGGCTGGCGATATGGCAGGGGGCCGAGGCAACGTGCACCGCCAGCGCGGTGATCCGCCCGCCGAAGCCGTGTGGGCCGATGCCGAGGCGGTTGATCGCGGCCAGCAGCTCTGCCTCCAGCTCCGCTTCCTCCGGATCCGGGTTCTCGCTGCCGATCTCGCGCAGGAGCGCCTGCTTGGCCAGCGTCGCGACCCGGTCGAAGGTCGCGCCGATCCCGACGCCGACGACCACCGGCGGGCAGGCGTTCGGCCCGGCGAGCTGTACCGTCTCCAGTACGAAGCGCACGATCCCCTCGCGCCCGTGGGCCGGGGTGAGCATCGCCAGCCGGCTCATGTTCTCCGCACCGCCCCCCTTGGCGAGGATCGCGAGCCGCACCCGGTCGCCCGGCACCAGGCGAGTGTGAATGATGGCCGGTGTGTTGTCCCGCGTGTTGCGTCGCGCGGTGAAGGGGCGCTCGACCATCGACTTGCGCAGGTACCCCACGTGGTACGCCTCGTGGACGCCTCGGTTGATCGCCTCCTCGAATCCGCCGCCGACGAGGTGGACATCCTGGCCGACCTCGGCGAAGACGACCACGGTGCCGGTGTCCTGGCACATCGGCACTCGGTCCGCCTCGGCGATGGCCATGTTCTCCAGAATCTGCTCCAGCACCTGCTGGCCGAGGGGCGAGACCTCCCGTTCCCGTGCCACCGTGAAGGCCCGACGCACGTCCGCCCCGGCGACATAGTTCGCCTCCAGGCAGGCGTCGCGTACCGCCTCCGCGATCCGGTCGACGTGGATCTCGCGCATCTCACCGGCCTCCGTTCGTCTCCGGTCGGTCAGGGCACGGCCGGATTGTACTCCAGCGCTGGCGTGTCGGGTTCGGGCGACGAACCCGCGGCGATTTCCGGTTTGTCCGGGTTGTTTGTCCGGGTTTGTCTGTGGACATCGTGTCCGCGCCCGACCAGATTACGTGTAGTGACTCTCGTCATCATGGCGATAGAGGAGCATGCCCATGAAAGGCGTCATTGCCATCGCTCGTGCGGTGATCGCGGCGCTGTTCCACGGCGGGGTGCGTCCTGGCTCCCCTGCCGGCCGCACGACGGTGCGCGGCGCGGGACTGCATGAACCGGGCCCGCGGCGCCGCAAGCGGTTCGCCTCGAGGGGGCTGATCCTGTTCCTGGTCGCCGTGATGGCGCTGGGTCCGAACCTGCAGGTGGCCTCGGTGCGTGCTGCCGATCCATCTCCGCCGCTTATCAGAAGCGGGCCATGGGCGTCGATGCAGGAGAAGGCCATTCAGAACGTCCTGACGAGCCACGGTCTGCCCGCATCCGACGCCTGGGCCGTCAAGTCCTGGGCGCGGAACGATGCGCTCGCCGAGCTGTGGGCCCTGGTGGTCGAGGCGATCAAGACCGAGGCCAACGAGCGTACCCCAGAACAACAAGCAGCCGTCGACTGGCTCACCGGCCTCGTCCGTCAAAAGCGCATGCAGCAGGCCCGGTACGCGGGTCAGGAGTACGTGAAGTGGGCGGGGTACAGTCAAGAAGCCTTCGACGATCTCGTGGATCAGTACTACGACGCGGTCGCGCGCGGCGAGGATACCACGGATGAAAAGCAGGCTCTGAGGAACTACCTGGAACTTCCTCCGCTGAACTACGGCATGTGCAATGGCGGGTCGTGTGTCGGCTTGACCCTGCGGCAAGCGCAGGCCCAGGCCCAGGCCGGCTACTGCGTCTACCGGTCGCCGGCTCCCTACCAGACGGAGTATCAGGGGAACATCTTCCGGGGGACGAACAGCGTCATGCCGGCCGACTGCGTTCAGCCGGGAGGCGGCATCGGCGGCATCATCGGCACCCCGCCCCCCGTGCCGGAATACGACCAGTTCGTGAAATGGGGGGAGGCCCGCGCCAACTACGAGGCCATCAATAACCCCGAGTTCGCCATAACCTTCCGCGACATCGCGCTCGTGGTCGGACTCGGCACCGTGACCGCGGGGATGGCCGTTGCCGGCACGCTTGGCGTCACGCTGGCGCCGGTCCTGGCCGGGACGGCATTCCAGCTCGCGGTTTTTCCCCATGCCGGGTGGGTCAGCGGTTTGTCGTCAGCCACGCTGGCCGCTATCGGGTCGCCCGCGACGAACTCCGCTGCCGTCGCCGCGGCCAACGCCGGGGCGGTGAGCGCCGCGGGCGTGGGTGCCATCGTGGCCGCGGTGATCCTCTTCGTCGTCGTCACGACCATCCACCTGATTGACCTCGTCACCATTGAGCAGTTACCCGGCAAGATCCACACGTTGATTGTCGAGGCGCCGACCAAGTCGTACGACATCCGATCGATGCTGGATGATAAGGATGAAGTCGGCGAACTCTACAGCCTCTTCGTGCAGGCCACCTTGCCCTTACCGATGATCACCGAGGCCTGCGACAACAGGATTCTGTCGCTTAACAAACCGACCTGCCTCAACCCTCCACCCCCGCCGCCGGCCAACGCCCAAACCGATCCGTTGTTCATGGTGAGCGTGAACGGCGGGCAAGAGACTCTCCAGAACACGATCACCTGGTACAACAAGACCACCGAGTGGACGACGACGGCACGCCTCAAAGGGGTCTGGTTCATCCAGACGGTGACCGATTCCGAAGGCAACACGCTGTCGGTGGTGACCAACGACGGGGAGGCGAGCCAGGAGATCCAATCGCTCCGCATCATGTACACCGACTGGGATGATAAGGCGCAGTACGCCTGGCTGGTCCGGGACGCGCAGGGCGCGTACAAGTTCGTGTCGCTGGCCGGGGACAGCGGCGCGTCGCTCAACGCGGAGACGTGCGACCAGGACGGGATCTGCGCGGTCTCCGACAGCATCCGCTATATCGACCGCGATGGGAACGAGTACGAGGCCAGAGTCGTGCCTCCGCCGGTCCCGGTCATCGATCCCGCCTCGATCAGCCTCTCCCCGGCGAACCCCGTCCAGGGACAGGAGGTCGAGCTCCGCGCGCAGGCGACATCGCCCATCGGTGCCGCGCTCACGTACCGGTGGGTGATCAAGGACAAGCCGCTGGACGATGTGTTGCACTGCACCATCGTGGACGGCTCGTTGGTGTGTGGTGGACACACGGTCACTGTCACGGGGAATCCTGCGAAGTACGTGTTCCCCACTAGCGGTGAGTTTGAGATCCGACTGGAGGTGACCGACTCAGAGGGCCGACGGGCAACAACGGATTTCAAGGTCAACGTGACGGCGGTACCGGCCGAAGTGCACCTCCTCACCCCGTGCTCCGACTTCCTGCCATGTGCCCCCGGATTCTTCAACAACGTGAAGGTGCCGCTGGGGACGGCGACCGTCGTGAAGGGTTGGATCCAGCACGCCGGCCCGCACGACGTGCTGGCGCTGACGGTCGACTGGGGCGACGGAGTGTCGAACGTGACCACCAATACGGCTCCTCCGTGCCCCCAATGTAACGGGATCGTGTTCCTCTCGCCCACGAAGATGGAGGACGGCTACCATACGGCGTTCGAACTGTCCCACACATACGGCCGGCCGGGCCATTACACCGTGACGGTCACGGTCGAGTACCCGTCCGGCACGACGGATACGGCGACGATCACCGAGACAGTGCTGCAGCCAACGACGACGTCGGTCACTGCCGACCCCAACCCCTCGATGGTGGGGCAGGCGGTCAGCTTCACCGCGGCGGTGTCACCGGTGCCCACCGGCGGGACGGTCACCTTTACGGACGGGAATACGATCATCCCCGGCTGCGATGCCCTGGCGCTAGCGACGGACGGGACGGCGACGTGCACGACGGCGGGGCTGAGCCTCGGCGAGCACAGCATCACGGCGTCGTATAGCGGGCACGACTTCTACGACGGAAGCTCCGGCACGGTGACGCAGCGGGTGGACAAGATCGCCACCAGCCTCGGGCTGGCGGCGCAGCCGAGCCCCTCGGTCTGGGGGCAGAAGGTCACCTTCACCGCCACCCTGTCGACCACCCTACCGGGTGCCACCGCGCCGAGCGGGACGATTGGCTTCACCGCGGGTGGGGCGAGTATCCCCGGGTGCGAGAGCCGCCCGCTGGATCCGACCACGCTGACGGCGACCTGTACGACCGCGGCGCTGAGCGCCGGGGAGCACACGATCCGCGCCGCCTACAGCGGCGATGCCACCTATGCGCCGAGTGAGGCGCCCGCGTTCACCCACACCGTGCAGCAGGCGGCCTCGCAGGTCAGTCGCGTGACGGACCGCCCCGTGGTGACCGCCGGGGAGCCGGTGACGCTCACCGCCACGGTGACGGTGCTGCCGCCCGGCGCCGGGGTGCCGACCGGCACGGTCACCTTCTTCGCCGGTGCGACGCCGCTGGGCACGGTGACGCTGACCTCGAATGCCGGCGTGGCCACCGCCACCCTGACCACCGCCAGCCTCGCCGCGGGAACGCACGTTATCACCGCCGCCTACTCGGGTGACGCCAACGTCGCCGCCAGCACGTCAGCCGCCCTGACCCAGTACGTCAACACCGACCTCAGTGCATACCGGAACAGTCAGGGGATGCTTAATCTGCAGAAGGCTCAACTCCCGGGGGCCACGTTAGTGGGGGTGGATTTAACCGGCGTCTCGCTGCGGCTGGCCAACCTGGCAGGGGCCAACCTGCGCGGGGCTCGCCTGGTGCGCGCCGATCTGGCCGGAGCCGACCTGCGCGGCGCCGATCTCACTGATGCCGATCTGTCGGGGGCGCTGCTGGGTGCGGCACGCCTGACCGGGGTGCACTGGGGCAATACCACCTGCCCGGACGGGACCAACAGCGACGCTCATGGAAGCACGTGCGACGGCCATCTTCTGCCGACGGCGCGGAACGACGTCGTGGGTCTGGTGGCTCGCCTGGTGCAGGCGCTGTTCCGGCGGCTGCCCGTCGTGCCAGGTGGGGTGGCAGTCGGCTGGCCGATCCGCCGGTAGCGCCTCGCCTGGATCGTCCGATGCGTACCCACATCGGGTAGACGCTCGTGCATCTGCCGTCCTGAGCGGAGCCGGGCCTCCTCCGCTCCGTCGTCTACCAAGCCCGGCTGAGTCGAAGGATCGCCCATCCCGGCTGCATCACAGCCGAGCCTTCCTTCGACTGAGCCGCCTGTCACCCCCACGACGGGCGGCTCCGCTCAGGATGGCAGATGACAGAGGAGCGTCACGAAAACGAGCAGTCGCGCATGTCGGGAATGACCGAAGGCGACACTTGACATTGTGAGTCAGGCTATGGTACGCAACGAATTACGCGATACCAACGTATCGCCGCCTCGATGGTGGTTCGCCGGCGCGCTGGGGACGGCAGCGGGGGACACGCCGGGTCGTGTACGCAAGCGAGCAGACACAAGGCACCAGAGCAGGGCGTCCGACCCGCGGGGAGTTGCTGCGGCGCTATCGCCGGCTGGCCGGGCTCACCCAGGAAGCGCTCGCCGAGCGAACCAACTACAGTGTCGACTACATCAGCAAGCTCGAGCGCGGGCAACGCCGTCTTGCCGCGGCGGCGCTCGATCGCCTGGCCGAGGCCCTCGGCCTTGGTGAGGCGGAGATCGCGGCGCTGCGGGGAGCGCGCGGACATCCCGACGAGCCGGAGACGGTGACCCGCCCGCTGGCCGGACGCGAGCGCGAACAGGCCGAGTTGCGGCGGCTGCTGGCGGGGCCTGGTCCCTCGGTTCTTCTCCTCGTCGGTGAGCCCGGTATCGGGAAGACCCGCCTGCTGGACGAAGCCGAGGCGCTGGCCGCTGAGGCCGGCTGGTACGTCGTTCGTGGTGGTTGCCAGCCCCGCACGCTCGATCCGTTTGCCCCGCTCACCGACGCACTCATGACGTCCCTGGGGCAGCCGGTGCCGCCAGACCGACCTGCGGTGCGGCTTCACGCCGAGCGGCTCGGCCGTCTCTTATCGGCGTTTGGCGACGACGATGCCGGATCGCCCGCCGGCAACGGCCAGGACGCCGCCCAACTCCGGCCCGAGTCGGCGCGTCACCTCCTCTTCCGGGCCGTCACCGATTACCTCCACGCCGTGGCCGGTGAATGCGGCACCCTCCTCATCCTCGACGACCTGCATTGGGCCGCCCCCGACGCGCTCGACCTGCTGCGGTCGCTCGCCTTCACCGCCGATAGCGCGACGCTCCGGATCATCGGTGCCTACCGCGACACCGAGACGCCGGCGGACGCGCCGCTCGGCGCCGTCATTGCCGACCTCGCCCGAGCCTCACTGGTCCGCGTGCTGACGCTCGATCCGCTCGCGGAGGCGGAGGCCACGCAGCTTGTGACGCAGTTGATCCCCGCGGAGGACGCGCGGCGGCACGCCCTGGTGCCGGCGATCGTGC
>NZ_JADGHZ010000008.1 GCF_019683595.1 Sphaerobacter sp. | reverse complement strand
AGCGGACCGTCGTCGGTCCCCACGGGTGTGGGGCGAATGTCGGCCTGACCGGGCTGACCATGGCTGAGTACCGTCGGTCCCCACGGGTGTGGGGCGAATCCGGGCGCCGAGTCACTGCGACCATCGACCATCGTATTTTTACGAACAACCGTCCGAAACGATTGCCGCCTCACCGGCGGCTCTTATCGGTAATTTACGATGAAGCTGGCAGGCTGTCAACACCCTGGCGAAGCCTTTCCCTTGTGGAAGAGGGGTTGGGGTGAGGGGGATGCGTCCCATCACAGCAGCCACGTGACAAGCCCGACTAACCCGCCGCCGAGGACCAGCCAGGCGGAGTTGACCCGGAAGCGGACGAGCAGGACCAGCGCGGCGAGGGCGAGCCCGGCCGTGAGCGGGTCGACCACGGCCGAGCGGGCAAGCTGCCAGGTGACCGCGGCCATCAGCCCCAGGGCCGCGACGTTGACCCCGTCCAGCAACGGGCCGGTCCAGGGAGAGCGCCGGAGCCGGGGAACGAGCGGGTTGAGCGCCGCGACGAAGATGAATGAGGGAAGGAAGATGCCCAGGGTCGCCAGCGCCGCGCCGGGGAACCCGCCGACGAGGTAGCCGACGAAGGTCGCGGTGGTGAAGACCGGTCCCGGCGTGAACTGGCCGACCGCGACGGCGTCCAGCAGTTGCTGGTCGGTCAGCCAGCCGAGGCGCAGCACGAAGTCGTTGCGGAGGAAGGCGAGCAGGACGTAGCCGCTGCCGAAGAGGACCGAGCCGATCTTGAGGAAGGTGAGGAAGAGCGTCAGCAGGCTGAACGGCACCGCGCCGGCCACGGCTGTCGCCGCCGGGACCGGTGCGCCGACCAGCGGCAGCAGCGCGGCAACCGGCGGCGGGCGTCGCGCCCGACGCGCGAGTGTAATCACGAACATCAACGCCGCACCGCCGAAGAGGAGCGCGATCTCGTTGAAGCCGAGCAGCGCCAGCGCGAGCACCCCCAGGCCGATCACGGCGGCCAGCACGCCCTTGACGGCCGTCTTTGCCAGGTTCCAGAGGGCCTGCGCCACGATGGCGATGATTACCGGCTTGATCCCGTAGAGCAGCCACTCGGCCTGCGGCGTCGTGCCGACGCGGGCGTAGGTCCAGGCGAAGGCGAGGACGATCAGCGCGGCGGGCGTGATGAAGCCGACCCCGGCGGCGACCAACCCTCGCCATCCGGCGCGGATGTAGCCGGTGTGGATCACCATCTCGGTGGAGTTCGGCCCAGGGATCAGATTCGTCGCGCCGAGCAGGTCGAGGAAGTGTTGCTCCGTCACCCAGCGCCGGCGGACGACCACCTCGTCGCGCAGCATGGCGATATGCGCCGCCGGCCCGCCGAAGGCGGTGAAGCCCAGCTTGACCGCTACCCATGCGACCTCTCGCAGGGCTCCGCGGCCGCGCTCGCCTGGTGCGCCGGTCTTGGATGCGTCCTTGTCCGTCGTGATCGTCACCGCCCCTCCGTTTCGGTGCGCCCGCCTCCCTGAGCCGGCTCGTGCCCCTGCCGGCCGTCGTCGAGGCGGGTGGTGCGACGGATCCCGCACCCCGGCCACGGGCCACGGCGCTGGACTTGTCGCACCACCCATCCCGCTCCAAGGACGACCGCGTGCCCTCGATTCGTTCGGCAAGCTCCATGCGATGACCGAGTAGTCTTATCGCACCGGCCGCCGGCTGGCAACGCACTCATCATAGCGACAGCGGGGGAGAGCGGATTGCGGACTTTTCCGTGGTCCGGGGTGATGCGCCGGCGCGGCGGACCCGGCTGTGGGAGAGTAGGCGAGGGCATCGAGGGGAGAGCCTATGGCAGGCGTTGACCTGGACGGGGATCGGCCCGCCTCCCGGCCGCGCGAATCGGTCGTTCAGCGGGCCATGCCGATCTACTACGCACTCCTGTTCGCCATCCTCACCGCGTTCGGGCTCTACCTGCTGATGCGCCTGAGTGGCGTGCTGCTGATCCTGTTTATCAGCCTCCTGTTCGCCGCGGCGGCAGCGCGTCCGGCGTCGCAGCTCGAGCGGCTGCGGATACCGTCCGGCATCGCCGTGCTGCTGGTCTACCTGGTGGCGATGGCCGTGGTAGGGGCCATCGGCTGGTTCGTGCTGCCGCCCCTTTTCGGGCAGGTCGCCACGCTGGTGGATGAAATCCCCAACTACGTCGATCGCTACCAGGCCCTGCGGGGGAGTTGGGAGCGCCTGCGCGAGCAATACCCGGAACTGCAACCGTTCGAGGAACAGGTCGCGACGGCCGGCTCGCGCCTGCTGAGCTCGGTCGGCAGCCGGCTGGCCGAGCTGCCGAGCCAGTTGTTCAGTCTCTTCCTCGACGTCCTGAGCATCTTCGTCATCTCGATGCTGCTGGTGACGACGCGCGGTCGGCTGCTGGGCTTCATCCTGTCGCTCATCAGCCACGAACACCGCGACACCGCGGAGCGCGTGATGCGCGAGATGTGGGAGCGTATCGGCTACTACGTGCGCGCGAAGCTGATCGTCATGACGATCATCGCGGTGATCACCTACGTGGCGCTGATCATCATCGGTGTGCCGTACGCGGTCCTGCTGTCGATCGTGGTGGGGCTGGGCGAGGCGGTGCCGCGCATCGGTCCGTGGCTGGCGCGCATCCCGCTGCTCATCATCGCGGCGCTCCAGGGATGGACGACCTTCCTCCTGGTGTTCGGTGCCTCGCTCGTCATCGAGAACGCCAAGGGCTACGCCATCTCCCCCTGGGTGGAAGGTGACCAGCTCGACATCCACCCCTTGCTCGTCTTCGTAGCCGTACTGGTGGGGGCGGCGCTGCTCGGCGTCGCGGGTGCGTTCGTGGCCGTGCCGGCCGCGGCGATGGTGCAGGTTATGTTCGAGGAGGTGATTCTCCCCTGGCGGCGCGCTCAGATCGCGCCGGAGCCCGCAGCGGAGCCCGCCTCGGACCGCGTACCCGCGCCGGCAGCACGCGAGCACGAAGGGTAGAGCGCGGCGGAGTCCGGCCCGGCGCCGGCGGCTGCCCTCACCGGCCGGCTGAGCCGACTGGCGGGTCGTGCCGGTGTCAGCCCGCTATGGGGCTCGACAGGAGACCCGGTCGCTCAGCTATTCTTAAGGCACGTGTGGTAGGAGTACGGACGAAGGCTGCCTCCGGCGTGCCGCGCCTCGTCGTGGCCGGGCGGGGGCATGGTACGATACCGCCCAGACAACTGGGCAGGTGGTGTTGTTGGGAAGGGCGATGCGGAGGAGATGAGTTCCCAATCAGGCCGGGAGGCACGGCGCTCCCGCAGAGCGGAGCGCCGGCTGGCGGCCGAGCGAGCGGCGCGACGACGGCGGCAGATGTCGATCTTTGGCGGTCTGGTCGCTGTCGCGTTGATCGCGGCCGTCGTACTGATCCTGATCAACCGTCCGGGAGCCGGCGAGGATATCTCGGACATCGCGGCGGCGGCGCCTTTGGACGCGGGTATCCCGACCAACGGGCGCGTCATGGGGCAGGAAGGCGCGCCGGTCCACGTGGTGGAGTGGGGCGATTATCAATGCCCGGGCTGCGGGTACTTTAACCGGAACATGAAGTCGCAGCTCATCGCGGACTACGTCGCAACCGGAAAGATCACGTTCGAGTATCGGGATTGGGCCTTCCTGGGTCCGGACTCGATCCGCGCAGCTCAGGCCGCCTTCTGCGCGGAGGACCAGGGTAAGTTCTGGCAGTACCATGACACCCTCTTCATGAACCAGCGCGCGGAGAACCAGGGTGACTTCAGCGCAACGCGGCTGAAGGAGATGGCGCGGCAAGTCGGCCTGGACATGGAAGCGTTCAACCAATGCTACGACAACGAGACCTTCAAGGACGAGGTCGAGGCCAGCTACAACGAGGGCAAGCAAGCCGGGCTCACCGGGACGCCCAGCTTCATGATCAACGGCCAGCTGCTGCAGGGCTGGAACGGTCGCTACGAGACGCTGAAGGCCGCGATCGATCAGGCGCTGGCGCAGTGATCCGCGGAACCGGCTGGCAGACCGCCTCGCTGGCCCTGGCGATCCCGGGGCTGCTGGTCGCCGGCTACCTGACCTACAGCCACTACGACACCGGCGCCCTCGTTTGCACTATCGGCGACTGCAAGACGGTGCAGAACAGCCCCTATGCGGAGATTGCGGGCATCCCCATCTCGATCCTCGGGATGGGGATGTACCTCGCGGTCATCGGCCTGGGCTTCCTCCGACGGACTCGGCCGGCCTGGGCCAGCACCGCCACCATGGCCGCTTTCGCGCTGGTCCTGTCCGGCGCGGTCTACGCCGCCTACCTGACGTACCTCGAGATCGCCGTGATCGAGGCCATCTGCCAGTGGTGCGTCACGTCGGCGGTGCTGACACTCGGCATCCTGGTCGCTGAGGGCGTCCTCCTCTGGCGCTTCCTCGGCGCCGGCGAGAGCGAGATCGCGTGAACTGTTTCCGCGTTACAGGGAGTGGCCAGACCCCGTGGTAGCGGCCCTCACCCCCAACCCCTCTCCCAACGCTGGGAGAGGGGCGTTTTTTCGTCCTTGACCGCGGCGATCAGTCCGCGGCCGGGGTGACGGCTTCCACCTCCTCGGGGCGGCGGAGCGCCCGGGTGTACAGGCCGAGCGACGGCACGAGCGCGACCGCCACGCCGATCATCGCGGCCGGGATCGAGGCGAGCGTGGCGACCGCGCCGAGGACCGGGCCGCCGGCGATCTGACCCAGGGCATCGGCCTGGCTTGCGATCGAGAGGACCGTGGCGCGCACCCGCGGCTCCAGCCGCTGGTTGACCCAGGCGGTGTAGAGCGGGTCGTGCGTCGTGCGCAGCAGGTAGGTCAGCCAGTAGGCGGCCAGGGCGACCGCGAAGCCTCGGGCCAGGCCGAAGAGCGTGACCGAGCCGATCAGCAGGAGGTTGATGGTCAGCAGCGCCCGTGCGACGCCGCGGTGGCTCGCGGTGTTGACCCGGCGCCGCGCGATCTCCGTCACCCCCGCGCTCAGGACCATCGCCACCGCGTTGATGACGCCGAACCACACGACCGGCTGGAAGTCGGCGATCTGCGGGAAGGTGAAGTTGTCGAGGAAGTGGACCGGCCAGAGCCGGTCGAACGCCTCGCTCGCCATGCCGTAGATGGCGCCGATCGCGAGGATGGTGATCAACACCGGCCTTCCCCGGACCGTGCGGGCCCCGTCGCGCAGGGTGCGGCGCATCGACTGCCACGACGAGCGTTCCTCCGGCGGCCGGGGGGTGAAGTGCCGTTCGGGCATCCGGAGGATGAGATAGAGGCCGAGGAGGACGAAGCACCCCCCGCCCGCCAGGATCGGCAGGTTGAGCCGGACGCTGGCGAGGGCGACGCTGACGCCGGTCGCCAGCAGTGCGCCGGCCTGACCCAGTTGCGTGCCGCGGAGGAAGGCTCGCCCGGCGCGCTCCTCACCGATCTCGTCACTGATCCAGGCGTTGACGGCACCGCTGGTGAAGGTGTAGCCGATCCCCCAGAGGGCCTGTGCCAGCAGGATCGTCCAGAAGATCGGAAGTGCCCCCTCCAGCAGGAACCCGGCGCCGATCAGGAAGACGCCGATGATGACCGACAGGCGGCGGCTGTAGACGTCGGCCACGACGCCGGTCGGGATCTCGAACAGGAAGACCGATGCTTCCAGCACCGTCCCGACCAGCACCAGTTGGAACGGGTTGAGCCCGGCCTGCTCGACCCGGTAGACCGCGCTGACGGTGAAGACGAGCGTGTAGAAGAAGGCCGACGCGGCCGCGAAGATCAGATAGACGGAGTAGGCGTTCCGTCGCTCACTATCCCGCATGGCAGACCGCCATTCGCGCTCCGTTCCTCCCCAGGGCGGGCGTGGTGCGCCGCCGTGCAGATCGATCCCTGCGCCACCTGCGTCAGAAGAAACGTCGCGGTTGTCACGGCACTGCTCCTTGCGGTCGGCGTGGTCCGCCCGGTGATCTGCCTGCGTCGGGCACGCGCGGGATTGTAGCCTACGGCGCTGCTTCCGCGCACGGGCGGGCACGAGCGGTTATCATGCCGGGCGGGCTGATTCGCACCTGAGCAGGGGGAGGCGTGGCATGGACGGGAAGACGATCGACTGGGCGGGCGTGGCCGCGGCGGTTGCGGCGGCCGAAGCGACCGGCGGCACGGTTGGGGCGACCATCGTCGCCCCCGGCGGTGAAACCTTTCGCCACAACGGCGACCGGCGTTTCCGCGCCGCGAGCACGGTGAAGATCCCGCTCATGGTCGCCGTCTACCGGGCGGTGGATGCGGGGGAGCGTGCGCTGACCGATCGGATCGTCCTGCGCGACGCCGACAAGTCGCCCGGGAGCGGCGTGCTGCTGCACCTGCACGACGGGTTGGAGTTGACGCTGGAGGATCTCGTCTACCTCATGATCTCGATCAGCGACAACACCGCGACCAACCTGCTGATCGACCTGGTTGGCCTGGAGGCGGTGAACGACGTCATCGCGTCGCTGGGCATGCGTGACTCGAACCTGGGCCGGAAGATGAAGGGGCGCCCGGCGCTCCCGGACGAGCCGGAGAACTGGGCCACGCCGGATGACTACGCCCTGGCCGTGAAGGCGCTGCTGGAGGGGCGTGCCGCGTCGCCGGCGTCCTGTGAGGCGATGGTGGCGATGCTGGAGAAGCAGCAGAACCCCCGCCGGATCGGGCGCTATGTGCCCGAGGGCGAGGGCATCCGCTGGGGCTCCAAGACCGGCAGCCTGACCGGCGTGGTCAACGACGTCGGCTTCGTCACCACCCCTGCCGGCACGCTGGTCGTCAGCGTCTTCACGGAGGATCTGCCCGACTCCCACGCCGGCGAGCAGGCGATCGGCGACATCACGTGCGCGGCACTCCACGCGACGGGCCTTATCCCATCGGGAGCAGCCTAGCCGGTACCCCGCCGGAATCTCGCGGAATCGGTCATCGCACCTCTTTCGCTGAGTGCGGGGCTGCGCTATACTCGGCGTGATGTGGCGTCCATTGTGATACGTGTTTGTGGCAACGCGCCCGTGCCAGTTCTGTGAGAGCGGTAGCGCGTAGGTGCGTCTTGGTTGCCGAACACGGCATCACCGGCGCTGAGCACGACCGGCAGGCAGCGAAGTATGGACAGCGGGTCAGGGGAGCGGGCCAGAGCGGCGGGGTCAGAAGCGCGCGGGGCGGTGTGGGAGACATCGCCTGCGGGCGGTGCGCCGACGCGGCGCCGGACCGTTTCCCGGTGGCTGATCGGTGTCCTGGCGATCGCCAGCCTCCTGGTGGCCCTCGCTCTGGACCTGACCGTCATGCCTCGGGGGCGGGTCGTCTCCCTGCTCTACGCGCTCCCCGTCCTGGTGGCGGCACGCTGGCTCTCTCCCCGAGCGGTGGGTGCCGTCGGCGCCGCCGCGGTGTGCGTGGCCGTCATCAGCGGCGCGGCCCAGGGGCTCCCCGTCGCGGTCTGGATCACGGACGTGCTCGGGCTGCTCCCGATTGTCGGTGCGGCTGTGCTCCTCGCCCGCCAGCGTGTGGCGTTGCTCCACGACGCGCGCGTGATCGAGGAAGTGAACCGCCGGCTGACCGACGCCCAACAGCAACTCCAGCTCTTTATCGCCGCGGTCACCCATGAACTGCGCCAGCCCCTGACCACCATCGTCGGCTACGCCCAGGGGCTGCAACGCCGCGCCCCACCGGGGCTGGCGGAGCAGGATCGCCGGGCGCTGGACGCCATCATCGAGGCGGTCTGGCGCACGCGACGGATCTCTACCGACCTCCACGACGCTGCCCGCCTCGGTGTCGGCCAGTTCACGCTCCAACCGGCCCCGGTCGACCTGGTCGCGGTCGTCCTTGAGGTCGTCGAGGCCCAGGCCGTCAGCGGGGGGCAGCACCGGTTGCACCTCGATGCCCCGGAGGAACTGACCGGCTGCTGGGACCGCGAGCGGATCACGCAGGTCGTCGCCAACCTCATCGACAACGCCGTCAAGTATTCCCCCGACGGCGGTGAGGTGCGCACCTCCCTCCGCCAGGTGGGAGAGTCGGCGATCCTTACCATCAGCGATCAGGGCCCCGGCCTGTCCGACGACCAGCAGACGCGGCTGTTCCAGCCGTTCTCCCGCGTCGGCGAGACGACCCTGGTCGGCAGCGGGCTGGGCCTCTTCATCGCCAAAGGGATCGTCGAGTCTCATGGTGGCCGCATCTGGGTGGATAGCGCGCCCAACCGTGGCTCGACCTTCACCGTCCGCCTGCCCCTCCGGTCGGCCGATTGCCAGCCCGCCGGGTGATCGCCCGCGGTTCCCCCGCCGGATACTTGTCACCCCAACCACGGCGTCGGAAGATGGGCCGGTGCGAGAGCTGTTCTCGCCGATGACGGTCCGATAGGGGAGGTTGGGCGATGAAGGTGTACATGTCGGTCGACATCGAGGGGATCACCGGCGTGGTCCATGGTGACATGATGATGTCGACCGAGCGGGAGTATGGCCGCGGCCGCAAGCTGATGACCGGTGACGCGAACGCGGCGATCGAGGGCCTGATCCAGGCGGGGGCGACCGACATCCTCGTCAGCGACGGGCACGGCCCGATGCGCAACATCCTGATCGAAGATCTCCACCCCGCGGCCCGGCTGATGACCGGCGCCGGGGAGGCCCGCGACGCCTGCCAGCTCGAAGGCGCCGACAGCGAGCGGTTCGACGCCGCCGTGTTCATCGGCTACCACGCGATGGCCAAGACGCCGCGCGCCGTTCACCCGCACACCATCGCCGGGGCGGCGGTGGCCGAACTGCGCATCAACGGCCGCCCGCACGGCGAAACCGGCTTGAACGCCGCCATCCTTGGCTCCTTCGGCATCCCGGTCATCATGGTCACTGGCGACACGGCAACCGTGGCCGAGGCGCGCGCGTTCCTGGGCGACGACATCGAGACGGTCGCGGTGAAGGAAGCGCGTGGGCGCAATGCGGCGATCTGCCGGCCCCCGGCAGCGACCGGGCCGGAGATCCGGGAGGCTGCCGCCCGGGCGCTGAGCAACCTGAGCCGGGCGCGGGTCTACGCGCCGGAGCGGCCGCTGCGGCTGGAGGTGGACTTCCTCACGATGCAGCAGTGCGACCGCGCCGCGCGCGTCGCCGGCGTCGAGCGCCTCGGCCCGGTCACCCTTCTCGTGCCCGGCGATGACCCGTGGCAGCAGTACCAGACCCTCTGGGCAGCCCTGCGCAACGCCCTCTACGAGCCGGCCGGCTGGCTCGGCTGAGATGTCTCGATCCGGGGTGCCGGCTTGCCCGATCGCGAGGACGGGCGGGCGGCCGGCGCCCCGCGGCCGCGGGGCCGTTTCGACCCGCCTGCTATACTTCAAAGACGTGATCGAGTCCCGCGATGTGGGGAAGGGTGGCCCGAGTGGCCGCGCGTCCGCTGGAACACCAGCTTGCAGACATCCTTACTCGGCAGGAGCTGACGATCGCGACCGCTGAGTCCTGCACCGGCGGCCTGGTCGCCCATCGGATCACCACGGTGCCGGGGAGTTCGGCCTACTTCGTCGGCGGCATCGTGTCCTACAGCAACGACCTGAAGGAACGACTCCTCCACGTGCCGCGGGAGGTGCTCGAGCGGTACGGAGCGGTCAGCCGCGAGTGCGCGCTGGCGATGGCTCGCGGCGTGCGGGCCACGACCGGTGCCGACATCGGCGTCTCGACCACGGGCATCGCCGGGCCGGGCGGGGCCACGCCGACCAAGCCCGTCGGTCTGGTCTACATCGCGTGCGTGACGCCGGCGGGCGAGGTCTGCGAGGAGCATCGCTGGGACGGCGATCGCGCCGACAACATCGCACGCAGCGCCGAGGCGGCACTTCGCCTTGCCGTGGAGATGGCGCGCAACGTGCCGAGTGCGGGGACTGGCGCCGCCTCGTAAGCGTGCCTCGGCGACACTTCGGATCTGTATCCTCAGAAGAATGAGGGAGACGTTGTACCAGAAGACGGTTCTGCCGAACGGCGTCCGGGTCGTTACCAGCCGCATGGACCATGTTCGCTCCGCATCGCTGATCCTCTACTTCCGTGTCGGCTCCCGCTACGAGTCCGACGAGCAGGCAGGCATCTCGCATTTTCTGGAGCACATGGTCTTCAAGGGGACCGAGCGCCGCCCTGATCCGATCATGTTGACCCAGGAGATCGAGGGAGTCGGCGGCATCCTCAACGCCGCCACCAGTCGCGAGAGCACCAACTACTGGGTCAAGGTTCCGAGCGCGCACCTGGCCCGCGCGTTCGACGTGCTGGCCGACATGCTGCGCCACTCCACCTTCGACCCCGAAGAGCTGGAGAAGGAGCGCTTCGTCATCATCGAGGAGATCCGCGGCATCCTCGACACGCCCGACGACCTGATCCACGACGTCATCGACGAGCTGGTCTGGGACGGGCAGTCGGTCGGCCGGCCGGTCATCGGCAGCGTCGAGACCGTGAGCGCCATCACGCGCGACGACCTCTTCACCTACCTGCGCACGCAGTACCGGCCCGACCGGCTGGTCATTGCCGCGGCGGGTGACATTCACCACGAGCAGGTCGTGGAGCTGGCCGAGCAGTACTTCGGCGACCTGCCCGCCAGCGACGTCAATACCTTCGTCCAGGCCGAGGTGCGGCAGCAGGAGCCGCGCGTGCGCCTGTTGACCCGTCCAACCGAGCAGGCGCACCTGTGCGTCGCCGTCCCGGCGCTCCCGTACACCGACGACCGGCGCTACGTCCAGGACATGATCGACGCCGTGCTCAGCTCCGGGATGAGCTCGCGCCTGTTCCAGGAGATCCGCGAGCGGCTGGGGCTGGTCTACGAGGTGTATGGGTACTTCCGCGAGTACGCCGACGTGGGCCAGGGCGTCGTCTACGCCGGGACCGACCCCGCGCGCGTCGAGCAGACCATCGAGGCGATCCTTCGCGAGTTCGACAAGCTGCGCCGGGAGCCGGTGCCGGCGGACGAGCTGGAGCGCACCAAGGAGCTGCGCCGGGGCCGGATCGTGATGGGGCTGGAGGACAGCCGCGCCGTCGCCGGCTGGATCGGAAGCCAGGAGGCCGTCTTCGGCGAGATCCTCACCCCAGAGGAAGTCATGGCGCGGATCGACGCCGTCACGGCGGAGCAGATCCAGGAGCTAGCCACCGAACTCTTCCGGCCCGACGTGCTAAACCTGGCGATCGTGGGGCCGTACGAGGCCGACAGCCATTTCCGGTCGCTGCTGCACCTCTGATGGAGGGAGGCGGAACGGAATGGCGCAGGAGCAGCACATCCTGGTCGTTGAGGACGAGCGCGCGATTGCATCCTTCCTGCGCCGCGGTCTGGTCTTCGAAGGCTACCGGGTCACGGTGGCCGACACCGGGGCGCGCGCGCTGGATGCGGTGCGCGACGACCCGCCGGACCTCATCATCCTCGACATCATGCTGCCGGGCGATATCGACGGCCTCGAGGTCTGCCGCCGGATCCGTGCGGCCGGCGAGGGGATGCCGATCCTGATGCTGACCGCGCGGGATGAAGTGGCCGACCGGGTGGCCGGGCTCGATGCCGGCGCCGACGACTACCTGATCAAACCGTTCGCGTTCGAGGAGCTGCTGGCACGGGTTCGCGCGCTCCTACGGCGTCAGGAGCGGCGCCGCGCCGAGGAACCGGCTGACGACGGCGTGTACCGTTTCGCCGACCTGACGCTCGACACCACCTCGCGTTTCGCCTACCGGGGCGACCGCCGTATCGAGCTGACGACCCGCGAGTACGAGCTGCTGCTGCTCTTCATGCAGCACCCGAACCAGGTGCTGACGCGGGACGTCATCATGGAGCGGGTCTGGGGCTACGATTTCCCCGGCGAATCGAACGTCCTGGAGGTCTACGTCAGCAACCTGCGGCGCCACCTCGAAGCGGGCGGCGAGCCGCGCCTGCTCCAGACCGTCCGCGGCGCCGGCTATGCCCTGCGCCTGCCGACGGAGGAGCGCGCCGGGTCGCACTCATCGTAGGAGCCATCGATGTCGGTTCGATTTCGGATCGCGCTCCTGACGACCGCGCTGATGGCCGTGCTCCTGGTGGCGGTTGGTGCAGGAGTCTACCTCACCCTTCAGCGCTCGCTCAGCGGCGAGGTCAACACCCGGCTGGCGGAAGCCTGGACGCGGGTCGCGCGCCAGGTGCGCGAGCAGTCGCGGGCGGTCCGGGTCGGTCCGGACGGGCCGAGTTTCCCCTTCCCGCCGCCCGACCTCGATCCGGTGACATTCCCCGGCCTCTACTCGCAGTTGACCCTCCCCGATGGGCGCTTCTACTTGAACTCCCCCCAGCTCGATGACTACATCCCGCTGCCCGAGTCGGTGCTCGAGCGTAACCTGCGGGGCGAGCCGGTCTACTACACGGTGCGATTCCATGGTGCCCCCGTACGGGTCCTCAGCGTGCTCCTCGTCGCCTACCCGACGGAGGAGCCGGTCGTGACCCTCCAGGTGGCCGAGCCGCTCACGCCGATGTACGACACGCTCAGCAAGCTCCGGCTGCTACTGGCCGTCTGCGGCGGGCTGGGGCTGGTGGCGACCGCCGTGGGGGCCTACGTCCTGGCGGGCCGCTCATTGCGCCCGCTGACGCGCATCACGCACACGGCCCGGCAGATCGGTGACGAGGGCGACCTGAGCCGGCGGATCGATCCGCCCCCCACGCGGGACGAGGTTCGGCAACTGGCCGAGACCTTCAACGAGATGCTCGACCGCCTGGAAGAAGCGTTCGCCGCCGAGCGCCGCTTCGTCTCCGACGCCTCCCACGAACTGCGCACGCCCCTCACCGCGCTGCGCGGCAACGCCGAGATCCTGCTGCGGCAGATCGACGCCGAGCGCTGGGATCCCGCCGACCTCCGCGACGGCCTGGCCGACATCCGCGACGAGGCGGAGCGCATGGGACGGCTGGTGGAGAACCTGCTGACCCTGGCGCGTGCCGACGTCGGCTGGCGGCCCGACCTGTCCGTCATCCAGCTCGACCAGGTCGTGGCCGATGCCGCGCGCGTGGTGGCCCCGCTCGCTGGTCAGCACACCTTCCGCGTCAGTAACGCCGGCGAGATCGACGTCATCGGGAACGCCGACCAGCTCAAACAGTTGCTCCTGATCCTGCTCGACAACGCCTTCACCTACACCCCGCCCGGCGGTGAGGTGGAGCTCAGCGTCCACCGCCGCGACGACGTCGCGGAGATCGTCGTGCGCGACACCGGGCCGGGCATCCCACCCGAGCAGCGCGAGCGCATCTTCGACCGCTTCTACCGGGGCGACGCCGCCCGCGCCCACGGCGCCGCCGGCGCCGGCCTCGGCCTCGCCATCGCCCGCTGGATCGTCGAGTGCCACAACGGAGCGATCGACGTCGACAGCGATGTGGGTAAGGGGACCTGCGTCCGGGTCACGCTTGCGGTAGCGGATCCCCCTACGACGGGGACGGCAGAGCCGCAGTCCAGCCGCCCCCATCCAGCATCTCGCGATGCCGCCGCACGGGGGAACATACCTACGCCGGTGGAGCCGGGGGCCGGATCGCGTACGTGGGCGGCTCCATCCCGAGTAGGTGGCGAACGAAGTAGTCCCAGCGCTTCCGGATGAAATAAGGATGGCTCTGCGAGATGTGCGTCTCCAGCGCTGCCAGCCCCTGCCGCGCGTCGAAGTAGGAGTGGTTGGTAAACGGGATGATCAGGAGGTCAAAGTCCTTCTCGGCCGCGATCAGGGCGTCGACCAACCGGAGTGTCAGCGAGGGGTGGACGTTGTCATCCATCTCGCCGTGTATGAGGAGAAGCTTCCCCTGGAGGCGATGCGCGAGTTTGATGTTGTCCTGTGTGGCATAGCGGTCCCCCTCGACGAGCCCTATCCAGCGTTCGCCCCAGCTCGCGTTGTAGCCGAGCTGGTCGTGGTTCCCCGCCGACGCCACGGCGACTTTGTAGAAGTCGGGGAACAGGAGCATCGCCCGCGTCGAGGCGTATCCGCCGCCTGAGTGCCCGTAGATGCCGACCCGCTCGAGATCGAGCGAGGGATCGCGCGCCGCGAGTTGCTTGAGCGCGACGACGTGGTCGGTCAATCCCCCGGCCTCACCGAAGTTCGCGCCGGAGGCGACATCGAGGAACTTCTTCGAGCGGTAGGGCGTGCCCATCCCGTCGATCGTCACGACGATGAAGCCGAGTTCGGCCAGTGCCTGGTCCTGCCAGAACCCGTTCGCAGCCGTGGGAAAGGCCTTGGGGGTGCGGATGATCTGGGGCCCGGGGTAGATGGCGTCCAGGACCGGGTAGCGCTGATTCGGGTCAAAATGGGAGGGGCGGATGATCGAACCATAGATGTCGGTGATCCCGTCCCGTGCCTTGACGCAGAAGCGCTCCGGGAGCCGCCAGCCGCGCTCCAGCAGCCCGGTGATATCGGCCTCGGCGAGCGTGTGGACCAGTTCACCGTCGCAGGTGCGGAGCACTGTGATCGGTGGCTGGTCGATGCGCGAATAAGTGTCGACGAAATAGGCGCCTGAGGGGGAGAAGCACACGTCGTGCTCGGCGTCCTCGGGCGTCAGGAGCGTCAGGTCGCGTCCATCCAGGCGGCAGCGGTAGAGGTGGCGGTAGTAGGGATCCCGCCCTGGCTCGCGGCCGCTGCCCATGAAGTAGATCCACCCGTTCTCGGCATCGATCCGGACGATGTCCCGCACGGTCCACGGGCCTGACGTGATCTGGCACCGCTCCTCACCGCTTGCCAGGTCGTAGAGGTAGAGGTGGCCCCAGCCGCTCCGGAACGAGAACCAGATGACGCGCTCATCGTCGCCCACGTCCCGGACCGTCGTGAGTGTCGGCCCTGGGTGCCCCGGCCAGACGGTGGTCGATCCACGCTCCTGCACCAGCACCCGTGCTTCGCCCGAGTTGGGATCGACCACGTAGAGGGAGACCTCTCGCTGGTCGCGCGAGGCGTGGACGACGTAGACATGTGTGCCCGACTCGCTCCACCAGGCGACCCGCTGTTCGAAGAGGCTGGTGCGGGGGCCGACGTTGATCGGTTCCACCGCCAGTGGCGTACGCTTTTTCTCCTCCAGGTCGAAGATGATCAGCTCGCCGACCGGTACGTGCTCGTCGCCCGGCAGCGGGTAGCGATACTCATGGGCAACGGGCCGCGACGATCCCGGTGGGGGGACAGACTGCAGGAGATGGAGCGTGCGGACCTGTCGCTGGTCGAGGCGATACGTCAGCAGGCGCTTCGAGTCCGGCGACCAGGCGACGGCGGGCGGTATCGGGCGCCCGACCAGCTTGTCGGTCACGGCAGAGAGGGACGATCCGGGGAGGGTCGCGTAGTCGTAATCCGGCTCGGCGTCATCAGTCAGCCGGATCTCCGTGCCGTCGTCGGTACGGCGTACATAGAGGTCACCGTCGCGGAGGAAGGCCGCCCAGGCGCCGTCCGGCGAGCGTACTTCGTCCTTCGGCGCCGCCGTGGCGGGCTCGCCTCGCGTGCAGCGGTACGTCGTGAGGTCGCAGGTCCACCGATGGCCTCCCAGGGTGAACTCGAGGACGTTCCCATCGGGGAAGCTCAGGTCGTCGATCGGGAGTTGGTTGTGGACGTGAGGAATTCCGGTCGCCTCCGACAGTCCAGCGGCGAGCCGGGCGTGGTCAAAGGCAGGACCGAGCGTGCCGTTCTCCGGGTCGACCAGAATGAACTCCGTCCCCTCGCGGCTGGCTCGGCGATACCAGAAGCGGTCGCTGCCCTCGATCCAGTGGGGCTTGACCTCGACGTTGAGGAGCAGATGCGAGACGTTCCAGGGGAGATACTGCTCCGCGCGTGCGTAGTCCGCGCGCGTCAGGCGTCGGCTCGTGCCCAGGTCATCGTGTTCCGTAGTCATCGTTCTCCTCGCTGCCTTCACGTGCTGCACCCGTGCGCTGTGGTCCAGCGCGGTGTCAGATCATCGCCGGGGGCCGCTCGGACGGCGGTACCGTGAGGTACCGCTGGAACGCCCGCTCAATGCGTGGGAAGGCGTCTTCCCAGGTCTTGCGCCAGGTGAACATGTGGCTCTCGCCGGGGTAATGAACCACGGCGAAATCCTTGCCGTGCTCAACACAGTCGCGGATGATCGCGTCGATCTGGGCGTAGTCAACTGCTTCGTCGGCGGTGCCCATAAGGTTGAGCAGCGGGCGCGTCATCTGCTGGACGAAGTTGCGGGGCGACGCCTGATACCAGGCCTCGGCGTTGTGCTCGCCCTTGGGGCCACCCAGGCGGGCAAGACCGTGCCAGCGGCTGCCTGGACTGACCTCCTCGCGCGACTGGTTGTACTGCTCGTAGTCCCAGATCCCGGCGATGTTGATCCCCAGCGCAAACACCTCCGGATACTTGGTCAACGCACCCAGGGTCAGATAGCCGCCATAGCTCAGGCCGTAGACCGCGATCGACTCGGGGTCGACGTAACCAAGGCTCGCCAGATAGCGAGCCCCAGCCACCACGTCGGCCAGGTCGCCCTGGCACATGCTGAGGTAGGTTGCCTGCTCATACTCGCGCCCGTAGCCGATGCTGCCCCGGTAGTCGACGGAGAGGATGACGTAACCCCGATGGAGCAGGTACTGGTGGAAGGAGTAGAACATGGCGTAGGAGCGCATGGGGTGCCAGCCGTAACGCATCTGCCGCGCCATACCCCCATGAACCCAGACGATGGCCGGATACCGCCGCTCGGGGTCGAAGCCCTTCGGAAGGAACAGATCGGCATGGACCGCGAGGCCGTCTTCGCTCGGATAGGTGATGTGCGTCGGCAGCGTGATCTTCTCCGAGGTCAGCGTCTCCGGCATTGAGTGGGAGATCTGACGTCGCTCGCCGCTTGTCGGGTCGACGACCCAGATGTCCGGGCTTTCATACGGTCCGCAGTGCACAAAGGCGATGAAACGGCCGTCCGGCGACCAGGCGGCGCAGGAGTCGGTGCCGGGGCCCGGGGTGAGGAGCGTCGACTCACCGCTCGCCACGTCGACGAGCCACAGCCGGCGCTGGTTCAGGTCCGTGTCCCGGTTGCTGGAGTAGACGATCCTGGCACCGTCGGGCGAGAAGGCGTAGGAGTCTCCCGCGTGCCCGGTGTCGTCGCACTCGCCGTCGGTGAGCTGGCGCAGTTCTCCCGTGCTCAGATCACGGTAGAAGAGGTGCGGCCAGTTTCCAGGCGTGAGCACGTAGGCGATCCCTGCGCCGGCAGGATGCACCACTGGCGGGAGTTCTCCCTTTAGGCCGCGCTCGCTCTCCTCGCGGGCCAACTCCTCCTCGGCGCCGGTCTCGACATCGATGAGTCGGTGGACCCGGACGCGGCTGCTGGGGTCGATGGCGGTGTAGTGCAGTCGGCGGTCGTCGACCCACGCGAAGGCGACCTCGTTGTCCGGCGTCTCGGTGCGCCACAGTGCCGTCCCGTCCGCCGTGAGCACTACCAGGTCGCGCTGGGATCCGTCGAGGATGCGGACCGCCAGGCGGGCGCCGCTGGGTGACCAGCGGATGCTCGTCGTGTCGCCGTAGCCGGACACGATCTTACCCGGCAGGGGGAGCACCGAGACGCACGCGGTGCCGAGGTCATGGATCCACAGGGTGCCATCCCGCGCGAAGGCGAGCTGCTGTCCGCTTGGGGACCAGGTGGGCATCGCATCGGTACCGCCGCCCCGCGTCAACTGTGTGGGCTCGTCACCCGGTGCCGCAATCCAGATGTCGCCGCCCTGGGCGAAGGCGAGGCGCCCATCGGGGCCCCATTGGAAGCTGCTGACGCTCGTCTCGCCGCGCGAGACCTGTACCGGCCTGCCACCGTCGACACGCGCCGCCCAGAGATGAACCAACCCGCCATCGTCCCAGCGCCACGCCAGCCACGCGCCGTCGGGTGACCACGCGGCTGGGTCCGGGTGTTTGATCGAGAGCACTTCATCGAGGGTGAATTCGGGCGCGTCCGCCGGCAGCGCCCGCGTCCGGTCAGTCATTCTCGCCTGCCCTTCCCTTTCACTCGCGATCGCGTCCGCTGCACACCGACGACCGACGCTGGCTCCTGCCCGGGCGGCACCGGCAGCGGCTCATCCCGGCCGGAGGGGTCGATGTCGTGCGGAACGAGTCGGCCGTCCGGAGTGGGGGTGCAGCCTGGGGGTGAGGGTGACCGGGCGGGGCGCTGTGTGCCGCCCCACCCGGCTGGGAGCCGGAACGGGCTGGGCCCACCGGCCGCACGCGCGTCTCGCTACTTATCGAGCCAGGCGCGGGTCAGCCCCAGAACTCGCCCGTGCCATTCGAGATCGTAGTCCTTGAGGTATGGCTGAATGGCGTTGATCGTCTCCGGATGCCACAGCCAGACGGCCAACTGATTCTCCTGGTAGAGCATCTGCGCTTCTTTCCCCAGCTCCAAGCGCTTGTCAAGATCGACGGTCGCCAGCATCTCATCGTAGAGAGCCTGGAGCCGGTCGCTGAGCGCCTTCATCTCCGGATCGGTTGCTTTGCCGATCTGGTTGATGGTCCAGAAGGCATCCGGGTTCCAGCCCGCCTGAATACCCGTCACCGCGTTCCAGGTGCCGCCGAGCGACATGTAGGTGAGATTCCACTCACCCTTGTTCTCGCGCCAGTTGTCGAGGTAGGTGCCCCACTCGAACGATTGGATCGTCGAGGAGATACCGATCTCATTGAGCTGCTCCTGGAAGATTTGGGTGTAGAGCGTCCACTCCTCGGAGTCGCGGGTGATGATGTTGAGATGGAGCTTCTGCCCATCGCGCTCGCGGATCCCATCCGACCCGCGCACCCAGCCTGCCTCGTCGAGGATGCGCTCCGCTTCCTCCGGGTCGTACTCGATCATCGGCACGTCGGAGAAATCGTAGGGGCTGCCCGGCATGGCGCCGCCACGGGCCTTCACGGCATACCCGTACATGACCTTTTCGATGATCTCGTCGCGGTTGATGGCACGCGCGATCGCCTTGCGCACGGCGAGCTCGGACGTCGGTGGTTGGGTGACGTTGAGACTGATCAAGCGGATGCCCGGACTCAAGTGTGATTCCACGATCACGCCAAGTTGCTCGACAACCTCGACGTCCTTGGGATTGACCGCATAGACGACATCGACGGTCTTGGCCTGGAGGTTGTCGAGCTGGACGTTCATCTCGGGGATGATCTTGATCTGCACGCCGTCCAGCAGCGGCGCCCCGCCCCAGTAGTCGTCGTTGCGCACGTATTCGGCATGGCTGTCCGGTACGTACGACTTGAACTTGAACGGCCCGGTGCCCGTCGGCTCGGAGGCGTAGTCGTCGCCGAGGCGCTCATAGGCGGTCGGGCTGATCTGGATGGCGCCCCAGCCCGCGAGGTGGAGCAGCATCTCAATGTCCACGTTCTTCAGGGTGAAGTTGACGGTCGTGTCGTCTGGGGTCTCGATGGTGTCGATCACCGAGAACGCGGGATAGAACGCCGAATCGGGCTTGTTGATGTAGCGCTCGAAGTTGAACTTCACGGCAGCCGAGTTGAACGGCGTGCCGTCGTGGAACTTGACGTCGTCGCGCAACTTGAGCGAGTAGTTCAGGCCATCTGGCGATACCTCCCACGCGGTCGCCAGCATCGGGTGCAGGTTTTCCTCATTGTCCGCCTGGATAAGGCGATCGTAGAGGTAGTGCACGGCCTGCCACGTCACCCAATCCGACTTCGTCAGGTCCCACGAGGTCGGGCTGGCCGTGACGGGGATGACCGCGACGCCGCCCTTCTTCGGTTCGCCCGAACTGGTTCCAGGGGTCCCGCCGGTGGACGGGGCGGTGGTTGCGGTACTGTCGCCGGTGGAGCCGCCGGTATCCGGGGCGGTGGTCGCGGCGTCAGGATCGCCGCCGCAGGCGGCGAGGAGTCCTGCCACCACGGGTAGAGCTGCCCCCGCCATCACGGCCTGCCGCAGGAGCATGCGGCGGCTACTGCGGGTACTCAAGATGGACTCACCTCGATCGTGGAGCGTGGACGCCGAACTCATCGTTGTTCCTCCTCACAATCCCTGAACGCATGGATGGGAAATGCCGACCCCCGCGCGGCATCAGCCCATCGCTCCGGCCGCCGATCCACTTCCGATGTCTTCCCCCTCCATTCCGCCGCCGGCCGCGGCCGCAGGCTCAGCGCGAGCGTCGCGTGCTGTGGCCCTAGTTGAGGTGCGGATCCAGCGCGTCGCGCAGCGCGTCGCCGACGATATTGAGTGCCAGGACTGTCAGCAGGATCATCAGACCCGGGAAGAGCACGAGGTGGGAAGCGTTCCGCATGTAGTTGCGCCCGGTGCTCAGCATCGCGCCCCATTCGGGGGTCGGCGGCTGCACGCCGACGCCGAGGAAGCCCAAGGCAGCAGCGGTGAGGAGCGATCCCGCGACGCCGAGCGTGCTATAGACGATGATCGGGGCCGCGGTGTTCGGCAGCAGATGGCGGAACATGATTCGGCTTCGGGTCGCGCCGATGGCGCGCGCGGCGTCCACGAAGTCGCGCTCCCGCAGGGAGAGCACGCTTGCGCGTACGATCCGCGACAGCGTCGGCGTGCCCCACACCGTCAAGGCGATGATGATGTTGAGCAGGCTCGGCCCGACGACTGCCACGATGAAGATGGCGAGCAGGATGCCGGGGAAGGCGTACATGATGTCGACGATGCGCATGGCGATTTGGTCGAACCAGCCGCCGAAGAACCCTGACAACAGCCCGATGATCGTGCCCAGTACCACGCCGCCGATCGTTCCAATCACGCCGATGAAGAGTGAGATGCGGGCGCCGTAGATCAGGCGCGACAGTTCATCCCGGCCGGTCTCGTCGGTGCCGAGCCAGTGCTCGGCAGACGGCCCCTCCAGCCGGTCCATGAGGCTTTGCTTGTTCGGCGGATAGGGGGCAACGATTGGGGCGGCCGCCGCGAGCAGCATCAGTATCAGCAGGTAGATCGCGCTGGCGGTCGCCAGGCGGTTCCGCTTCATCTCGCGCAACAGACGGCGACGGCCGGTCAATACCGTGCGTTGGGCCTCGCCTATCCCCGCCAGTGCCACGGCACCGCGCTGCTCATGCCCTTGATTCATCACCGGTTGGGTTGCCACCGAGCACTCCTCCTGCACCGCGGATGAACTCCGCGCCGGATCAGCCCCCTTGATCTTCCTCAGTCGTAACGGATGCGGGGATCCACATAGACGAGGATCAGGTCGGAGATGAGGTTGGCGAGGACGAAGGAGATTGCCACCAGCAGGACCGTCGCCTGCACGACCGGATAATCACGCCCGTTGATACCGCTGATCAGGTAGCGCCCGATCCCCGGCCAGCCGAACACCGTCTCGACGATGACGGTGCCGCTCAAGATGCGGCCGAAGCTGAGCCCAAGCAGCGTGACGATCGTCGGTAGCGCCGTGCGGAGTGCGTGCTGGAGGATGACCACCGACTCACGCAGGCCCTTGGCGCGCGCGGTCCGGACGTAGTCGTTGTTGATGACCTCGAGCATGCTGGAGCGCGTGTAACGCGCGAGCGAGCCGGCTCCGCTGAGTCCCAGCACCAGGGCGGGCAGGACGATGTGCTTGAACCCCTCCACGGTGTAGATCGGTCCACCCCACCCCGACGGCGGGAACAGGCCCAGGTTCAATGAGAAGAAGAGGATCAGGATCAGCGCGAGCCAGAAGTCCGGGACCGACACGCCGAACAGGGCGCCCACCATCACGGTCCGGTCGATCCAGGTGCCGCGCCGGACCGCGGATATGACTCCGACCCCAATCCCCAGCACGGTTGAAAAAAGGAGCGCCAGAACCCCAAGCTGCAGCGTGTTGGGAATGCGTAGGAGAAGATCCTGGGCCACCACCGTGTTCTGGCGGATCGAGCGACCGAAGTCGCCGGTCATCATCTGCTTGACGAAGGCCACGTATTGCACGTGGAGCGGCTTGTCCAGCCCGTACTGGGCGCGGATCTGCGCCTTGAGCTCCTCGGTCGCCGGTCCTGGCGTGTCCGGCGGCACGAAGAGCGCGACCGGATCGCCCGGTACGATGCGCATCATGAAGAAGACCAAGGTGACGGCACCCAGGATGGTGGGAATCGCCAGGAGCAGGCGCTTGATCAGATACTGCTGCACAACCGCTGTTTTCCTTTTCCTCGCACGCCGCCGGTTGAGATACCTGCGGACGGACCGTACGGGTAACCGTCCCCTGCTCGGAGCGGCACTGACCACCGGTAATGCCTGCTAGCGCAGGCAACAGCATGCTGGTCGGCCACCCAGGGGGTGCGGATGGACGCGCAATCCCGTAGGATGCTGGCACGTGGCGGTGTCGCCTCGGTTCCCAATTCCTCCGATCCGATGCCGGACCGGCGGGCTAAGCCGAACGGTACTTACGAAAAGAGTGACCAAGTGTCCACTCGGCGTATCGCGTAGCAGGAGCACTCACGCCCGCGGTCAGTATTCAAGGGTCGATACAACTATTATAGCAGTATGAATGATATCTGGTACTGTGCCGAGAGTACCATCCGGCATGACGTCGTGTCAATACCGGCTGAAACGGCTAAGAAATGATTCATTCGCGCCGGATGAGGTCATGCCTTGCCCGGAACACATACCTTTCCTCTGGTTTGCTGTTGCTGGGTGAGCCCGCTCCGCCGGGGAGTTGCGGGTGCGGGCCGTTGGGGTGATACTGGCGGTACGCTGGGTATCAGTTGGAGGAACTGCCGGGGTGCGCCGGCCCGTCCGTCTCCGGAGGGCGGGAGTATCCCCGAACGACGGCCGCGGGAGGTGCGCGATGGAAGTCGTCAACCCGATTGTCCGCCGTTGGCAGCAGGAGGCGGCCGACGATTACGAAGGATTCTGGGCGCGCGCGGCTGAGCAGATACCCTGGTTCCGCACCTGGGACCAGGTGTTCGCCTGGGATCCGCCCGGCTTCCGCTGGTTCATCGGTGCAGAGACGAACCTGTGCTACAACACGCTCGACCATCACGTCCGGCGCGGCTGGGGCGGACACGCGGCGCTGGTGGCCGAGAACGAGCGCGGCGAGCGGCGCGTTCTGACCTACGCGCAGTTGCTGCACGAGGTGGAGCGTGTGGCGGCCGCCCTGCGTGGGCTGGGGGTGCGTCGGGGCGATCGGGTCGGTATCTACATGCCCACCTGCGCCGAGGCGATCATCGCGATGCTTGCCACCGCACGCATCGGCGCGATCCACCTGGTCGTCTTCGCCGGGTTCGGGAGCGGGGCGTTGGCCCAGCGGCTGCAGCTCGCCGGGGCGCGGGTCCTCCTGGCCGCCGATGTGACCTGGCGCAAGGGTCGCACTGTCCCGTTGAAGCCGATCGTGGACGCCGCGCTCGACACGCTCGACGGGCAGGTCGAGCGGGTGGTTGTGCTGCGGCGGACGGATGACTCCGCCATGCAGCCCGGGCGCGACCTCGACTGGGACGACTTCCTGGCGCTGGGAGCCGGGCAGAGCGCCGAGCACGAGGTGATGGAGGCGAACGAGCCGGCGTACATCCTGGCCACCTCGGGGACGACGGCCAGCCCGAAGCTCGCGGTGCACAGCCACGGGGCCTATCAGGTCGGCATCCACAGCACGGCGAACTGGTGCTTTGGGTTGAAGCCGACCGATGTGTGGTGGTCGACCTCCGACATCGGCTGGGTGGTCGGTCACAGCTTCATCGTTTACGCGCCGCTTCTGGTGGGTTGTACCACCATCGCCTACGAGGGCGCGCTGGACCACCCCGGCCCGGAGACCGTCTACCGGATCATCGAGGAGAATCGGGTCACCGGGATCTTCACCTCCCCCACCGCGGCCCGACTGCTGATGCGCTACGGTACCGAACCGGCGCGGGCGCACGACCTGTCGTCGGTCGAGCGGGTTTTCTGTGCCGGAGAGCTGCTCAACCCGCCCGCCTGGGAATGGTTGCAGAAGGAGGTCTTCCAGGACCGCGTCCCGGTGCTGGATCACTGGTGGCAGACCGAGACCGGTGGACCGGTGGTCGGCAACCCCTATGGGCTCGGCATCCTGCCGATCAAGCCCGGCTCGGCCGGCGTGCCGCTGCCCGGATTCGCACTCGCGGTGATGACGCCGGACGGGGAACGGTGCGGTCCGGGCGAGCAGGGGATCGTGGTCATCGAGCGGCCCTTCCCGGGGCTGACCCCGACGATCTGGGGCGATCCGGAGCGCTACGCCAATGAGTACTGGCGGCGCATTCCCGGGGTCTACTACACCGGCGACTCGGGCGCGATCGACGAGGACGGCTACGTCTGGTTCTCCGGCCGGGCCGACGAGATCATCAAGATCGCCGGGCACCGCATCGGCACGGCGGAGGTGGAGAGCGCCTTCCTGCGCCACCCGGCCGTCGCTGAGGCGGGGGTAACCGGGCGGCCGGATCCGGTCCGCGGCGAAGTCATCTCGGCCTTCATCGCGCTCAAGCCGGGCTGGCAGCCCTCGGAGTTGCTCAAGAGCGAGTTGATCGGCACCGTCCGCCAGGAGCTGGGGCCGGTGGCGGTCATCGGCGAACTGAACTTCGTCAGCATGCTGCCGAAGACGCGCAGCGGGAAGATCATGCGCCGTGTCTTCCGGGCGGTCATTTTGAACCAGGACCCCGGCGACGTCTCGACCATCGAAGACGAGGCCTCGGTCGAGGAAGCTCGCGCCGCCTGGCGTCGGATGCGGGCGGAAATCAAGGGCGGCGAAGGGAACGGCAGCGCGTCCTGAGCCGGATCGGGGGCGGGCGTCTCGCCTGACCCCGTTGCGCGAGAGTGGCCCTCACTCCCGACCCCTCTCCCAACCTTGGGAGAGGGGAGCTACGTACGAGGGCCGAGCAGGACGCCCGCGACCATCAGAGCCGGGAGCGGGCAAGAGGCCCGCGCTCCTGGGGAGCGGGGTGGGCGGCTCGCCCGTGCTAGAATCGCCGCGGCGGGGTGAGGTCCCGCTACGCGATGCTTCCTCGCGGCAGGACGCCGGTAGGCGAGCCGCCGTGCGGAAAGGGGGAGTGGCCCGCTGGGGCCGAACGACGATGATTCACCCACATGTCCTCTCGCTCATCGGGGAGACGCCGCTGGTCCGGTTGAACCGGGTGACGCAGGGGATTGCCACGCCCGTGGTCGCCAAGGTCGAGTTCGTCAACCCCGGCGGGAGCGTCAAGGATCGCATCGGCTTCCGCATGATTGAGGAGGCCGAGCGGCGCGGCTGGCTCAAGCCGGGCGGCACGATCGTCGAGCCGACCAGCGGTAACACGGGCGTGGGCCTGGCGATGGCGGCGGCTGTACGGGGCTACCGCTGCGTGTTCGTCATGCCGGACAAGGTGTCGCAGGAGAAGGTGGCGCTGCTGCGCGCCTACGGCGCCGAGGTGGTCACCACGCCGACCGCCGTGCCGCGCGAATCGCCCGAGAGCTACTACAGCGTAGCCGACCGGCTGACGCGCGAGATCCCCGGCGCGTTCCAGCCCAACCAGTACTTCAACCCGATTAACCCCCGCGCCCACTACGAGACGACCGGGCCGGAGATCTGGCGGCAGACCGAGGGCAAGGTTACCCACTTCGTGGCCGGTGTCGGCACCGGCGGGACCATCAGCGGCGTCGGCCGCTACCTGAAGGAGCAGAACCCGGACATCAAGATTATCGGCGCCGATCCCGAGGGATCGATCTACACCGACCCGGACAACATCCGGCCCTACAAGGTCGAGGGCATCGGGGAGGACTTCTGGCCGGGTACGTTCGACCGCGGGATCGTCGACGAGTTCATCCAGGTCAGTGACCGGAATTCGTTCCTCACCGCCCGCCGGGTGACGCGTGAGGAGGGCCTGCTGGTCGGCGGCTCGGGGGGTACGGCCGTCTGGGCGGCGCTGCAGGTTGCCGCCCGGCTGAACGACCCGTCGGCGCTGGTGGTCGTGCTCTTGCCCGACAGCGGGCGAGGCTATCTATCGAAGATCTACAACGACGACTGGATGCGGGAGAACGGCTTCCTCTCGCGCTTCGCGCACGGGTCGCGGGTGGCGGCCCTCCTGGCGCGTGAGGTGGACGCGGAGATCCCCGCCGTGGTCGCGGCGACGGTCGATCAGACCGTCGAGGAGGCGATCGACCTGCTGCGGCGCTACCGCATCTCGCAGATGCCGGTGGTGCGGGCCGGCGGCAACGGGGACGGCCGGATCGAGGTCCACAGTGTGGTCGGCAGCTTGCAAGAGCGAACGCTGCTCGACCACGTCTTCCGCCGCCCGGAGGCGATCCGCGAGCCGGTCAGTACGGTGATGGACCCGCCCTTCGCGCTGGTGGATGTCAAGGAAGAGGTCGAGCGCGTGTTCCCGCTCCTGGCGGCCGGTTCCCCGGCGGTCCTGGTGCAGGAGGAGGGGGTGCTGGTCGGTATCATCACCCGCGCCGACCTGCTGGACTTCGTAGCGCACCAGAAGAACGGCGGGTAAGGGGAACGGCCCTCGCTCCGTTCCGTCCCCCACGCTTTGGCTCCATTCTGGGTAGGCTCGCGGGAGGGGACGTATACGGGGCAACGCATTACGCACAACAGGGGGTGAGGGGGCGTCCCCGTACCACACGAAAGGACACGAATGCATATGGCGACGGATGAGACGACGCCGCGATTCGAGACCCTTGCCATTCACGCGGGGCAGGACCCGGACCCGGCGACCGGGGCGGTGATCGTGCCGATCTACCAGACCTCCACCTTCGCCCAGGAGGAGGTCGGCAAGCACAAGGGGTTCGAGTACGGCCGCACCGACAACCCGACCCGCAGCGCGTTGCAAACGGCACTCGCCGCGCTGGAGCAGGCCGACTGGGGGCTGTGCTACGCCTCCGGCCTGGCGGCAACCCAGAACACCTGGTACCTGCTCAACCCCGGCGACCACTTGATCCTGTCCGACGACGCCTACGGCGGCACCTACCGCCTGGCGGCGAGGGTCGCCTCCCGCTACGGCATCACCTTCTCGATGGTCGACCTGACCGACCTAGACGCGGTGGCGGGCGCCATCCAGCCGAACACGCGCATGATCTGGGTCGAGACGCCGACCAACCCGTACCTCAAGATCGTCGACATCGCCGGGATTCGGGAGGTGATCGGTGACCGGCCCATCTGGCTGGTGGTCGACAACACCTTCGCCTCGCCGTACCTGCAGCAGCCGCTGACGTTGGGCGCCGACCTGGTGCTCCACAGCACCACCAAGTACCTGGGCGGGCACAGCGACGTGATCGGTGGCGCGGTGTTGGGGAACGACCCCGAGATCTACGAAACGCTGAAGTTCCACCAGAACGCGGCGGGCGCGGTGCCCGGCCCGTTCGACTGCTGGCTGGTGCTGCGCGGGATCAAGACGCTGTCGGTGCGCATGCGCGAGCACAGCGCCAACGGCAAGGCCATCGCCGAGATGCTGCGCGAGCACCCGGCGGTTGAGCAGGTCTTCTACCCCGGCCTGCCGGATCACCCGGGTCACATGGTGGCGCGGCGGCAGATGCCGCGCGGCTTCGGTGGCATGGTGTCCTTCACCGTGCGGGGAGGCTACGAAGCGGCGCGAACCGTCGTCAGTCGCACGCGTCTCTTCACCCTGGCTGAGAGCCTGGGGGGTGTCGAGTCGCTCATCGAGCACCCGGGACAGATGACGCACGCCAGCCTGGCCGGCTCCGGCTTCGAGGTGGCGCCGAACCTGATCCGGCTTTCGGTCGGGATCGAGCACGTTGACGACCTGATCGCCGACCTCCGCGAGGCCCTGTCCGCGGTCGTCCCGGCGAGCGTGCCCGGGAACTAGCGGTAGGGGCCGCGGCCGACGCACCGGGATGAGGCGCGGTGCCCGTTCACTGCGCGTGATGATTCGGACGGGTGGTGCGAGGGTCCCCGCGGTGTGGCGCGGGCTTGGTTGGTGCAAGGATCTCCGGCCGTGACATGAGCCCGGGGCTAAAGCCGCCGGGCTCACAACGAAAGCCCGCTGAAGCGGGCTGAAGGCAGTGAGCCGGACGGGTGGTGAGAGGATCCCGGCGCCCGGTGTGTGCCCGGGGCTAAAGCCGCCGGGCTGACAAGGAAAGCCCGCTCAAGCGGGCTGGGGTGGGACAGGCCTCACGCCTCGGCATGGGGTCCCACCGCCCGGCATGTGCCCGGGGCTAAAGCCGCCGGGCTGACAACGAAAAGCCCACCGAAGGGGCTGGGGACGCTGGGTTCGGTCGGTGGCCGGATCCAATACGCTGAGATGTCGCCATCGCAGCCCCTTCAGTGGGCTTACCAAACTATCAGCCCGGCGGCTTTAGCTCCGGGCACGGGCCGGCAATGATGCTCCGCTCACCAGCCCGCTAGACTTCGTCGTCGTTCCCAGCCGGCTTCAGCCGGCTTTCCTTGTCAGCCCGGCGGCTTTAGCCCCGGGCACGTGCCGACCACCTACACCCAAATTAATTCGTCAAACTCCATTACCCCCTGGCACGTGCCGACCGCGTACATCCGTGAAATTCGTCGAATTCCATCACCCCCGGGCACATGCCGTCCTGAATTCTTCTACGTCGGCCGGTACTCGCCCCAGACTTCGCGGAGGCGGCCGCAGATTTCGCCGACGGTGGCGCCGGCGAGGAGGGCGGCCTTCATCGGGGGGAGGAGGTTGTCGGTGCCGCGCGCTGCGGCTTCCACCTCGTCGAGCGCGGCGGCGACGCGCGCTCGGTCCTGGCGCTCGCGGTAGGCGATGACGCGCTTGATCTGCCGCTGCACCGACTCCTCGTCGATGCGCATGATCGGCACCGAGATGTCTTCCTCGACACGGTACTTGTTCACTCCGACGACGGTGCGCTCGCCGGATGCGACGGCCAGCTCCCACTGGTAGGCGCTGTCGGCGATCTGGTCCTGGATGAAGCCGGACTCGATGGCCGCGACCGCGCCGCCCCGCTCTTCGACCTCGTCGATCAAGGCCCAGGCGCGCTGCTCCAGCTCGTCGGTCAGGGTCTCGACGAAGTAGCTGCCGCCCAAGGGATCGGCGGTGTCGGCGACGCCCGTCTCCTCGCTGATGATCTGCTGGGTGCGCAGGGCGAGGGTGGCCGCCTCCTCGGTCGGGAGGGCGAGGGCCTCGTCGAAGCCGTTGGTGTGGAGGCTCTGTGTGCCGCCGAGCACGGCGGCCAGGGCCTGAAAGGCGACGCGCACCACGTTGTTGAGCGGCTGCTGGGCGGTGAGGGTGCAGCCGCCGGTCTGGGTGTGGAAGCGGAGCATCCAGGAGCGGGGGTTCTTGGCACCGAAGCGCTCGCGCATGATTTTCGCCCACATGCGCCGGGCGGCGCGGAACTTGGCGATCTCCTCGAAGAAGGTGCTGTGGGCCGCGAAGAAGAAGCTGAGGCGCGGCGCGAAGTCGTCCAGGTCCAGCCCCGCGTCAAGCGCCGCCTGGACGTAGGCGATGCCGTTGGCGAGGGTGAAGGCGATCTCCTGCACCGCCGTCGCACCCGCCTCGCGGATGTGGTAGCCGCTGATGCTGATCGTGTTCCAGTTGGGCAGGTGCTCACGGCAGTAGGCGAAGGTGTCGGTGACCAGGCGCATCGATGGCCGGGGCGGGAAGATGTACGTCCCACGGGCGGCGTACTCCTTGAGGATGTCGTTCTGGATCGTGCCGCCCAGCTTCGCCGGGTCCACCCCCTGCTCCTCGGCGACGATCTGGTACAGGAGCAGCAAGAGCGAGGCGGGGGCGTTGATCGTCATGGAGGTGGTGACTGAGGACAGGTCGATCCCGTCGAACAGCCGCCGCATGTCGTCGAGCGTGCTGATGGCGACCCCGACGCGACCGACTTCGGCCCGCGCCGCCGGGTGGTCGGAGTCGTAGCCGAGCTGCGTCGGCAGGTCGAAGGCGACGCTCAGCCCGGTCTGCCCGCGTTCCAGGAGGAGCCGGAAGCGGCGGTTGGTCTCCTCGGCCGAGGAGAAGCCGGCGTACTGGCGCATCGTCCAGCGGCGTCCCCGGTACATCGTCGGGTAGATGCCGCGCGTGAACGGGTACTCGCCCGGATCCGGCTCAGGTGGGCGTTCCGTCGCGCGGTAGACCGGTTGGATGACGATGCCGGAGTCGGTCACGACCTCCCGGCGCCCCTTCTCGGCCATCGGATGCTCCTCTGTGCGTCATGCGTCACGCGTCATGCGTCATCACTGGTCCCGACTGCGTGCTGCGTATTCGGTGGCGCGATCAGCGGTTGCGGAGCAAAGGCAATGCATCACGGAACACGCACCACGCATGACGTATGACGCCTGACGCGTGACGCGTGACGCGTGACGCGTGACGTCTTACTCCACCTCCACCAACTCCACCAGCACGCCGCCGCAGGAGCGGGGGTGGAGGAAGGCGATGCGCCAGTCGTGGATGCCCCGCCGGGGCTCGGCGTCGATGAGCTCGATCCCGGCCTCAGCCAGCCGGCGCAGCGTCCCGCGCAGATCGCGCACGCCGAAGGCCACGTGGTGCATCCCTTCGCCGCGCGCCGCCAGGAAGCGTGCCACGCCGGTGTCGGGGACGGTCGGCGTGAGCAATTCGATGTGGCCCGGCCCGGCGTGGAAGGAGGCGACCCGCACGCCTTGATCGGGAACGTCGAACACCTCGGGCTCACCGAAGCCGAGTGTTCGGTAGCGTGCGACTGCCGCCTCCAGGTCGTGCACGACGATGCCGACGTGGTGGAGGGCCGGTTGCCCGAGCGCCTCCGGGATCATGACCACCTACCTTCGCTGTGGCACCCCGGAGCGGCGCACCGGCACGTTCGCCGTCAAGCTCTCGCCGCGCTCACCCCGGGTGATGTGGATCTGCAGGGCGTCGGCGTCGATGTCGAGGTGGCGCGAGAGGATCTTGACGATGTCCTGGCGGATGGCCTCCATCGCGGCCGGCGTCAACTTGACGTGGTCCTGGATCAGGACCTCGACAAGCCGCTGCTTGGCCACACTGGCGCTCGCGGGTTGGGACGGTCGCGATGCCTGGCGGCGGCCAAACAACGTGTCGAACAGGCCCATCAGCCCCCTCCTCCCCGAACCGCGACGCCACCCTGGTTCCCGCCGCCTAAGCCGATCGCTCGGAGGAAGCGGCGGAAGGCGCCGTCCGGCTCTTCCATCACCATCAGCGGCACATCCTGCCCAGTCAGCCGCGCGGCGATGTTGCGAAATGCCTGCCCAGCACGCGAGCGGGGATCGAGCGCGGCCGGCTCGCCCCGGTTGGTGGAGGTCACGATCGTCTCGTCGTCCGGCACGATCCCCAGGAGGGGAATCGAGAGGATGTCGGTGACATCCTCGACGCTCATCATGTCGCCCCGCCGCACCAGCATCAGGTTCAGGCGGTTGACGATGAGCCGCGGCGTCGGCAATTCCGCCGCTTCCACCAGGCCGATGATCCGATCGGCGTCGCGTACCGACGACACCTCCGGGTTCGTCACCACCACGACCTCGTCCGCGCCCGCGATCGAGTTGCGGAAGCCCTGCTCGATCCCGGCCGGGGAGTCGATCAGGATGAAGTCGAATTGCCGCCGCAGCTCATCGCACAGCGCCTTCATCTGCTGCGGCGAGACCGCTTCCTTCTCACGCGTCTGTGCTGCCGGGATCAGGTGCAGGCTGTTGAGCCGCTTATCGCGGATCATCGCCTGCCGTAACCGGCAGTTGCCCTCAACGACGTCGACCAGATCGTAGACGATCCGGTTCTCCAGGCCAAGCACGATGTCGAGGTTGCGCAGGCCGATGTCGGCGTCGATCAGGACGACCGACTTGCCGAGGGCCGCCAGCGCGGCACCGACGTTGGCCGTCGTGGTGGTCTTGCCGACCCCGCCCTTCCCCGACGTGAATGTGATGACGCGTCCGAGGGTGGTCTGCTGCTGTTCCTCTCCCATAGTCCCCACCTTGTATCAGGCGGTCCGGTCCCGGTACGCCGGGCGCGGCTGCCTGCGCCCGGTACCCCCGCCTCAGCGGCTCAACCGGTCCGCCCGCCACGACTCGACGACGATCTCACCGTCCTGGATCCGAGCGAGCATCGGCCCCTCGGCCCGTGCGCCCTGCTCGTCGGGAGGGCGAGCAAAGATGCGACCGATGCGCAACTGCGTCGGCATCAATCGGAGGGCGCAGATGATGGCACCAGGATCGCCATCGATCCCGGCGTGGACCGTCCCGCGGATTGCCCCCCAGACGACGACGTCCCCGGCGGCATAGACCTCGGCGCCGGCGTTGACATCGCCCAGGATCACCACGTCGCCGTCACTCTGCACTGACGCTCCTGAGCGCAGGGTTCGGCGCACGTAGAGTGCGACCCGCTCCCCCTCCGCGGCTGCCGGGGCATCGCGGTCACCCCCCTCGTCGCGGCTGACGAGGCGCAGCGGGTGATAGCCCCAAGTGTGGAGCAACTCCCGGTGCGCGGGCACGCTGGCGGTGACGGTGCGCAGGGTGATTCCGCGCTCGGCCAGCAGCGCCCGCAGCGCGACGATCTCTTCCACGTTGGGGACCCGGGTGCCGTAGTCCAGCACGATCTCCGCCTGCCGGAAGAAGTCGCCCCCGCTGTCGATGTGGCTGCGCACCTGGCTGAGCAGGACCGGCAGCGGCACTTCGGGTGGCAACTGAATGACGAGGCCGTCCTGGGTGCCGCGCACCCGGACCTGTCCCGACTCGCTGCGGTGCGGCTCCGCCATCGGACCCCGCTCCTTCCTAACACCGAACTGGACGCCGGGTCCGGCCGGCGCCCCGCGCGCCCTGGGCGCGCGTCTCATACCGCCTACGGCGTCTTCCCGAAGTAGGCGGCGAGGACCGCGTCCGCCACCGGGGTCGACACGACCGCCCCTTCCCCGCCCGCCGGAATGAGTACGGTCACCACGATCTCAGGATCATCGTACGGGGCAAAGGCGGTAAACCAGGCATGCGACTGCCGGTACCTCCCGTCGACAGCGACGCCATACTCGGCCGTCCCGGTCTTCCCGGCGATCGGAATGTCGTCGCCCGTCCGGGGAAACTTGCCGTAGGCCGTACCGATGCGGTCCGTTATGGTGCGCCGCATCCCGCGCCGCACCGTCTCAATGTGCTCGGGCGCCACGTTCAGCCGGTGCACGACCTCCGGCTCGAAGCGCCGGATAATGTTACCCGCTCCATCGGCCAGTGCCTCAACCAGCCGCGGCCGGTAGTAGGTTCCCCCGTTGGCAATTGCCGCGATTCCGCATGTCAACTGCAGCGGCGTGCACGACAAGTGCCCCTGGCCGATGGAGACGTTAATAGTATCGCCGACGGACCAGTATTCGCGCAAAGGGGATTGGAACAACCACTTGGGATTCGGCACGACGCCCGAGGACTCGGCAGCCAGCTCGATCCCGGTCGGCGCTCCCAGGCGGAACTCCTTGGTCAGCCCCTCATAGATGCGATCGATCCCGAGGCCGTGGAAGAAGTGGGGCTGCGGGTCGCCGGGATTGTAGTAGTGCAGTGGGAGGTCGGCCCCCTCCGCCTGCTGGTTCGGCGCGCCCACGTTGTAGAAGTAGACGTCGCACGAGACGGCGATGGCTTCCTCCATCGCCACCGCGCCGTGGCCGCTCCGCACCCAGCAGTAGTAGTACTGGCCGCCGTTTTCGTCCCCCACTACCGGCACCCGGATCTGCCCGGCGCAGTAGACGTAGTCGTTCGGCCCGACGACACCGGCCTGGAGCCCCAGGCAGGCCAGGAGCGGCTTGATGGTGGAGCCGGGCGGGAACTCACCGCTGATGGCGAAGTTGGTCAGCGGCTTGAACGGGTCGTTGAGATAGGCGTCGTACTGCTCCTGGGAGATGCCGTCGACGAAGAGCTGGTTGTCGAACGTCGGCCAGCTCACCAGCGCCAGGATCGCGCCGGTGCGGGGATCGAGCGCGATGACCACGCCGTTGCCGACCGGCTCCCGCCCATCCTTCATGGCAGCCTCGTGGGCCCTGGCGATCCCCTCGCGCAGCGCCTCCGTCGCCTTCAACTGAAAGTCGCGGTCGATCGTCAGGACGACGGTCTTGCCGGGCTGGGGCTCCTGGCGCAGGGACTCGAGCTCGTTGACCTTCACTCCATGGGCGTCGACCTGCACCCAGCGCAGCCCGTGCTGCCCGCGCAGCACGTCTTCCATGTGCTCCTCGATGCCACCCCGGCCGACCCAGTCGTCGAAGAGGTAGTTCCCGTCCGGCCCGCCTGCCGCCTCGTACTCCTCTTTGGTGATCGGGCCGACATAGCCGAGGATGTGGGAGAACTCCGGCCCGGCGGGGTACTGACGCACCAGCGTCTCGTCGCTGACCTCCACGCCCTTCAGATACAGTCGGTTGCCTTCGATGGCGAGGGCCACTTCCCGGTCCACGTCCTTCTTGAGCAGGACCGGCCGCGGCGCACCCGGGTTGGCCTCCAGGGTGTAGCGGACGCGGTCCATGACGTGCACGCCCGGGAACCGCTTGACCTCCTCGCGGAGCCGTGCCGCCTCGTCCGGCGCGAGATCCTCGCGGATGACGTACAGATCGTCGTCGCTCCCGCTGCGCAGCACAGTCCCCAGGAGGCGGGCCGGCTCGATCCCGACCAGCGCCGCCAGTTCGCGGAGCACATACTCTTCGGACCCCTCGGGCAGCGCCGATCGACGGACGACGAGCAGGTCGCGCAGGTCGAGCAGCCGGATGAGCTGCTGGGCGATGGCGTCAGCCTCCTCGGGCTCGTCGGGGAAGAGGGCAGGGACGATCGAGACCGTCCAGCTGATGCGGTTTTCGGCCAGGATGTTGCCGTTCCGATCGACGATCAACCCGCGCGGGGCGCGGATCGGCTCGTCGCGGAATTGGTTGCCGGCGGCCACCAGTTCGTATTCGGCGGCGTCGATCACCTGCATCTTGAACAGCTTGGCCACCAGGGCGCCGAAGCCACTGAGGAACAGCCCCTTGAGCAAGAAGGCGCGCCGCGTGAGGAACACGGCGTCGTCCGGCCGGTTGTCGGCGTGCCGCCGTCTCCGATCCGCCGGGCGGACCAGCTCCATCCGCTTATGCCCGCGCCGCACGCCCCACCCCCATGCGCTCCATCAGCAGCACGAACAGGTACATCGGTGGCACCACCAACACGTTGAGCAGCGCCGTCAGGATGCCCAGTCGCACGCTCGCCAGGAGCGGGTAGCTCGTCCCGGCAAGGAGCGATACCAGCAGCGTCACGATGTGGTGGGCCAGCGTGGCCGCGACCACCGCCACCAGCGGGATGATCACGCCGCTGTGGAAGAGCCGTCGCCGCGCGAGCCCCCCGATCAAGGCGACCGGCACCAGTGCCAGCCCGTTGGACCCGAGCGGGTCGAGCGTCAGGACATCGAGCAGCAGCCCGAGCGGGAAGACCCAGAGGAGCCCCTCGGGCGTGCCCCGCAGCCCGCTCCAGACGAGCACGAGGACGAGGATGAGGTTCGGACCGATCCCGAGCACATTGACAATCGGGAACACCGTGATCTGCACAAACGCCGTGATAATGAGGATCAGCGCAAAGAAGAGGCGTGTCACCCTCGCCGCGTCGCCCTGCTCGTTGTCGGAAACGGACTGCCACCCATCCCGGCGAATCGTATCATAGGCCCTCTTCGGGCCACAAACGGATAGCGGGCCCGAACAGAAGCGCCGGCAGGAGTCCCTTGCGTGCACCACGCCACTTGGTCATGTCGTCAAACTTGATGAGGCCGGCGCCTCCGATGCTCCCGATGCGCGGCGGAGCACGACGGGATGACAACGCCGGTGCGCGGCACGACAATAGGTCGCCGGGCGAAACGCCGTGATCCGCATCGAGGAGGAACGATGAAGATTGCCTTCGTGATTTACGACGGGATGACAGCCCTCGACTTCATCGGCGCCTACGACCCGCTCACGCGCCTCAAGACGATGGGGTTCATGCCCGAAGTCTCCTGGGATATCTGCGCCTACACCGCGGAGGTGCGGGACGGCGCCGGGTTGCAGTTCACCCCCACCCGCGTCGGTGAGCCGCTGGCGGGGTACGATCTGGTCTACGTGCCGGGTGGCTTCGGCACCCGCACGCTGGTCCAGGACCCAGGGTTCCTGGCCTGGCTGGCGACCGCCCGCGACAGCCGCTGCCTGGCCTCGGTCTGCACCGGGTCGTTGCTGCTGGGGGCGGCGGGACTGCTCGCCGGACGCCGGGCGACCAGCCACCCATCCGCCTACGACGAACTGCGCGCCTACACGCCCCAGGTCGTGGATGAGCGCGTGGTGGACGAAGGGGACCTCGTCACCGGCCGGGGCGTCTCCAGCTCCATCGACCTGGGGCTCTATCTGGTGGAACGCATCGCGGGCCCGGAGGTCAAGTCCCGTATCAAGGCGCAGATGGACTATCCGTACGGCGCATAGCCGGGGAGGGCGCCATCCGAGAGGCCGCCAATGGGACACGATCGGGGGCATGAGGGGGAGCCGGCCCCGTTCCGGCGATCCACGGAAGGGGAGGAGCATCGCGTGGCAACTATCGAGGACTTCGAGAAGATCGACATGCGGGTCGGCCGGATCATCGAGGTCGAGGAGTTCCCGGAGGCCCGCAAGCCGTCCTACAAGCTGACCATCGACTTCGGTCCGCTCGGCATCCGCCGCTCGTCGGCCGGGTTGAAGCCGTACTACCAGCCGGAGGAGCTGATCGGGCGCCAGGTGGTCTGCGTGGTCAACTTCCCGCCACGCCGCGTGGCGGGCTTCCCGTCGGAGGTCCTGGTACTGGGGGCGATGCAGGCGGACGGCCGGGTGGTCTTGCTCCAGCCGGACCGCGAGTCGGAACTGGCCGCCCCAATCGCCTGATCGAGCATCCCACCGACCGGGGTGCCTAGCGCACCCCGGTCGCAACCAGGGCGAGGAGCAGCACGCCCAACCCGAGCCGGTAGACGACGAAGATCATCGTCGAGCGTGTCCGCAGGTAGCGCAGCAGGAACGCAATGGCCAGGTAGCCGACGATGGCCGCGGTGGCCATCCCGGCGAGGAAGACCTGTTCCTCCCCCGGGGCCAGCCCGGTCTCCAGGAGCGAGCGTGTCTCGAACACGCCCGCGCCGACGATGGCCGGTATACCCAGCAGGAAGGAGAAGCGCGCCGCCGCGTCCCGCTGTAGCCCGCGGAAGAGCGCCGCGGTGATGGTGCTGCCCGAGCGCGACACCCCCGGCAGCAGCGCCAGCGCCTGGGCCAGGCCGACCACCAGCCCGTCGCGCCCGGTGACGCACTCGAACGACCGCTCGTGCTTGGCAATCCGCTCGGCCAGCGCAAGGAGCACGGCCAGCGCGATCATGAGGAGCGCGACGAGGACGATCGCGGTGTTTCCCCCGTCGCCACCGTGGAAGAAGGAGTCGATCGCGTCGGCCGCGATGAACCCGGCAATAGCAGCCGGGATCGAGCCGAGGAGGATGATCCAGCCCAGCCGCGCCATCGGGTCGGCCAACGGACGGCGCTCGATCAGCCCGCGCGGCACGGCCACGGCAATCTGAGCGATCTCCCGCCAGAAATACACCAGCACGGCAACCAGCGTCCCGAGGTGCAGGGCGACGTCGAACGTCAGGCCCGACTCCTCCCAGCCGAACAGCCAGGGGACGATGATCAGGTGGGCCGAACTGCTGATCGGCAGGAACTCGGTCAGCCCCTGGACGGCGCCCAGGACGATCGCGCGCAGGACGTCCACTTCAGTCCCCCACCTCTTCGGCCGACAGACCTCGCACGGCGCGCCAGGAGAGGCTCTCGCGCCACCAGTGGTAGAGGCCGACAAGCGTCACCGGGAAGTAGAGCGCAGCGTGGACGGCGATGGCGTACGAGAGGGCAGTCCCTCGCTCGATACCGACCGCCCCGGCCAGCGCCAGAAGGATACCGGCCTCGAAGGGCCCGATGTAGCCCGGGGAAGCCGGGATCAGGGTCGCCAGGTTCGCCACGGCGGTGACCAGGAGCACCGTTCCCGGACCGAGCCCCAGCCCGAAGCCCTCGGCGATCACCCAGTACATGGAGGCTTCCAGCAGCCAAGCACCGAGCGACGCGACGGCCACCGCGATCAGGTCTTCCCGACGCCGCAGAATCGCCAGCCCGTCGAGGAAGGTGTGCGCCGCCTGCCCGACCGGCTCGGCGACCCGCGCCGGGAGCCGGCCCAGCCCCCGATCCAGCAACCACCGGCGCGGCCACTCGGCCGTCAGCACGATGAGCCCGACCAGCAGCCCGCCGAAGAGCAGCCCGGCAACCACCGCGACATGACGCACCTGCGCCGTCAGCGCCACCGACAGCGAGGCGACCAGCATGAAGCTCAGCATCGTCAGCCCGTCGAAGACCTTCTCGACCGCGATAGTCGCCAGCACCGACGACGCCCGCACGCCACGGCGGTTCGCGAGCATATACGCCCGCACCAGCTCGCCGGCGCGGAGCGGCAACACGTTGTTCGCCATAAAGCCGACGGTCACCACCGGGAAGAGGTCGCGCGGGGCGCAGCGGTGCACCGCCCGCAGCAGGGACGACCAGCGGATCGTTCGCACCCACAACCCGGCGAAGTAGAGGAGGACGGCCGGCAGCAGCAGCCAGTAGTTGGCGCGCGCCAGCGACGCCCCGATTTGGCCCAGATCCTGACCGTGGAAGGCGATCACCAAGAAGATGAGGCTCACGGCGCACCCGAGCCAGACGCGCGGCTTACCCACCCAGCATCTCCAGCCGTGTAGCGTGTCGTCGATGCCGCGCCCCGGTCTAGTCCGTGACGGGCCTCCAGAGTATACCGTCCCTACGCCTCACGACAGCAGTTCCATGAACTGCTCCATGCTGGCTCCCCCGTGGATACGAACCCGAGGGAGGAGCAGCGAGTCCTGCTCGGCCGTCGCACGGCCGCCTTGGGTGGTCACCGCGATCTCGTAGCCGGCGTCCCGTACCGCAGCCACGCTCCGCGCGTCGACGCGGCCGACCGGGTAGCAGAAGGCGCGCACCGGGTGACCCAGGTGGGCCTCGAGCACCTGCTTGCTGTCCACCGCTTCGGCCCGCACCTGCGCCTCACCGAGCGACGGGAGCTGGTTGTGCGATACCGTATGCGAGCCGATCTCGACAAGCCCCGATCGATCTATTTCCGCGATCATGTCCCAGGTGACGTAGGGCTCCTGACCCACCACGCCGGTGATGACGAAGAGCGTGGCCTTGAACCCGTACTGACGCAGCACCGGGAACGCGGTGGTGTAGAAGTCCCGGTAGCCGTCATCGAACGTAAGCACGATGGGCTTGGGCGGCAGGGCGCGGCGCCGCGCCCGGACATCGGCCAGTTCCCCGAGCGTGATCGGGGTGTAGCCCTCCTGCGCCAGCCAGGCCATCTGCTCGGCGAAACGCTCCGGACTGACCGAGAGATCGCGGCCGATCGGGTCACCCGGCCCCGGGTCGGGGCGGACGTAGTGGTACATCAGGATCGGGACGGGGACGACCTGCCCCTGCGGCTCCGGCGTCGGTGTCGGTGTGGGCGCCGGCGTCGGTGTTGCCGTCGGTGCCGGTGTGGGCGTTGGCGTCGGCCGTGGGGTCGTCGTCGGGGTAGCGGGCACGGGCGTTGCGATCGGGCGCCCGGGGGGCGCGGGCGTTGAGCTCTCCGGCGTGACCGGCCCCGCGGCGATCACGGGCAGGAGGAAGGTCGACGTGGGTGACGTGAGTAACGAGAGATTTGAGAGCGCCACGGCGAGCACCAGCAGGCCCAGCACCAGTCGGGGCCACACTGGCTCGCGCATAACTTTCTTCCCCTCCCGAGCAAGCAATGCGCAGTGCGCGAACGATCCGCCAGAATCCTACCGTCGCCAGCCGCGAGCCGTCGAGTCCCTATCGTAGCTGACATGTTTGACATGCATAGCCCATTTGGGGGCGGATGCGCACTGCGTACCGCACACCGACCTGCGACGCTGCGCAGCGTCGCGCGAGGTCCGGCACGCGCCGTCGGGACAGCTTCAACCGGCGGAAATCCGCGCCGGGGCGGGTCTCTCGTGCTATGTGCGGAGACGGGCAGGGGAGATGGACGGGTACTGCGCGGTACGCGCGTCTTGTCCAATTCGCGTAACTGGGTCCGGCGGGCACGACTGCATGGAACGTTTGTCAGGCTGGGTCGAGTAGACAAACGGGCAAACAGATGCTATCGTCTTTCTGGGTTGTTTGTGGGGTGGGGTGCATACGGGTGCCCCCTGGACGACCCATTTGATCGAACGGTGGCCTGCGGGGCCGGGAACGACGAGGTTCCCACAGGGTGCCCACGGACCCGGCCTTGTGGTCCATGCCCGTTGGGCGCCGCGGATGCGCCCGGTGCGTGGCCGCGACCCGTCGCCGCCACGTTCCCCGGCGAGCGCCAGTGGGCCCCGGGCAACGCTGGGCTCCCACAGGGCACCGCGGCACCATCATCCTCGTCACGCGATCCGCCCGGAAGTCTTTCGCCGGTGCACCGGGCGCGACGGACGCGCAGGCGGTGCGGGCCGGCAGGCCAGTATTGGGGGGGTCGCGGAACGAACGAGGAGCCGCCCCGATCGGCTCGATGGACATCCGATACGGCCATCGCGCCGGCTGGTGCGGAGCCTCGTAGCGGGCGCCGGCGCAGCACCAAGGCCCCAGTTCCGGCGCCACACAACGCCGCAGTACGGCGAGGAGGGAGGACGCGTGCGGCTGCTCCGATCGAGGCAGCGTCCGCCGCGCCCCGGCTAGCAGCGTGTGGCGACACCACCGGAGTCGGCGGGTGGAGGCAGTCGCCCGGCAACCTCGCCGAAGCGTGGTGTACGGCATCGTCCCACGCCTTGGGTCGCCTCGAACGAGGTAGCCACGACCATGAGGCTGCGACGGGCTCGGCACAACGCATGCCTGAACGAGAACTGCAGGGAGGACCGAAACCGTGGAAAACGAACGCAGCGAGCGCAGACCAACGTCGACGGAAGTGCGGCAACGCATCGGCCCGGCCATTCGCCGGCTACGCCAGCAACAAGGGCTGTCACTTTCCGACCTTGCTGAGCGCACCGGTATATCAGTGTCGTACCTGTCCAGACTCGAGAAGGGCCGCAGCGTCCCGTCGTTCACGCTGCTATCCCGGCTCGGCAACGAGCTCGGCGTCGACATCGGCTTCTTCGTCGAGACCGAGCGGGAAGCCCAGGACGTGGACCGCGCCCTCGAGGAGGAGCTCAGCAAGACCTCCATCCCAGAGGACGTCTGGCCCGAGATCTTCTCGCTGAGCATCGAAGCCCGGAAGGCGCTCCTCGACTACTTCGAAGCCCACGCCCGCGCCGGGGGGCGATAGGTACAACGTGTCTCGACCGGGGTGTGCCCGCAGGCACGGCCCGGTCGACTCCCCAACGCACACGATCGCACCGAACGCGCCAGGCGCGTCGGTGCGTTGGTGTGCGCCTGCGTCGCCACGCGTGATCGTCAGGATGTCAACCCCATGAGTGACACGCACGAGCGCTATATGCGCCTGGCTTTGGAAGAAGCGGCCAAGGCGAAGGCGGACGGCAACGGCGCCTACGGCGCGGTCGTCGTCCGCGATGGGCAGGTGATCGCCACCGGGCGTAATGAAGCGACCACCACGAGCGATCCCACCGCGCACGCCGAAACCATCGCCGTGCGCAATGCCGGCATCGCCCTTGGCACGCTCGACCTGTCGGGCTGCACCCTCTACGCGACCTTCCAGCCGTGCCCGATGTGTTGCGGGTCGATCCTGGTCAGCGGGATCAGCACGGTGGTCATCGGTGCGGTGCCGGACGGCCCGGCACAAACCCGCTGGCCGACCTACTCGGTCGACCGGCTGGTGGAGTGGCTCGGCTACCAGGATCGCATCACCATCATCACCGGCGTCCTCGCCGACGAGTGCCGAGCGATCCTGCAGCAATAACCCAGGCGCTGACTGTATCGCTCCCAAGGCCCGCCCGGGGGCGTCAGCCGGCTGGGATCAGACAGGTCTCACATCCCGGCGTCAGGGGCCGCCGCCCGGCATGTGCCCGGGGCTCAAGCCCCGGGCTGACAAGGAAAGCCGGCTCAAGCCGGCTGGGGTGACACAGGGTTCGCGCGTCGGCATGATGGACCCCGCCGCTCGGTTCGTGCCCGGCGGCCCTAGCCCCGGGCACACGCCGAGCGCGTACACCCATGTAAGTTGTCAAACTCCATAATCTCCGTGCCGAAAAAAGCCCGTTAGAGCCGGCTGGGTTGCATTGTGCTCACCCTCAGATGACACGGTGCCCTCCGCCCGGCCTGTGCCGGGGGTGAGGCTGCCGCACTTCCTGTCAGCGCGCTTGGGGGGCGTTGCCCCATACCTCGACGCGGTGGCCGGCGCGCTCGCCGGACCAGAGTGGCACGGTGCAGGTGCGGCGGAGGAGGTGCTTCCAGAGGAGCGCGTTAGCGAAGATCGTCTCGTCGGCGCTGAAGAGGTCGAAGACGGAGCGGGACGCCACGAGGATGATCTTCCGCTGTGCCCGGCTGAGCGCCACGGTGAGGCGGCGTGGGTCCAGCAGAAACTCCCCGGCGGACAGGAGGTAGTCGCGGTCACTCTCGGTGGCGGAGACGACGATGGCCGTGCGCTCTCCGCCCTGGAAGCGCTCCACGGTGTCGATGGCGCTGAGAGCAATCGCGCCGGTGTTGGGGTCGATGCGGCTCAGCCTCGGGAGTGCGTCCTGAAGCGCCGCCCGCTGGGCGCGGTGCGGCACGACGACGCCCAGCCCACGCTCCGGGTCGAGGTTGTACACCGCCGGGTCGGCGAGCGCTTGGAGAATCGGCGTAATCAGCGCCTGCTCGAACGGGTTGCGCACCTGACTGCTGTCCTCGTCGTGGACGACCACGACCATCGGGTGCTCGGGCGACAGGACCGCGGCGACGAACGGGTCCGGGTGCGGGTGCGGCTCCAGCAGGTCACGCTTCTCCGAGAAGTAGGGGATGCCGTCCTGCTCGTAGACCTCGCGACGGAGGAACGCGGCCATGTCGGCGTGGAGCCGGAAGCTCTGGCTGAACTTGATCATCGGCGGATTGAGCTCACGCAGCGCCAGGAAGAGCGACTGGTAGGTGCGGAACTCCTGGAAGGTGCGGCGCGGCTCGGTGTCCCAGGCGTGATGCACGATCGGCGGGAGTTGACGGTGGTCGCCGACGACGATGAGCTGGCCGTCGGGCGTGAGCGGCAGCGCGGCCATAGCCGCCTCGGGCAGGCTCATCTGCGAGGCCTCGTCGAGCACCAGGCAGGTGAAGAGGTCGTGGCCGAAGAGGCTCTGGCTGCCCCACCGCTTGCTCACCAAACGGTAGACTGCTCCGGGTGTCGCGGCCGCAACGCACCAGCGCTCGCCCGCCAGTCGGTCCCAACTCCCTCTCTCGGCGTCAAGACGGATCGCCCCAGGGACATCTTCACGGAGCCGGATCTGGAAGAGCGGCACGTCGAGTAGCCGCGGGTCGAAGTAGCGCATGAAGAGGGCTCGGTCGCGACCGGCCAGACGGTCCAGGCGTCGCTGCGCCTCGGCGATCTGCTGCAGCGCGACCTTGGTCGCCGCGTGCGTCTTGCAGGAGACGAGCACACGGCACTCGCGCCCGGCCGCGAGCGCTCCCTGGATCCGGGCGAGCACGGCAAACCCAGTAGTGTAGCTCTTGCCGGTGCCCGGTGGACCCTGCACCAGCAGGACCGGGTCGGCGCCGTGTTCGCCGATGTAGGAGCGCTTGCTTTCCTCGAAGCCGTGGAGGTGTTCCGCTCTGTGGAAGGCATCGAGCCCGGCCAGGAAGCGGCGCTGGCCCTCGGCCGCGGCCTCCGGCCAATCCACTGTCGCGCCGTCGAGGTCCACCAGCCGCTCGTAGAGCGTGTTCGGTTCACCGCGCGCCAGTCCCTCGGAGACCTTGAGGGCGTAGTACCCGTTCCAGTCGTTCGGATCGGGGTCGAGGGTGTACACCTCGTCGTCCCGCAGTGGCTGGGCGAGGAATGAGGAGAAGACGAAGCCGTTCGACCATGACCCGCCGCGTGACCCGGCGATCTCGACCTCGACGACGGCATCCACGGCGCGGCCCTCGTCGTCCCGCTCGACCGTGATCCGCCGAATCCAGCCGCGCAACTGGTAGAGCATCTGCTTCGGCGTCGGGGTGAACGGCGTCTGCTCCGTCTCCGGCAGCCGGGAGTCCACATCCCAGCGCGGGCAGATGATGACCGAGTCTCCGGGTTTCAGGGTTGAGAGCGCCAGGACCTCATCCAGGTCGCCGTCAACGCCCTCCATCTCGCAGCGCAACCGGACCGTCTGCCCGACGATCAACCCCCACCAGTCGCTCGCCTCGCGCTGTTCCCGGGGCAGGCTCACCCGTTTGGCGTCCGGGTGTCGGGCGCGGTACGCCTGCTCGTACTCTGCCCGCAGGCGCGCCCGGTGCCCGGCCTCGCGCATCGCACGGCGGACCTCCGGCGACTGGTCATCGGCGCGGTAGCGCACCAGCAGCGTCTCGCCGGCCAGCACCCGGCGCTCGGGCGGGGCGAGCCGCGCACCCTTCCAGGCCCCGAGCTGGACGTGCCGCTCGATGATGACGAACTCCTCCATCGCCTGGCCCAGGGTGCGGGCTTTCTCCTCGAACGTCGCAAGGTCGGGGAGGCGGAAGCTGGTCTTGGTCGTCTGCCTGTTGCCGGGGAAGTCGGCGGCGATGTGCTCTATCGCCTCCAGGCGCCTGGCCTGGAAGCCGAGCAGGAGATCCCGCGTGGCCCGGCGATAGGGCGCGTAGTCGTCATGGCCCTTCTCCGGCGGCTCGGGCAGCTCACCCCAGGCGGCGTAGGCGTACTCCAGCGGGATGTGGCTGCCGAAGCGAGCGCGCCGGAAGTACCAGCGGTTCGGCCCCTCGGGGTCGGCGTCGTCGCGCTCCAGCTTGCCCCAGAAGTCGAAGAGCCGGGCGCGGAAGATCTCGCGGTACGGCTCGGGCGTGTTCCAGTCGAACTTCAGGTAGGCGGCGACGGCGTGGAGCGACTGGCACACCATCGGGTAGTTCTTCAGCTCGCGGATCTCCTGGTCCAGGAAGGTGACCAGGGGCGAGTCGAAGGCGGCGAGCTGCGTCACGAAGTCGTAGAGCGGGGTCGCTCCGAGGATCGCCTCGAAGTGACGCGCCAGGCCCTCGAGGAGCAGCCGCTGCTCGTGCCGGTCGTAGAAGATCAGGTGGATTGGCGCCTCGCGCTCGCCCCTCTCGTCCGGCGCGGCGAGGGCGACGATGGCGCGCACGGTGTCGCGGATCCAGCGGAGGAAGACCGCTTCCTCCTTGGCCGGGCTGTCGGGCGGTCCGTCGCTGATGTGGACGATGTTCTTCGTCCGCACCGGGACGCCGCGCTCATGTGCCACGACCCGCGCGCCGAGCAGGTAGATGCGGTCGTGCAGGTAGTCGTGTTGGGCGTCGATGTAGACGCAGACGAGGTTCGGGTTGTGCTGGGCGTCGCGGTAGGGCAGCGAGCCGTAGCCCTTACTCGGGATGACCGAGGGCGCCGGCATGTGCTCGCCCTTCCAGTGACGATAGCGACGCGCCCGGTGGACCAGCTCGTCCAGCCGTGGGCCGACCGGCCAGGTGGTGCCGAGCTGGCGGATCAACTCCTCCCGCCCCGCAGCCGGGATGAGGTCGCCGTTGGCGCCGTTCGCCGGCTGTTTGAGCAGCGCCAGGTCGCGCACGCGGTTAATGCCGGCGCGGCGCAGGGCCGTCTTGTCGAACGGCGTCAGGTGGGGCAGCAGCGAGAGGTCGTCCTGCTCGGCGCTCCACTTCATGCAGAACTCGTTGTAGAGGCAGCCGTCGCAGCGGTAGGTCAGGTGGAAGGGGAGGTCCGCGAAGTCGGCTTCGGCGACCCGCCGGGCCAGCGACTCCGGCCCGGTTACCAGGTCGTGCACCGCCTCGCGGAAGCTGTCCGGATCGGGGATGATGTCGAGAAAGGCGTCGTCGATGCCGAAGATGCTCCGGGCTGCTTCGCGCTGGCGGGCGCGCTCTTCGGCTTCTTCTGCCCGCAGCTCCCGTTCGGTGTGGGGCGAGCCACGGTAGAGGACGGCGAGGTCGCAGCGCGCGCAGGCGATGCCGGCCTCGTCCAAGATTGCCGCCAGCATCTCCCCGTAGCAGGCCACCTGCAGCCGGTGCTCCAGCCGCGCGGCGGTGGAACTCTTGATGTCGGCGATCAGCGCGGTGAGGGCGCCGTCGTCGTCGCGAGCCAGCCGCAGGATGTCGACGTCGCCGCGCAGGTGCCAGTCGCCGATGGTCGCCGCCAGTCGGGGCTGGAACAGCACCACAGCCTCGCCCGGCGACAGATCACGGATGATGTCGAGCACGGCGGCGTTGTCCGGCTCACGGTCGCTAGCCCCATCCGGCGCCGCGAAGCGGACCGTGCGGGTAGTCGCCTCGATCGCCGCCTCCACACGCTGCTCGAAGGCGCGGCCGGAACGGGTCAGCAGCGGCGGGAGCGACTGGGGGACAACGTCGTAGTCGCGGAGGAAGCGGGACCCAGCCACGCGCTCATGCAGCCGCAGCCGCAGGTAGCGCCGGCACTGGTCCAGCCGGATGAACTGCGCCAGGTCGGTCGGCGCGATGAGCCGCCTGCCGTCCGGTCCCGGCGGCGCAGCCGGTGCCGGTGCCGCGGCCGACCTGTCCTGATTCGCCACGATCCGCGTCCCCTTCATCCACTCGACATGATGCCACGTGGACGATGCGTGCAGGGATGTGGGTATACATAATGGTAGCAAGTTGCCCCGAGAACCGGAAGGGCCGGGTGCGATGGGGTTGACCGCTCCACGCTAGCTGGGTGTGGGGTGGGTAGTGGGAGGGTGCGACGCCGTGGTAGGTG
>NZ_JADGHZ010000084.1 GCF_019683595.1 Sphaerobacter sp. | reverse complement strand
ACGCCACTGGGGCTCCTCCATCGAGCGGCCAGGTCGTGCGCGGGGCGGAGCGGGGTGCGGCGGTTGGCGTTGGGTGTGCTCTGCGGTGGGGTGGATGGGTAGAATCGTGCTGGTGACGCCGAGGGGGCGTGGGGTAGGAGGGTATGTGACTGAGCCGGACCGTGAGCGACGTGTGACCGCGACGGAGCGGACGGGGTCGCTGCTGGAGCGGCTGCCGCCGCAGATGCGGGCGATTACCGCGAGACTAGGGGATGCCTTCGCTCAGCGGGGGGCCGAGTTATACCTGGTCGGCGGCAGCGTGCGCGATCTGCTGCTCGGTCAGCCGGTCACCGACCTCGACTTCGCGACCTCGGCTGAGCCGGAGCTGACCAAGGCGGCCGGAGTGGCAGCCGGGGCCGACAGCGTCTACACGGTCGGGGAACAGTTCGGCACGGTCGGCTTCGTCTTCGACGACGTGAGTGTCGAGATCACGACCTACCGTGAGGAGCACTACCCGACACCCGACCGCCGGCCGACGGTCCGCCTGGGGACCGACCTCATCGGTGATCTGTCGCGCCGGGATTTCACGATCAACGCCATCGCGGTCGATGCCCGTGACGGCACGGTGCACGACCCCTTCGGCGGCCTGGATGACCTGGAGCGCCGGATCATCCGCGCGGTGGGCGACCCGAAGGCGCGGTTCGCCGAGGATCCGCTGCGGATCCTGCGCGCGGCACGGTTCGCGGCACAGCTTGACTTCCGTGTCGACCGGCGCACGCTGGCGGCGATGCGGGCGATGGGACCGGAGTTGGAGCGGATCAGCCGGGAGCGCATCGCGGCCGAGTTGAACCGCCTCCTGATCGCACCGGCGGCCGCGCGGGGGCTGGCCCTGCTGCACGAGACGGACCTGCTGCGCTGGGTCCTCCCCGAGGTGGTGCCGATGGCGGAGGATACCGGTGCCGGGCGCCACAAGGACATCTGGCTGCATACCCTGCGCGTCGTTGAGCAGTCGCCGCCGCGGCTGGCCGTCCGCTGGGCGGCGCTCTTGCACGACGCGGCCAAGCCGATGACCCGCTCGGTGGATGCGCGCGGTGAGGTGCACTTCTTCGGCCACGAGCGGGTGGGGGCCGATCTGGCGCGAAAGGCGCTGCGCCGCTTGAAGCAAGAGCGCGCCCTGATCGACCGGGTGTCCGGGCTGGTCGATATGCACCTGCGGCCGGCGAGCTACGACAGCACCTGGACCGACAGCGCGGTGCGCCGCCTGATGCTGGAGGCCGGCGACCTCTGGGACGACCTGCTCGACCTGGCCGCGGCCGACGTTACCAGCGCCCGTGCCCATCGCCAGCGCGAAGCAGCGCGCCGGATTGCCGCCCTGCGCGAGCACGCGCGCCGGCTGGAGGAAGAGCACGCGCTTGCCCAGCTCCAGAGCCCGCTCGACGGCCATGAATTGATGGCGATGTTTGGGCGCCCGCCCGGCCGCTGGATCGGCGAGGTGAAGGACCACCTGCGCGAACTGGTGATTGACGGTGTCCTTGCCCCGGACGATAAGGAAGGTGCGCGGGCCGAAGCCCTCCGCTGGATGGCCGAGCACGGAGACGCCTAGGCCGCGGCGCGGGGATCGCCTGGGACGCACCCCAGCCTAGTGGGTTGTTCGGGAGACGGATCTCACGCCGGAACTGTCGTGCAGCGGGGAGATCCTCCAACTCCGCCGGACCCGGCTCATCGCCGGCTCCGGCTCCGCTCAGGATGACACCTGCGCAAGCGCCTGTTTCATGCCCCAGACTCTCATGCAACGAGGCGGGCCATCTGGCCCGCCTCGTGCGTTATTGCCGCTCCACCACTCCACTGTGTGAACGAACGTTGGGTTGCCCGGTGGCGGCGTGTACGGGGCCACGCCGCTGCCGGGCGGATGGGCTAGGGAGCGTACACCTCGACCCGGTTGTTCTGGCCCAGGTGGAGCGCCTGGAACGTGTTGTAGGACAGCTCCACCGCCCAGCGCGCGCGCCAGGCAGGCTGGTCCCAGGTCGCGACCGAGTCGCCGATGGTGCACCACAGGGTCACCCCGTTGGCCGTGAGCCGCAGCCGTTGGCCCGGACGGAAGTCCGGATGGACGCAGTAGTAGCCGTTCGGATCCGGCGCCCAGCCGGGCACGGCGTTGCCCCAGCTCGCGTGGCGCTGGAGGGTGTACTCCCACCAGGCAACGGTGTAGCCGGGCGCGTAGTAGGCGGCCGGGCCGGTGCCGATGTACCGCAGCGCGGGCTCCGGCGCCGGCTCCGGAGGCGGTGGCTCGCGAAGCAGGTTGGCCGGGTGGTTGAACTCGGCCAACATCCACGCCTGGGTGTCGAGCACGTTGCTGACGAAGGCGTTCAGTGCCGGGTCGGACCAGTCAGGGTGGTTCGAGCCGGTGTAGTAGACGGCGAGGACGTGGCGCATGTCGCTGAACTGCGTGGCCAGCGGCGCGATGACGCTGGCCGCCAGGTCGGCGTTGACCGACGGGTCGAGCGCCCGCTTGTCACCGACGCTGGCAACGATCTCCGGACGGACGCCGAAGAAGCCGATGCCGCCGTTCTCCATCCGGCCCAGCGGTTGGAAGTTGCTGGCGACCTTCGCCAGGGCCGCGAAGAAGAATGGGTCGATCCCGTGCTCCAGGGCCTTGTCGACGATCAACTCACCTAGGGGCACGCCGGCCGCCAGCGAAATGAGCTGCGGATCGTCGGGCATCTTCAAGTCCCGCCACACGCGGTAGTGTAGGCCGGCGTTCCCGGATTCCGTCTGCCAGCCGGACGGGTTTGCCGGGTCGTAGGTCAAGACGCGGCGCTCGAACGCCTGCATCAGCACGCGTCGCGGCGCCCCGTTGATCATGGTATCGACCCAGTACGCCTCGGTCAGCGGGTGACCGACGACGTACTCCCAGGGGTACGGCTGGTCCTGGATCCAGCGGAGGAAGACGTCGGGGATGTTGTGGCCCAGCGCCGCGTCGTAGCCGGCGATCTGCACAGCGCTCTCGGCCACGCCGTCTTGCTCCACCGTCCCGTCGGCACGCAGCAGCGCCGTCACCGGCTGACCGATTTGGGACGGGCGGCGTGCGCGCTCCGGGTCATCGCCCACCGAGGCGAGCGGTGCCAGTGTCGCGTAGGTTGGCGAGAGCGGGTTGTTCGCGATATCGCCCGTTACCGGGATGTCGGCAGGGGCGGTCTGCACGAAGGTGCCATCGCCCACCTGGATCCGGCCGGTGATCAACTCCCCGACCAGCAAGCCAGGGGTGACATACCACAGGGAGTTGCGGTCACCGTTGGGATCGGTGATCTCCAGCCTGGCCTTGTCGAAGTAGTAGACCTGCCGTGATCCGTCCGGCGCGCTGCCGTACGGCTCGCGGGTGATCGAGCGGATGTGTGGTCCCCAGAGCCAGGACTGGTCGTGCCCGGTGCGGGCTGCGGGTCCATCGGCGCGTGTCCAGATGGACGGAATTGGGGATTCGGCGTACTCGGGGTTGAGGGCCAGGTCGGCCCCGAGGGTGGTGGTGGGCGCGGCGAGCATCGCGGTGAACGAGGCGACGACGACGGCGATTCCGCCGAGCAGTCTCCACCTATTCAACTGTGCCCCTCCCTTGCCGTGTGTCGCTCCACGGCGGTGTCCCAGATAGCGCGGGAACACGCCGGGCAGTGCGGCATCAGGGATTCCCCGTCTCCCTAAGGATTGCCGCACCCGATTCATGAGAATCGGCAAGCATCCTGTCACATGTCCCAGGCTCAGCGACGAGCCGGGGCGAATCCTACTGTTCAACGATCAAGAATGCAAGGAGAATGAACTAATTGTGAATCAATCATCACGCCTGCGACAGACTGTCGTCAGAAGCAGTTCATGTTGACCGGGAGAAACGACTCGCGCGGTCGACTTGCCTGCGGGTTGAGTCCGACGCAGGCGTGTGGAAGGGCAAATCACGGCGTGATGGTCACGTTCGGAGGGGGTGTGCAGCACGCGAATCCGGTGGGGAGCGCCTAGCTATCGGGGGCCACGCTGTGTCGGATGGGGAGCCGCAGAGTCACGGTCGTCCCCCCGCCGTTCCGGCTCTCGATGTCGATGGTGCCGCCGTGGCGCTCGACGATGGCGCGGCTGACGGTCAGGCCCAGCCCCAGCCCGCTGGCCTGCACTTGACGGCCAAGTGTGCCACGGAAGGATGGCTCGAAGACGCGACCGAGTTCCTCGACCGGGATGCCGATCCCGCGGTCTGCGATCGAGATGCATGCCGTATCCGAGCGGCGGAAGAGCCGCACGGTGATCGGACCGCCACTTGGCGAGTACATCGCAGCATTGATGAGCACGTTGTAGACGACCTGCTCCATCTGCTGTGGGTCATGGCTGGTCTCGATCGGCTCCGGTGCATCGAGGGTGATCTCGTGCCGGTCGGAGAGGCCGGTGCGTTCGACGCGCCTGATCGCGCCCTGCACCGTGCCGGAGAGATCGGCCAGCACGAGTCGCGGGGCGAGGCGGCCCCGCTCCAACCGGCTGAGGTCCTGCAGGTTCTGGATTACCCCGGTCATCGTGTCCACCAGCCGCATCGCGGCCTCCAGCCGGGCGGGGACGCGCGTGTAGTCGCCCTTGCGGGCAGCCATCGCCGCCAGTTGGACGTTGCTGCGCAGCCCGGTCAGCGGTGTGCGCAGCTCGTGGGCGAGTTGTCCCACGAGCGTGGTCATGGTCGCGCTGGGCGGCCTGCCTGCCTCCATCTGCTCCATCGCGAGCTCGGACGCGACCTGCCGCCCGAGGACGGTCAGCAGCGCGATCTCCTCGCTCGTGAGATGACGGGTGGTCAGCAGCCCCAGGATGCCGAGCGGCTCCTCCACGTGGGTCACGGGCACGCCGACAACCCAGCGGAGTGCGTGGGGCGCGGCATCCGGGATCAGGATCTCGGTAATCACATCCCGAGCTGGGATCTGGGCCGGTCGCCCACCGCGCATGATCCGGCCGAGGATCGAGTGCTGCACGTCGAGCGTTCCTTTGCGGAGGATGGGGAGATTGTGCTGCCCGCGGAACGCTCGGCGCCGCAGGGTCGCGCCGTCGGGCGCGACGAGCCACATCCCGGCGCCCCAGACATCTGGCACCTGGCCCAGGTGGCGCACGAGCAGCGGGATCGCCTCGGCTCCCCGGCCGGCGATCCCGCTGCTGCTCCGGGTGATCGCGGCGATCAGCGACGGTACGCCCTCTGCGAGGTCGCTCACGTCCGCCGCGTCCGCCGCGAGCGGATCGTACGCCCTGTCGCCGACGTGTTCAGTCATCGTACGTATCTCCTCCTCGTGCTGCTTTCGGCTGGTGTCGTTCCTGATACGCGCTGCAGCCTGCACATCGAGGACGTCTCTGCAACCATTGTGCCGCTGTGTCTGCATCCATCCGCCGAGCGGTCTAATGGTGACCGGGGAGTGACTAAGTGAGAGGAGCGACGATGGCACGATTGTCAGCCGAGGCGGCCCGCGGGGCCGTGGGAGCCCTCCCGGGGTGGACACTGACGGCCGAGGGCGCCGCGATGGAGAAAGTATTCCAGTTCCGTACGTTTCGCCAGGCCATGGCCTTCGTCAACCGGGTCGCCGAGTTGGCCACCGAGGCGCGCCACCATCCGGATATCCACATCAGCTACAACCGGGTGACGTTGACGCTGACCACCCACCACGAAGGGGGCCTGACCGAGAAGGACATCGCGCTGGCTCGTCGCATCGAGGAGGTGGGAGAGGGGGCGTCCGATGGGTAACCGGAACGAGCCGACCGACCTGCCGCCCGTACCGGTGCGCCACGCGCTCGCCGTCGCCGCGCGTGCGGCCGGTGTCGACCCGGAGCAGGTGACGTTGCTCGGCTACGAAGCTGTCACCTGGCCGGACGCTGCGCTCGGTGCCCCCGAGCCCGGGCGACTCTACGCGCAGGTCCTGACCCCCGGCTACCGCGTCCACCTTCGCGTCGCCGGGCTGTCCCTGACGTACCACACGGACCATGGCCGGCGCGCCGTTCCGGCCCGGTAAGGGGTTCCGGGTTGAGGATAGCTCCCATCAAGGCTCACAGGTTGATCGGGTCTAGGGGTGGTGTGAGGACCCTCGCGCCGTGGGCGTGCGTGTGGTGGGTGGTGGGACGGATCCCGCATCCTGGCACGTGCCCGGGGCTCAAGCCCCGGGCTGACAAGAAAAGCCGGCTTCAGCCGGCTCTTTGGAGCGCGGCGGCTCGGGCCGCCGCTTTGGTAGCGCGCAGGGGCTCGTGCCGCGCCGCCGTTGGGACGTGCGATGGGTGGTGCGACGGATCTCGCATCCCGGGCACCGGCCACGGCGTGGGAATCTTTGCGGCACCGCCCCTTAACCCGAGGGGTTCGCCAAACTCCACTACCTCGGGCACGCGCCGACCGATACACCCGGCGGATGTGTCAATCGTCACGCTGCCGCTGCGGCTCATGCGCGAGCCGCCGCCAGCGTCATTACCGTGGCCGGGGTGAGTTGGGTGACGACCTGATCGGCCCCGGCCGCGTACAGCGCCTCGGGATCCCCGGTGCGATCGACCGCCAGGCAGCGCATCCCGGCGCGTTTGGCGGCACGGACGCCGGGCGGCGCGTCCTCGATCACCAGGCACGCCTCGGGCGGGACCCCGAGCCGCTCGGCGCCGAGCAGGTAGGGAGCAGGGTTGGGCTTGCCCTCCGGCACCTCATCGCCGCTGACCGTGGCCTCGACCCAGCGGCCGAGCCCGAAGCGCTCCACCACCATCGCGATCTCGGACGCCAGCGCACCGGAGACGATCGCGATCCGGTACCCCGCCTCGGCCATGGCGCGGAGGGTCGCCTGCCCGTCGGTCAGCGGGCGGACCTCGCGGGGGAAGCGGCGGGCGAAGGCCGCTGCCTTGATCTCCAGCACCTCATCCAGGTCGACGTCCGCTCGCCCCGTTTCCTGCAGGTAGTCGCGGAAACCCAGCCAGTCGGTGCGGCCGAGGAAGACCCGCTCGTAGTCTCCCGGCGCCAGGGGCGGGAGTCCGACCGCCGTGAGGGCGTCGGCGACCGCGGCTTGGTGGACCGGTTCGCTGTCGATCAGGACCCCATCCATGTCGAAGAGGATCGCCCGGATCATTCCCTGTCCCTTTCCCCGCGCCGGAGCGCCAGCCCGGCGTGGCTATGGTACAGTCGCACCGCGCCGAGCCGGCAGCGGGTGATCGCCGCGCCAAGCATAGCAACCCACCCACCCCAGAGAAGGTGCTTGCCCTGACGGCGCCGCCGAGGGATCGTGGTATGGAGGGAGGACCGACCGTGACCGCGATGACGCGCTGGGAGCGAGTAGAGGCCGCGCTGGCGGGCCGCGAGGTGGACCGGGTGCCGGTTAGCCTCTGGCGCCACTTCCCCAACCAGGACCAGTCGGCCGAGGCGCTGGCCGATGTCACGCTCGCCTGGCAGAGCCGCTTCGACTTCGACTTCATCAAGCTCATGCCGCCGGGTGACTACGCCACCATCGACTGGGGTGCGGAGAGCGAGTACCAGGGCGCGCCGGGCGGCACGCGGCAGACGACCCGCTTCCCGGTGGTGGAACTGGACGACTGGCGCCGAATCACGCCGGTCGCGCCGGACCAGGGCATGAACCGCGAGGTCGTCGAGGCGGCCCGGCTGGTCAACGAGCGGCTAGGCGGCGAGGTGCCGGTGCTGCAGACGATCTTCAGCCCGCTCACCGTCGCCATGAAGCTCTCGGACGGCAAGGTCCTGGCCCACCTGCGCGAACGCCCCGACGTGGTCCACGCGGCGCTGGCGGCCATCACCGAGGTCACGCGCGGCGTGCTCACCGCCTCGCTGGAGCGCGGCGCGGGCGGCATCTTCTTCGCGACGCAGTGCGCCACCACGGACCTCATGACGGTCGAGGAGTATCGCGAGTTCGGCGTGCGCTACGACCTGCCGGTGCTGGAGGCGGCCGCCGGCTCACGCTTTACCCTGCTCCACCTGCACGGCACCAACATCATGTTCGAGGAGCTGAAGACGTACCCGGTGCACGCGCTGAACTGGCACGACCGCCGCACCTTGCCCTCCCTGGCGGAGGGTGAGCGCGCCAGCGGCCACTGCGTCGTCGGCGGGATCGACGAGAAGGGCATCGTCGACATGACCCCCGACGCGGCCGCCGCCCAGGCGCGGGACGCCATCGCCGCGCTGTCCGGCCGCCACGTCATGATCGCCCCCGGCTGCGTCATCCCCGTCGCCACGCCCGAAGCCACCATCAAGGCGGTCGTCGACGCAGTGCGGCAGTAGCGTACGGCCTGACCCTCGTCCCGGCGGCGCGCCAGCTCAATTCCGTAGCGGCGCGGCCGCCGGGGAGAGCTTGCCCCGGCGGCCGCATCGGATTCGTCCCCTACGGGCTGCGCCAGCGGGCGCGTGGGTCACCCGGCTTGGTCGAACACACCATCGGCGTCCCCTTGCTGGTCACGCCGCGGGCGCCCTCGGGCGAGCAGAACGCGCCGGGCCTAACGCCTTGTTGGATCCCCCCTGACGGTGCGGCCGGTGCGGCGGCTGGCACTGGCGTGGGAGTCGGCGGCACCGGAGTCGGCGGCTCCGGGGTAGGCGTCGGAGGCACCGGGGTTGGTGTGGGCGGCTCCGGTGTTGGTGTCGGGGCGAGTGTCGCGGTCGCTGTGGGGACGGTCGACGCCGTGGGGGTGGTCACTACCGGTGTGGCGTCGGCGCTCACGCGCGGCGTAGGAGTCGTGGCCGGTGTTCCGTAGTCGCCATAGACGGCCGCACCGGCCACGCCGGACAGTGGGATAAGCACCAACGCAGCCACGACGGCGAAGCGTAGCGGTGTCTCGCGCATCCACTGCGGTGTGCGCGCAACCCAGCGGTGCTGCATGAGACGGTCCATCGTCGCCGGTCGCTTCCACGCCAGCCCCAGCAGGGTCACGGCCCCAGCGATGACCAGCGGAAAGAGATAGCCGACGACGGTAATCACCACGCCAAACACCAGCAGCCCCACCAGGACGGTCAGACACCCACGGCCGGCCCCCGGTGCACAGCCGGTCGGGCGCTGCCCGCCGCCGCCGGACGCTTTGGAGGACGGCGCCTGGATGCGCCGCGTCCGCCGGGTGCGGCCGCCCGAGCTGAGGGTGCGGCTGTAGGAGATTCCGGTCCCCGGGATGCTGGTCGTGACCCGGACGCCCCGGTTGCTGACGTTGATCTTGGCGCCCCGCGGGCCGATGCTGGTACTGACGCCGCTCTTGCTCACATTGACCCGGACGCCGGGCGCGACCTTGACGCTCTTGCGAAAGCGGAAGCCCATGTTCGTGGCGACCCTTCGATGAACCCCTGGGCGGACAACGCGACGCCCGCTGATTCGAGCTGGGGAGAACAGGGCTCAGATCCAGGCGTTCGGTCTCGCCGCCCGGCGCGTGTCTGGGGCTAAAGCCGCCGGGCTGACAACGAAAGCTGGCTCAAGCCGGCTGGGGCGGAGCATCGCTCACATCCAGGTGGGAAGGTTCCCACTGCCCAGCCCGTGCCCGTGGCTAAAGTCGCCGGGCGGAATATGAAAAGCCCGCTAAAGAGGCTTCCGTATTCACCCCGCTGCTGCGATCCAGCACCCAGTCGGACGCAGCCTCCCCAGCCCCTTCAGTGGGCTTCGCCTTCTCAGCCCGGTGGCTTGAGCCCCGGGCACGGGCCGACTGGCGGACACTGTACCGCCTGGGTATGAGCCCCGGGCACGTGCCTCGATGCGGGAGCCTTCCACCACCCACCATGGGCACCAACTACGACGCTGGAGCCCTGCGCCACCACCGGGGCCGATCGCGGAGTTTGTCGGGATGAACCCCGGGATGCGGTCCCGGCGGCGATCCCACGGCTGCGTACAGACGAGATCGTGCTGAATCGTGTCCCATTGACAGTGTAGGAAGTCGGCAGATGGGCGTCAATGAGGCGCGGGTGGGCACGAGGTGCCTGTCGTTTGCCTTGACCCGGGAGATCACTCCCTCGCGGCGCTGTGGCGTGGCGGGGTTGTGTCTCCACACTCCCTGGAGCGGGGGTAGAATGCCTCGCGATGAGGGCAGTCGCGAACGAGGTGCGGGCTGGAAGACGGATGGCGGGCTTGGACCCCAAGCCGGGAATGGCTCGCGCGTAGGCGAGTGGGGTGTTCAGCGAGCCCGTGGCTACCGTGGCGGCTGTCCGTGACGAGCGATCGGCGTATCCCTTCCTAGCCCGCACCGGTGTGCCTGGGATACCGAGCGACGAGAGGGTGAGGCAGTGCCCGATATCGTGGTGATCGGCGGCGGGATCGTGGGCGCGGCCGCTGCGTACCGGCTGGCGCGCAGCGGGGTGCAAGTGACACTGGTGGACCGGAACGATCCGGGACAGGCGACGGCGGCTGGGGCGGGGATCATCGCGCCGGGGACGAGCCTGCGGCCGCTCCCGGCCTTCTACCCGATCGCTGCGCGCGCGATGGCGTTCTATCCAGACCTGCTCTCCCAACTCGCAGAGGACGGTGAGACGAACACCGGCTACGAGGTGGTCGGTTCGCTCTTCGTCGCCAGTGATGAGCAGGAAGCGGCGCGGCTCGACGAGGTACGGCGCCTGATGGAGGAACGGCGGGACCAGGGGATGCCGGGCATCGACGAGGTGCGGCGCCTCGACGGGCGCGAGGCCCGCGAGCTCTTCCCGGCCCTGGCGGACCTGCCGGGCGCACTCCATGTGCCGGGGTCGGCGCGGCTGGACGGCCGGCTCATGCGCGATTCGCTGCTGCGCGCCGCGGAGAAGCGCGGGGCGACGGTGCTGCGGGGCGATGCCCGGCCGGTGCGGGACGGCGAGCGGGTCACCGGCGTCGATGTCGACGGCCGGCGGATCGGGGCCGATGCCGTGATAATCGCCGGTGGGGCCTGGTCCAATGCCCTTGGGGAGGCGATCGGCCTGCGGATCCCGGTCGCGCCCCAGCGGGGGCAGATCCTGCACCTTGACCTGCCCGACACCGACACGAGCCGCTGGCCGATCATCACCGGTTTCCACTCGCACTACATGCTTACGTTCCCGACCAGCCGTGTCGTGGCCGGTGCGACCCGGGAGGACGGCTCAGGCTACGACTATCGCATGACCGCCGGCGGCGTCCATGAGGCCCTCAGCGAGGCGCTGCGGCTCGCCCCGGGGCTGGCCCCGGCCACGCTGCGCGAGGTCCGGATCGGCCTTCGCCCGGCCAGCCCGGACCACCTGCCGATCCTCGGCGCGGCACCGGGGTTTGCCAACGTCTACCTTGCGACCGGGCACGGGCCATCCGGCCTGCAACTCGGGGCGTACTCCGGGACCGTCGTGGCCGACCTGGCTCGCGGGGAGGCGGTCGATATTGACCTATCCCCCTTCGCCCTGGAGCGCTTCGCCTGACGGTCGACGCGGGTCACCGGACAGCCAGCAGGCCGTGCGTGGCTGCCCAGGTCGCGATTGCCGTCATCCTGAGCGAAGCGAAGGATCTCACGTCGGAACCGCCTCGTAGCGGAGAGATCCTTTGACGTCGCCGGGGGAGGCTCTCGCCGCCCTCGGCTCCGCTCAGGATGACGTAGTCCCAGGTTACGGATGGCTCCGCTCAGTCCGTCGAGGGCGTCCCGGCGGGACGTTGAGCGGGGGCCAGTGCGACGGGCGTGCTCTTGCGGGGAGCGTCGTCCCTCGTCTTACTCGCCATCCGTGACCGGTGGGCACATCTTGCGCCGGGCGCGGCGGCGTGCTACCATCTCCGATGCTGGGTGTACGTACACTGTTGTCCCAGTCGCCCGGCACGGAAATCCCCGGGGGAGTACGTTGCGATGCAGGCCAAACAACTGTGGCAGGCCGCCCTGAGCGATCTGGAGCAGACGCTCTCGCGGGCCAACTTCGAGACCTGGCTGCGCAACACGGAGATCATCAGCTTCGAGGACGACTGCGCCACCATCGGCGCGCCGAACAGCTTCGCCGTCGAGCAACTCCGCAACAAGTTCGCGCTGCAGATCCAGAACACGCTGTCGCTGATCCTCGGACGTAAGGTCGCGGTGCAGTTCACCGTGCTCAACGGTGGGCGCCGGCCGGCGCGTTCCGGGCGCCGCGCCGCGGCGGCCGAGCGCACGCACGCCGCGCCGCTGGGCGCATCCGGGGGTGGGGCGGCGACCGCGGTCGTGGGGATTCCGCAGCAGCTCGAACTGACGGCGACGCCGGAGCATGGCCTCAACCCCCGCTACGTCTTTGAGAAGTTCGTCGTCGGCTCCAACAACCGGCTGGCCCACGCCGCGGCGCTCGCGGTCGCCGATCGCCCGGCCGACAAGTTCAACCCGCTCTACATCTACGGCGGTGTGGGGCTGGGTAAGACCCACCTGCTGCACGCCATCGGTCACCGGGCGCTGGCGCGCTCCCCGGAACTGCGGATCCGCTACGTCTCCTCCGAGACGTTCACCAACGAGTTGATCAACGCCATCCGCCAGCAGCGGACCGAGGACTTCCGCAACCGCTACCGGACCATCGACATCCTGATGATCGACGACATCCAGTTCATCGCGGGCAAGGAGAGCACCCAGGAGGAGTTCTTCCACACCTTCAACGCGCTCTATCAGTCGGGCAAGCAGATCGTCATCAGCAGCGACCGGCCGCCCAAGGCGATCCCGACCCTGGCCGACCGCCTGCGCTCCCGCTTCGAGGGGGGCCTGCTGGCCGACATCCAGCCGCCCGATCTGGAGACGCGCGCGGCGATCCTGGCCGAGAAGGGCCGCGAGCAGGGGGTGACGGTCCCCGACGATGTCCTGGAGTACGTCGCCCGCAAGGTGGAGAGCAACATCCGCGAGCTGGAGGGCGCGCTGAACAAGATCATCGCGCTGTCCCAGCTCTACCACCGCCCGATCTCGATGGAGCTGGCGATCGAGGCGCTGAACGACAGCGTCGGCGCCGGGCGGCGTCAGGTGACCGTCGACCAGGTGGTGGATACGGTCGTCAACTACTACCAGATCACGCGGCGGGACATTACCGGCCCCGCCCGACGCCGCGACATCGTGCTGCCGCGCCAGGTGGCTATGTATCTGCTGCGCGAGGAGACCGGCTCCTCGCTGGTCGAGATCGGTCAGTGTCTCGGCGGGCGCGACCACACCACCGTGCTGCACGGGATCGAGAAGATGGAGCGCCAGATGGAGACCGACGCCCGCCTGCGCGGCGAGATCATGGCCATCCGCGAACTCCTCTACACCTCCGCAGAGTCCTGAGCCGGGTTGACGTCCCTCCTCCCCTGGTAACGGCGGGGTCGATCCGCGCTCCCGCTAAGACGGCGGTGTCCGCCGCTCACGTCGTCACGTGCCACGAAACCCGCCCCTCCTTGGTGCCCTGAGAGGGCTGAGGGGGTGTTGTCGGTGGGGCGGAGCGCTCGCGGCACGTTGCTTGCCCTCTCCTTGGGGACCGGACCTATAGCCCCGACTGCGGGGTAGTGTCTCGTGGCCGCCGTGGCTCGATGGGTCAGGGAGGGTGACACCATGAGCGAACGCATACCGATCGTGGCCGCGTTTCCGACGCCGGAGCGCGCGGCGCACGCGGTCGATGAGTTGCTGCGTGCCGGGTTCGACCGAGCCGCGATCGGGTTGTTCTCCCCCGACACTGCTCCGGGCGGGAGTGGCAGGAGTCGAGAGGCAGCCGGGGCGGCCGTGGCCGACTCGCTGGCCGGGCAGGGTGTGCCGGAGGCAGCGGCGCGGCGCGCGGCCGACGCAGTAGCCAGCGGCGAGGGCGTGGTGACGGTGCGGGCCGGTGCTCGCGACCGTGATGCTGTCCAGATCTTCCGCGACATGGATGCGGAGTTGCTTCATGTGGAGGGGATGGACGAGCACGGCTACCCCCTCGATGACCTGACGGGCGCTTTCGACGACACGATCCGTCCCGGGGACGGCCCGGGCGAACCGGCGCGGTGATGCCTGCGTGGTGCGTGTTGCGTAATGCGTGTGGGTGACGAGGGCCGTGCAGGTCGATCCGTGGAGCTGAGCGCGGTGAGGGCGCCGTGACGCGCTGTGGTACCAGCCAGACGGCATAGCGTTTGCGTGCCTCCCCGGCCGATGTGCGCTCCGTGCCGTGATGGGAGACTGGAGGGAACGACCAATGAGCGGCGAGACATGGGAACCGAGGAGCAGTCTGGAGTCGCTGCGCGAGGCGGTCGATCGGCTGCTGGAGAGTACGCCGTTTGTCCGCCGCGGTGGGGCGTTGCTCAACCTGCGGGACCGCGGTGATGAGTATGTCGTCACGGTCGCCATGCCGGGCGTGCGGCCGGAGGACATCGACGTGCGCATCAGTGGCACCATGCTCGAGATCACCGGTGAGACGCGCGAGATGGAGGAGCACGAGACGGGCCGCTGGCTGATCCGTGAGCGTGAGTTCGGGCGCATCGAGCGGATTGAATCGCTACCCGGTCCGGTGGACGTCGACCGGGCCACGACGCACTACGAGCACGGCATCCTCACCGTGCGGCTGCCTAAGCTCACCCCCTCCGGCGCCCGGCGGATTCCCGTCCGCGCCGGGAGCGAAGCCGCCCGGCCGCTCACCGCGGGCGGACAGGAGATGCCCGCAGGGCAGATGCAGGCGCGGACGTCCTCCGCCTCCTCCACGCAGCCGCGGCCGCTGGATCGGACCCAAGTGCGCGAGGGGATGGAGGTCGTGGGGGCCGACGGGCAACGTGTCGGCGTTGTCAAGGAGGTCCGTGACCGGGACTTCCTCGTGGACCGCACGATGAAACGCGATGTCTACATCCCCTTCGATGCCGCCACGAGCGTCGAGGGTACGCGCGTCACCCTGGCCATCGGGGCGGAGCAGGTCGACACCATGCACTGGGAAGAGCCGCGCCTCGCCTGATGCCGGCACCGCGTTGCACCGCGCGAGCGAGACGACCCGGGCGTCCTACCATGCGGCGACGCGCGCGGGGCTGAAGCCGCCGGGCTGACAACGAAAGCCGGCTCAAGCCGGCCGGGGCAGATCAGGCCTGATGCCCCGGCGATCGGGTGTTCGCCACCCGGCCTGTGCCCGGGGGTGAACCCCCCGGCCCCCGCCCCCGGGCCCGCGGCGGGGGCCAATTAACAGTGCGCGTTTGC
>NZ_JADGHZ010000083.1 GCF_019683595.1 Sphaerobacter sp. | reverse complement strand
CCCTGGGGGTTGGGCGGGCCTGCCGGGGCCGGGCGCGCCCCGCGGGCGCCCCCCGGCGCGATGCTGGTCATGATCGCTGCATGCAGTGCCCCCATGCCGGAAGCGAATGCGAAGGCCGTCTCCGTCCCCTCCAGGTCGGCAACGGCGATCTCCAGGGCATGGGTTGTCGGGTTCCCGTACCGGGTGTAGACAAAGGCGTCCTCGGCACCGCCGAGGGCCTGGTCCATCACGTCCAGGTCCTCGTAGATGAACGACGCACTTGGATAGATCGGCGTCGTGACCGGCGTGAAGTCCGGGCGCGCCGGCCGCTCGCCGGCGTGGACCACACGGGTCGCGATGTCGAGTCGGCGCGGACCCCCGCGCGGGGATGGCGGTTGCATCTTGACTCCCTCCCGTCCCGAGACCGGTGCACACGGCCGGGCCGATTTCACCAGCCGCATCCTACCGCCGCCGGACCACCTGTGTCACCTGATTGGCCTAGGAGCCATCGCACGGAGCATCGCTCGTCCCCCGTGCGTAGCTCCCCTCTCCCAACGTTGGGAGAGGGGCCGGGGGTGAGGGCCGCTCTCGCGGATCGCGACGGGGCGAGGCACCATCCAGCGGCCGTTTGACACTGGCAGCGTGTGGCCCGTACCATGGACGCGGCGGGCATGGTGGCGCGCGTTTGGCCGTGCGCACTGCTCGTGACCGGTGAGCCTGAGGTTGAGACTGTGGGGGCTGCGTCATGGCGGAGGGGCCGGAGAGCGGGATCCGGGAGACGGTCTACAAGCAACCGGCGGGGAAGGTGCCGACTCCAGCCACGGAGGTCAGCGGGACGCGCGTCGGGTCGGTCGAGGCGCAAACGGTCCTGATGAACCGCAGCGCGGCCGACGGGGTGACCGCCGAGCGAGTGAACATGGAGCAGTCGGCGGCGCGGGGGATCGACGCGCGCAGCGCGCAGCTCGACCGCTCCGCGGCGATGTCGGTCCGGAGCGAGCGTGCCGTGCTCCAGCGCAGCCAGGCGACGCAGGTCTCGGCCGATGACGTGCGGATGGTGCGCAGCCGGGCTGGACTGGTGCGCGCCGAGCGGGCACACCTGGAGGAAGGCTCGCGGGTGCTGGTGCTGGCGGGGCAGGCGGAGGGTGATGTCCGCCCCACGTTCGACCTGTCCGGCGCGGTGGCCTTCGGTGCGGCCGCGGGCGTGGCGCTGGCGATCGCCGCGGCGCTGCTGCGGCGGCTCTTCGGGAGGGGGACGCGATGATGGGCCTAATCCGCGGAATCCTCAAGTTCGGTGGCGGCGCGCTGCTCGGGGCCGCGGTCGGTGCGGCGGTCGCCTCGTTGCTGGCGCCGGAGAGCGGACCGGAGCTGCAAGAACGTGTCCGCGAGCGGCTCGAAGAGGCGAAGAAGGCGCGCGCCGAGGCTGAGGCCGAGACGGAGCGGCAACTGCGCGAGCAGTTCCGCCAGGCGGTGAACGACCCGAACGCGCTCTCCGGCAGGCCGTAGCGCCTGCGGACGTGCCGCTTGGTAGCCGGCATCGACCGCTCTCCATGCCCGGCGCGGAGCCCGCTCGACGCGCCTGATCGCGGTCGTCATGGTGCCGCCTTGTTGGGCTGGTGCTTCCGCTTCCCCTGTTTCTCGCGCGGGATCACCGTGATGACCCCGTTGCTCTCCATATAAGCCTCTTTGACGTCCTCGATCCGTTCCACCCCCTGTTCTCGCAGTTGTCCCATGATCTCGTCCCGCGTCAGCAACTCGCTGGCCGCGTTCTTTTGCAGCAGTTTCCCGTCCTTGATCAGCAGCAGCGGTTGCGGCTCGATCACCCGGCGGATGCGAGGGAAGCGGTAGGAGACGAAGGACAGCAGCATACTCCAGCCGATGATCGTCGCAGCGAGCACCAATGCATCCGGGACGTCGGTGTACTCGCCCGCCATGCCGTTCTGCACCGCGTCGGCGATCAGCACGACGACCAGCAGGTCGGTGAGCCTGATGCCGGCGGCTTCCCGCTTCAGCAGGAACCGAAGGCCGAAGAACAGCACCAGATAGATGACGCTGCCCCGCACGACGATCTCCAGGATCGGCGTCGAGGGCACGAAGATCGCACTCCAGTCCTCGGGCAGCCAGGTTGAGAGCAGCATCGCGGGACGTCCCTTGATCGTGCCCCGGCTCGCACCGGGCGGTCTGCGGGGTCAGCCCGGTACCGGCAGTGGACGGGGTGCCTGCTACTGCCCGGACGACTGCAATCCAGGGGCCACGGCCACGCCCGCGTTCGACTGGGAGTCGCCGCTACCCGGCGAGGATCGCAAGGTCGTCGGCGATCTCTTTCGGGGGTGTCTCCGAGCGCAGCAGCACGCGCCACTTGCCGTCGCGGTCGATGAGGAAGATCGCGTCGGTGTGGGTGAGCTGCTGGCCGCCTGCCGCCGGCGTGGCCTCGTGATCGGCATGCTCGCCGTGCGCGTCGTGCGCGTCCGTTTCGGCGTGGTCGTCGGCCATCATCGCGCCCGGGTCGACGTAATAGCTCGCCCAGACCGGCTCAAGCGTGGCGGCGTCGGCGGTCAGCGCGAACCAGTTCGGGTTCTCCGCCAGCCCGTGCCGCTCGGAGTACTCCTGGAGCACCTCCGGCGTGTCGCGTGCCGGGTCGACGGTGATCGCCACCAGTGCGACTCGCTGCCGTGCATCCGCCGGCAACTGCTCGTACGCCTGCCGCAGGTGCTGGGTGATCAGGGGGCAGATGTCCGTGCAGTTGGTGTAGATGAAGGTGAGCGCGACCGCCTTGCCGCGCAACTGCGACAGGCTGACGGTCTGGCCCCGCTGGTCGGTGAGCGTGAAGTCCGGCGCCGGCTCCTGCCCCAGGTCGGTGCCGGTCAACTTTCGCGACCCGCCGCACGCCGCAAGCAGGGCGGCGAGCCCCAGAACCAGGACGAGCGCCAGCGTGGGACCGATGCGGCGGCGACGGGCTGGACGGGTGGGCATGCGGAGAACTCCTCCTCACTGTGGATGTCGCGGTGCCGCGCCGGACCGGCCATGGCCGGCGCCGCGCCTGAATGCTACCACCCGTGCCCGCGGCGTTACCCGGCGGGCGGCTGGCATGTGTTCTGCATCACGCAAGCACGCTGCCTGTTGGGGCGGGGCGGCGTTTCCTTGCACCGGCAACTCGATCAGTGCTGGTACACATCCGCTCGGCGGATGGAGGCCCGCACGATGGCCATGGTCACGGAGCAGTTCGATCGCGTCGCGGAGGCGGTTCTGGAGCGGACTGCCGAGTTGCTCGCAGCCGATGTCGCGGTGGTCGATGATCGCGGGGTGACGCTTGCCAGCACCGACCCCGACCTCGTCGGCCTCCGGTTCGATGCGGTTCAACCGGACCCCACCGGGTGCTTGCTGCGTGTTCCCCTGCGGGTCGACGCTCATGAGGGACAGGTGATTGTCGGCGCGCCGGTCACCGGCGAAGCGCCGTCGCCGCGGCTGGTGCAGGCGCTGGTGGAGCTGGTAGTCAACCAGGCGGCGGTGCTGGATCAGATCCCCAAGCGCCACGAACTGAAGGACAAGTTCATCCACGACTTGCTCCGCGGGCAGATCGGCGACGAGGCCGACGTCCTGCGCGAGGCCCAGATCCTGGGGATGGACTTCACCCGCCCGCGCGCGGTGATCCTGATCGACGCAGCGGAGTTCATCCGCGGCACGAGCGCTTTCGACCGGCCTGAGACGGCCGAGGTGCAGCGCCGGCGGCGTGCTCAGCTCGTGATCGCCAGCGTCGTTGGCTTCTTCGACCTGCCGAGCGACAGCATCTGCGCCTACATCGGCGACGGCGACATCGCGGTGCTCAAGGCCAGCAGCACGCAGGATCTGGTCGCCTGGACCGATGAGGACAGCCCCGACCAACCCGCGGCCTCGTGGGCCAACCTCAGCGCCCTCAAGCGTGCCGCGGACGCCCTGCTGGCCCGGCTGCGGCGTGACACCGGCGCCCATATCAACGTCGGGATCGGCCGCTACCATCCCGGCATCCGTGGGCTGGCCCGCTCGTACCAGGACGCGCGGGCGGCGCTCTCCCTCGGCCGCCGCTTCCACGGCCAGAACCGGGTCCACTGCCTGGACGGGCTGGGTATGGCGGCCTTCGTCGGCGTGGCCGACGAGCGGACGAAGATCGACCTGGCGCGACACCTGCTCAGCCCGCTCGACCACGCTCCGGAGCTGCTGGAGACGCTCGATGCCTTCTTCGCGTCGGACTGTTCCCCCTCCGACGCCGCCGCGCGCCTGGCGATCCACCGCAACACCCTCAGCTACCGACTCGACAAGATTGCCCTGCTGACCGGCCTTGACCCCCGCCGCTTCGACGACGCCGTCCAGGTCCGCCTCGCCCTCCTCGTCCGCACCCTCCCCTCGGCGGCGGAGTAGCGGGAAACGGCCCTCACCCCCGACCCCTCTCCCAACCTTGGGAGAGGGGCGGAGGACGGCCTAGCCAGCAGGCGATACAGCACGGGCGCACGCAGGACGCATCAGGCTCCCGCACTCCCAACTCGTCGGGCGGGCTCTTGGGAGCGGGAGCATTGACGATGCGGGGCGTGCTGTTCGTATTACACAAACATATGGTACGAGGCACTTTTCATTTACCTTTCACAACTTTGGGCGAAAGGGGCGAGAGGTGCGGAATGCTTAGTGTTCTCCTCTTGCGCTTCTCGCGGCATCCCCGTTAGAATAGGTCGCCTGCCGTGAGCGGTACGAGACCGGCAGTTGGCTGTGCCCAATGCCCGCCGATGAGGCGCCAAGCATGTGGGGCCGGGACGCTGGCGCGCGTCCGGACAACCCACCCCGGTGACAGACCACGCATGCCTCGGACGCACCGTCCGTGGGTCTTGGGCAGACGAGCCCCGCGCCGCATGGCGCAGGGGGGCGGAAGGAGTACTGCCTTGCGACCCACGCTGTTGCGTGTCGTGGTGGGGGTGGGCCTGCTGGTCGGGCTCATCGCGGGTGTGGTGGCGACAACCTCGGCCGCGCCCGACGATCCGGGCCAGCCCACGCTGTTCTTCCCCTGGGTCCCCAACAACGACGCCATCGCCGGGATCGCCGGCATCCACGGCGCGATCACCATCCAGAACCTGGAAGTCTTCCCGGTCACGGTCACGCTCAGCGATGCGGCGGGGGCCGAGTTGACCAGCATCACGCTCAACCCGCGGGCGTCGCAGACCTGGACCGCGGAGTAACTCGGCATCCCCGAGCCGGGCTCGGGCGTGGTGGCGGCCGCCGCCTGGGCGGATGTGGACGATCTCGTCGCTGCCGGGCTCATCCCGTGTGTGGTGCAGGACGTGAACGGCACGCGGGGCACGCCGGACAACACCACCGATGCGATCACGGGTGTGACGACCGAGCCCACCGCGGTCGATATCACCGGCTACCGCGCGGGGGAGGACTACACCTGGCACTGGTCGGGGGGCACGCTGTTCATCGACTGGAGCCCGGCCGGGGCTGAGCCGACCGCGAGGACGCTCTACGCTGTGACCGTGTCCGTCTGCGTCGACGTGCCCGTGCCGCGCATCGCGGGCGTCGAGAAGCACACGGTGGGCACGAGCGGGGTGCGCACTGGCAGCAATACCACCGTCGCCGACGGCTACAGCGCCGTCCCGGTGCAGGACGTGGACCTGGCTACGGGCGGTGGAGTCGGGCTGGAGGGGCAGTCCCGCTGGGTGCTGCCGATTGCCCAGACCAACACCGGCTGGGACACCGAGCTGGTCATCACCAACGTCGCGAAGCAGACCACCGCGGTGAGTGCGACGTTCTATGCCGCCGGGGGCCAGGGCGTGGCCGGGGAGAGCGTGGCGCTGCTCTCCGGTGTGGCGCTGGGGCCGGGGGAGAGCATCGCGGTCGACCTGCGCGAGGACGCGAACTTCCCCGAGGGAGCAGTGGGCTCGGTCTGGGTGGATGCCAGCCGGGCGGTGGTGGCGGTGGCCTTCCGCCACAAGCCGGCGACGGCCATGATGCTGACCACGGTGGCCCAGCCGCGGACCGACGATGCCGCGGCCAGCCCGACGCTGAAGTTTGGCCCGCTGGTGTTCCGCGCCTACAACGGCTGGAACACCGGCATCAACATCGCCAACCTCTCGAGCACCACCAACCGCGTCACGGTGACCTACTACACCTATGCGGGCACCGTGGTGGCGACCGAGGCGGTGACCATCCCGCCGCAGGGCATGGAGTACGTCTACACCCCGGCCAGCGGCAACGTTGGGCTGGCGGCGCACCAGATCACCGCGGTGCGCATCGCGGGGCAGTACCCGCTGGCAGCGGCCATCGACGCGGTGAAGTACCTGGGTGGGCCGGGCCAGGGGCATGCCATGAGCTACGCCGCGGGCCGGGCGCTGGCCGGGGGCCAGGTGGTGTCCGCGGACAGCGCGCACGTGGTCCGCACGCTGCCGGTGAGCGGGCGCATGCTGTACCAGGCGCTGCTGGGGCTGCCGCTGGTGCAGACGGGCAATCCGACCACCGGGTTGGGCGACACCTCGGGCATCAACCTGTACAACCCGGATCTGGGGAACCCGGTCACGGTGTGGGTGCAGTTCCTGGATTCGGCGGGGGTGCCGGTGGCGCCGACGGCGGATGCGACCGACGCCGAGCAGCCGCTGAGCTTCCCGCTGCCGGCGGGGGCCGGGGCGACGGTGTACACGCTGGACTACCATGAGCTGCCGGCGGGCTTTGTTGGCTCGGCGGTGGTGGGCGTCGAGGGCAACGGTGCGCTGGTGGGCGTGTCGAACAACGTGAACTACGCCGTGGGGGGCGATGGTTCGGGCGCCTTCAACCTGGCGGTGGTGCCGCAGGCGACCCCGCGCTTCGTCGGCATCCCCATAACAATCGCCGGGGACGAGCTCTTTGAGCCGGTGACTGACGCGCAGGGGAACCCGAACGAGTTCACGGCGCGGGTGACCGTGCACGACCTGTTCGGCGATCCGCTGCCGGGGATTCCGGCCTACCTCACCGTGCTGAGCGGGCCGAACCAGGGTGAGACCGACGTGGCGACGACCGGGGCTGACGGGACGGCGGAGCTGTCCTACGACTCGAACGGCGTCATCGGCGAAGACGAGGTCCTGATCTGGGTCGACGTCGACGGCGACGGCGTAAAGGGCTCCTTCGAGATTGTGGGGTTCTTCAAGCATTGGGAGGTCGGCCTCGGCCGTGCTCTGGATGCCCGGGTGGATGACGACACGCCGTTGGTGGGTACTCAGCTCACGGTGAGGGCGCGCGTCACTGACGGCTCCGGGGCGGCGAACGCGGTCCAGGGGGTCGCGATCCGGTGCACCGTCGAGGGCGTGAACGGTACTGCGACGGTCACCGACGGTGCCCAAACGGGCACTGACGGCAGGGCCACATGCAGCTACACCGGGGCGAACGTCGGTGGCGACACGATCACCGTCTGGGCCGACCTGGACGGCGAAGGTGACCAGGATGCCGGGGAGCCGTCGACGACCGTTGACGTGACCTGGACGGCTGTCGATATGACCGTGCAGGGCTAGGTCGGGCTGGACGAGCAGTTCACGATCACCGCCACTGCGGTGAATCCGACCGGTTTCACGTTCAATGCCCGCTTCGACATCATCGTGTAGCCGCCACAACCGCGCAGCACTGGCGACACCTGGTTCAACGCCTTCGAGGTCGTCGCGATCGACGGCAATTCGGATACGCAGGGCATCAACGGCACGTTCACGTGCGACGGCGGTCAATGGAAAGGCTACAGGGGGGCCGTATAACGGCTTCCCGATGCTGCCCGACCATGGCAGCCGTCAGCCGTTTTCCGTCCTACTCCCCTCTCCCCTTGTGGGAGAGGGGGCGGGGGTGAGGGGTCCCCAGCCAGGCTACCCCCACCCCACCGTTGTGCACCTGCACAATCCCGCTTCTCCAGAACCCAAAACGGCTTGGGCAGATGCCCGATGAAGCCTGACGGGCAAACTCGTTAGCCTGGGAAAAGGAAATAGTCCCCCGCGCATTCAAGTGCGCCGACGCGCCCATGGGCTCTGCGTGCGCGAGCGATCGGGAGCAATCGCATGATCGATGATGACGTGCGGGTTGCAGCGTGGGCTCCGTCGACCAACGGCGGGCCGTACGGGGCGGTGCTCGCCCGCGCGCTGGCCGGGCGCAGGTGCGACCTGGCGGCGGCCCTGGCTCGGTTGGAGGCGCAGAGCGCGCGCCTCGCTGCCGTGGCGGACATGCTCCTCGCGACATTGCGAGCCGGGCGCACGGTGTTGGTCGCTGGGAACGGCGGCAGTGCGGCTGGGGCCCAGCACTTTGCCGCCGAACTGGTCGGGCGCTTCCGGCGCGAGCGCGAGCCGTATCCCGTCGTGGCGCTGTGTACCGACAGCGCCGTCGTGACGGCGGTCGCCAACGACTACGGCTATGAGCAGGTCTTTGCCCGGCAGGTGGCGGCCTTCGGCCGGGCGGGCGATCTCCTGGTCGTGATCAGCACCAGCGGGGAGTCGGAGAACCTGGTGCGGGCGGCCGTGACCGCGCGCCGGCGTGGTCTCTCCGTGGTCGCCGTCACCGGCGAGCGCGACAGCCGGCTGGCTCGGCTGTCGGACTTGGCGGTGCGGGTGCCTACTGCCGACACCGCCCTTACGCAGGAGCTGCACCTGATCGTCACCCACGTCCTCTGCGACCTGGTCGAGGCCGAACTGGCGATCCGGGAAGGAGCCGGTGGCCCATGACCGCCCCGCATCGCGCGATCTTCCTCGACCGTGACGGCACCCTGGTCCACCCGCGCCACTACCCATCCCGGCCCGAGCACCTGCGCCTCTACGAGGGGATCGGCCCGGAGTTGCGCCGGCTGCAGGCGGCCGGGTTCCGGCTGGTCGTGGTGACGAACCAGTCCGGGATCGCCCGCGGCTACTTCACCGAGGACGACCTGCGCCGGATGCACGAGCACCTGGCGGCCAGCCTGGACCGCTCGGGGGTGCGGCTTGACGCGATCTACTACTGCCCGCACCACCCGGACGGGGTGATCCCCGAGCTTGCCCGGCGCTGCGACTGCCGCAAACCTGCCCCCGGGATGCTGTGGCGGGCGGCGCACGACCTGGGCGTCGACCCGGCGCGCTCCTGGCTCGTCGGCGACGTCCTGGACGACGTGGAGGCGGGCCGCCGCGCCGGGTGCCGCACCGTCCTCGTCGATCTCGCCACCGAATCGCCGCCGGTCACGGCGCGGCGCCGGCCGGACTTCGTCGCCCGCGACACCCGCCACGCGCTGCGGATCATCAGTGCGGTCGAGGGCCTGGCGGCGGCGCCGGAGCTGGACTACCGGCCGCTGGGATGGCCGGCGGCCGGTCTGGCTGCAGAGAGGGGCCGGTGATGGCGCGCGTGGTCGACGTGGTGCGGCGCTTCCGGCGCCTGCGGGCACTGGTCATCGGTGACGCCATGCTCGACAGCTACCTGGAGGGGACCGCCGCGCGGCTCTGCACCGAGGGGCCGGTGCCGGTGGTGCGCAAGACGGCCGAGGAGCGCGTGCCGGGGGGCGCCGCCAACACGGCGGCCAACCTGCGCGCATTGGGCGCCGAGGTGGTCTTCCTGGGGCTGGTGGGCGAGGATGTGCCGGGCGACCTGCTGCGGGCGGCGCTGGCGTCACGCGGCGTCGACGATCGCTGGCTGGTGGTCGACCCGGCGGTCAGCACGCTCCACAAGCTGCGCATCCTGGCCGACGGGCAGTACGTGGTCCGCTTCGACGAGGGAGACACCCGCGGCGCCTCGCCCGCGGCCCGTGCCCGGCTGCTGGAGCATCTGGAACACGCCTTCCCCGCCTGCGACGTGGTGGTCGTCTCCGACTATGCCTACGGCGCCGTCGCCGACGACCTCGTTGCCCGGCTCAGGGCGTTGCGCGCCGCGCGGCCCTGCCCGCTGGTTGTCGACTCCAAGGCGCTGCATCGCTTCTACGCTGCCGGGGCGACGGTCGTCACGCCCAACGACCTGGAGGCACGGCTGGCGGTTGCGCCGAGCGCGGAGGAGCCGGGCGGGCTCGATCTGGCGGAGGTCGAACGGATCGGCCGCGGCCTCCTGGAGCAGATCGAGGCGGCCTATGCGGCGATCACGCTGGGCGCGGACGGGGTGTTCCTGCTCGGGCGCGACGGCACCGGCCGGCATCTTCCGGCTCACCCGGCCGGGCAGGCCAGCGACATCGGCGCGGGCGACACGTTTGCCGCGGCGCTGGCGCTCGCGCTCGCGGCCGGAGCCGATGTGGTGGAAGCCTGCCGGATCGGCATCGACGCCGCCGGGATCGCCGTCGCCAGCCAGCGGACCGCGGCCGTGCCCTACCAGGATCTCCTGCGCCGGGTCAGCCTGCGCGATCTGGACGGGCGACCCGCCAGCATGGCCGCGGCTCGTCGTGACGTCGTCGCTCGACTCGACGCCGCCCGGCTCGCGGGCCGGACGATCGTCTTCACCAACGGCGTCTTCGACATCCTCCACGCCGGGCACGTCGAGTTCCTGCGCCAGGCGAAGGCGCTCGGCGACCTCCTCGTCGTCGGGGTAAACAGCGACCGCTCCGCCCGGCGGCTCAAGGGGGCGGGCCGGCCGATCAACAGCGAGCGCGACCGGCTGGCGCTGGTGGCAGCGCTCGACGCGGTGGACGAGGCACTGCTGTTCGACGAGGCGACCCCGGCCGAGTTGATCCGCACGCTGCGCCCCCACATCCACGCCAAGGGAGGCGACTACGCCGATGTGCCGCTGCCCGAGGCCGAGGCGGTCCGTGCCGTCGGCGGGCGGGTGGCGATCCTGCCGCTCGTCGGCAGCCTGAGCACCAGCGGGGTGATCGACCGCATCGTGGCGCTGGCCGGGGCCGACCTGAACGGAGCGGCGCCGTGAGCCCGCTGGACGCCCGCTGGGCCGCCACACGCCGGGTGCTGGCCATCCGGCTGGACAACCTGGGCGACGTCCTGGTGACGACCCCGGCGATCCACGCGATCCGTGCATCGCTGCCCGAGGCGGAGATCACGCTGCTGGCCGGTCCGGTCGGGGCGCAGGCCGGGCGGCTGAACCCCGACCTGGACGGCGTCATCGTCTACCAGGCGCCCTGGATGGACCCCTGGTCCCGCCTGCCGCACGACAGCCGGCGCGAGCAGCACACGATCGCGCGGCTCAAGGCCCGCCGCTTCGACGGCGCGATCATCTTCACCTCGTTCCGCCAGAGCGCCCTGCCCGCGGCCTACCTCTGCTACCTGGCCGATATCCCGCTGCGCGTCGCCGCCTCGATCGACGGTCCCGGTTCGCTCCTCACCACGCGCCACAAGCACCCGGAGCGGATGATGCACGAGGTGGAGCGCGGCCTGGACCTCGTCGGCGCCATCGGCATGGACACCGACGAGCGCGACCTCGTGCTCGCCGTGCCCGACAGCGCCCGCGCGGCCGTCGCCGACCGGCTGGCGGGCATGGGCGCGCTGAGCGACCGCCCGCTCGTCGTGCTCCACCCCGGCTGCTCGATGCCGGCCCGGACCTACCCCTGGGAGCAGTACGCCGAGGTGACCGCGCTGCTGATCGAGCGCCTGGGTGCCACCGTGGCGCTGACCGGCGTTGCCGAGGAGCGGCCGCTGGTCGATCGGATCCGGGCGCACCTCCGCCCGGCGCTGCGCGAGCGGGCACTGTCGCTGGCCGGGGACCTCGACTTCCCCGCTCTCTGCGCCGTGATCGCCGCGGCCGACCTGACGATCACCAACAATACCGGGCCGATGCACGTCTCGGCCGCGGTCAAGACGCCGGTCGTCGCCCTCTTCGCCTTGACCAACCCGCCGGAGCAGTGGGGGCCATGGCGCGTGCCGCACCGGCTGCTCTTCCACGACGTCTCCTGCCGCATCTGTTACAGCCGGGTTTGCCCGTATGGGCACGAGTGCCTGCGCCTGGTGACACCGGCCATAGTGCTCGATGCCGCGCGCGACCTCCTGGCCGGTTCGGCGCCGGTGGCGGCCAATGGCGCGACCGCCTCGGTCGCGCGGGGCGGGAGGCGGCCATGAGCGGCTGGCGGGAGGCGCGCACCATCGCCGCGCTGCGGCTCGACAATATCGGCGACGTCATCATGCTCGGCCCGGCCATCCGGGCCATCAAGGAGACGTCGCCCGCGGCGCGCATCACCCTGATCGCCAGCCGCGCGGGTGCGGCCGCCGCCCCGCTCCTCCCCTGGGTGGACGACGTCATGGTCTGGCGGCCGGTCTGGCAGGACGTGGGCGGGCGAATCCCGTTTGACCCGGCGCGCGAGCAGGCGCTGATCGCCGACCTGGCGGCCCGCCGCTTCGACGCGGCGCTCATCTTCACCTCCTTCAGCCAGACGCCGCACGTCCCCGGCTACGTCTGCTATCTGGCCGGCATCCCGCTGCGGGCGGGGGAGTCGAAGGAGTTCGGCGGCAGCACCCTGACCGACGAGCTGCGCGGCGCGCCGGACGACCTGCACCAGGCCGAGCGCAACCTGCGCCTCGTCGAACACCTCGGATTTCCAGTGCGCGACCGCCGCCTGGCGGTGGCCCTGCCGCCGGAGGCGTACGCGGCCGTGCCCCGGCTACTGGCTGCAGCCAGGTTGGACCCCGGCGCGCCCTTCGTCCTCCTCCACCCCGGCGCCAGCGCCGCGGCGCGGCAGGTGCCGGTCGCGCTGGCGGCCGGCCTCGCTCGTCTGCTGGCCGAAGCCGGCTGGCCGGTGCTGGTCACGGGTCTGGAGCGGGAAGCGGACCTGGTCGCCGCCGTCGTGGACGGGGCCGGGCCGCGGGTGCGGCCGCTGGTCGGGCGGACGACGCTGGCGGAGTACGCCGCGCTAGTGGACCGGGCCGCGCTCGTCGTCTGCGGCAACACGCTGCCGCTCCACCTGGCCGACGCGCTCGATACGCCGGTGCTGGCGCTCTACTCCGGCACCGACCTCGACGCGCAGTGGCGCCCGCGTCACACCCGCTCCCGTCTGCTGCGGCGGCCGACCGCCTGTCACCCCTGCTACCTCTTCGACTGCCCGATCGGCCAGCCGTGCCTCGACATCCCGCCGGAGGAGGCGGCCGCGGCGGCGCTGGAGCTGCTGGTCGGTGCCGGGGCGGGCGTGGCGGGAGGTGAGCGATGAGCGCAATCCTCGCCGTCCCGCCGCGCCGCATCGCCGTGCTGCGGGCGCTACACCTGGGCGACCTGCTACTTGCCGTGCCGGCCCTGCGTGCCCTCCGAGCCGGGTTCCCCGGGGCCGAGATCACCCTGATCGGCCTGCCCTGGGCCACGGCGTTCGCTCGGCGGGTCGACCGCTACCTCGACCGCTTCGTCCCCTTCGACGGCTATCCCGGCATCGCCGAGGTCCCGGTCGACCCGGCGCGCACGGCCCGCTTCGTCGCTGACCAGCGCGCCGTGGGCTACGACTTGGTGATCCAGATGCACGGCAGCGGTCGGACGAGCAACGCCTGCGCCCTGGCGCTCTCCGGGCGGGTGACGGCCGGGTACTACGACGGAACGCGGCCCGCAGGGCTGGACATCGGCGCCCCCTATCCGGACGACTGCTCCGAGATCGAGCGCAACCTGCGGCTGGCACGGCTGCTCGGCTGCCCCGACCTGGGGCCGGCGCTGGAGTTTCCCCTGAGCGCCGCCGACCGGGCCGAGGCCGCCGCGCTGCTCGACCGGCCGCCACCCGGCGGTCCGCTGGTCGGCATCCACCCCGGTGCCCGCTACCCGGCACGGCGCTGGCCGCCCGAGCGCTTCGCCGCGGTGGGCGACCTGCTGGCCGAGCGCTACGGCGCGCGGATCGTCCTGACCGGCAGCACGGAGGAAGTGGCGACGGTTCAGCAGGTCGCGGCGGCCATGCGCGCCGCGCCGCTGGTACTGGCCGGGCGGACCTCGCTCGGCGGGCTGGCGGCACTGATCGCCCGGCTTGACCTCTTCATCAGCAACGACACCGGCCCGGCCCACATCGCCGATGCGCTTGGCACGCCCAGTGTCACCCTCTTCGGCCCGGCCGATCCGACCCGCTGGGGGCCGCTCGACCGGGAGCGGCACCCCGTCGTGCGCGTCCCGGTCGCGTGCAGCCCGTGCCCACACCGGGAGTGCCCGATCGACCACCGGTGCCTGCACCGGATCACGCCGGAGATGGTCGCCACGGCCGCGACGCGGCTGCTGGCGGCGGGAGCGATGGCATGCGACGACTGAGGATCCTGATCTGGCACATCCACGGCAGCTACCTCAACGCGCTCGCGCGCATCGAGCACGACTGGTACCTGCCGGTCAAGCCGGGGCGCCCCGAGGGCTACGGCGGGCGCGGCCCGACCTTCGATCTGCCCGGCTCCGTGCGCGAGATCCCGGCCGAGCAGGTGCGCCACCTCGACCTCGACCTGGTCATCTACCAGACGCCGAAGAACTGGTTCGAGGATCGCTTCGAGATCCTCTCCGCCGAGCAGCGCGACCTGCCCAGCATCTACCTGGAGCACAACACGCCCAAGCCGGACGCGGTGCAGTCCCGCCACCCGGTCGACGACCCGCGCGTGCTGCTGGTCCACGTCACCCACTTCAACCGTGTGATGTGGGACAACGGCCGCACACCCACGACCGTCATCGAGCACAGCGTCGCCATCGACCCGACAGCGCGTTACACCGGCCGGCTGCCGCGCGGCGTCTTCGTCGCAAACGGCGTCCAACACCGCCCGCGCATCGCCGGGTTCGACCTCTTCCTGCAGGCGCGGGAGCAGGTGCCGCTCGACGCGATCGGCATGGAGACCGAGGCGTTCGGCGGCCTGGGCGACGTGCCCTACCGCGAGCTGCACCGCCGCGTGGCCGCGTACCGCTTCGTCTTCAGCCCGATGCGCTACACCAGCCTGCCGCTGGCCGTCATCGAGGCGATGACCCTCGGCGCGCCGGTGGTGGCGCTCGCCACGACCGCGTTGCCGACAGTGATCCAGGATGGCGTCAACGGCTTCGTCTCCTGCGACCTGGACTATCTGATCGACCGCATGCGCTTCCTCCTCGGCCACCCGGCGGAGGCGGCACGCATCGGCGCGGCCGCCCGCCTCACCGCCCAGGAGCGCTTCGGCCTCGACCGCTTCCGGCGCGACTGGAACGCCGCGTTTGCGCGGGTGCTAGGTGAGGGACCCCTCACCCCCCTGCCC
>NZ_JADGHZ010000082.1 GCF_019683595.1 Sphaerobacter sp. | reverse complement strand
GCTGCTACCGCCGGGATGACATGGACGGTCGCCATACCTCCCCATTTGGGTAGGTACGCCGCTGCCGGATCGGGGGATTCGCCGCGGCGCGCGGGCGCCTATGCTAGGGCGTAGAAAGGAGTCCCCGCATGAGCACTGGGAACACTGGGAGCACGAACCTCTTGACCGAACTCTCCAATAGCCTCGCCGACGCGGTCGAAACCGGCGCGCGGTCGATCGTGCGGATCGATGCGCGGCGGCGGATCGGCGCCACCGGGATCATCTGGCGCGCCGACGGGCTCATCGTGACGGCCGACCACGTCCTCGAGCGAGAGGACGACATCACCGTCGGCCTGCCGGACGGCCGAGATCTGCCGGCGCGCATCGTCGGACGGGACCCCGGGACCGACATCGCGGTGCTGCGGGTGGATGCCACCGGGTTGACGGCGGCGACCATCTCGCCCACCGAGGTGCGGCTGGGCCACCTGGTGCTGGCGCTGGGTCGGCCGCGTGGGACGGAGCCGAGGGCGACGCTGGGCGTGGTCGGGGCGGTGTCCGGCCCGTGGCGCACCTGGCGTGGCGGCAGCATCGACCACGCGATCCGCTCCGACGCCACCCTCTACCCCGGCTTCTCCGGTGGGCCGCTGATCGACACCGAAGGCCGGGTGGTCGGGATGAACACGTCGTTCCTCTCGCGCGGCCTGTCGGTAACGCTGCCGGCCGCGATGGTGGAGCGGGTGGTCGAGGCACTGGTGTCGAAGGGCAAGGTCACCCGCGGCTACCTGGGCATCGCGACGCAGCCGGTGGCACTGCCCCAGGCGCTGCGGTCCCAGTTGGGACTGACGCAGGAGTCGGGGCTGCTGGTGGTCGGCATCGAGCCGGACAGCCCGGCCGAGCGAGCTGGGCTGCTGCTGGGCGACATCGTGGTCGCGTTCGGCGGGCAGCCGACGACCGATCCGCAGTCGCTCCAGGCGCAGCTCGGCCCGGGCAGCGCCGGAACGCAGCAGCCGGTGCGGGTCGTCCGCGGCGGCGCCATCGCCGACACCACGGTGACGGTCGGCGAGCGGTAGGGAGCAAGTCCATGACCGGTTTGAGCACACTTGGGCGGCTGGCGCCGCTCGGTGCGGCGGTCGCCGCCGTCGCCGAGCGGCTGCGGCCGAGTGTCGTCACCATCGAGAACGGCAGCGGCGCCGGGGCGGGTGTCATCTGGTCGGCCGACGGCCTGATCATCACCAACGACCACGTCGTGCCGGGAGACCAAGCGCGCGTGCGCCTTGGGAGCCAGGACGTCGTGCCGGCTCGGGTTGTCGGGCGCGACCGGCTCAACGACCTGGCCGCGCTCCGCGTCCCACGCGAGGGGCTGCCGGCCGCCGAGGTGGGCGACTCCCGCGCCCTGCGCCCCGGCCAGCTCGTGCTGGCGATGGGGCACCCCCTGGGCCTCAGCCACGCGCTGACGCTCGGGATCGTGAGCGCGCTGCCGACCGACGATGACGAGCGCGAGTTGATCCGCGCCGACCTGGCGCTGGCGCCCGGGAACTCCGGCGGGCCGATGGTGGACGCCGCCGGCCGGGTGGTCGGCATCAACGCGATGGTCGCCTCGCCGGGGTTGGCGCTGGCGGTGCCCAGCCACGTGGTGGCCGACTTCGTCACCCATATCGGCGAGCCGGCTCCCTGGCTGGGGATCACCGCGCTGCCGGTGGTGCTCCCGCCCGACCTCCGGCGCCGGGTCGGCGTCGCGGCCGGGTTGATGATCACCGCCGTCGAACGTGGTGGACCGGCCGAGGCGGCCGGGCTGCTGCCGGGCGACGTAATCGTCGCGATCGCGGAGGAGCCGGTGCGCCACCCGCGGCACCTGCTGGAGGCGCTGGCGCGCACACCGGCCGGGGGCGATCTCGACCTGGTGATCCTCCGTGGCGGCCAGGGGCACCGGCTGCGGGTCGCGCCCGCGCGGCGCGCGCCGCAGGCCGACGTACCGCCCGCCCGCAGCGCCGCCTAGGCGCGCATCGCGCTCCATCCCTCCCCGAAGACCGCAGCGCCGGGGCACACCGTGGCCCCGGCGCTGCGCGTATGATACGGGGGAGTCCCGATGACACCCCGAACATCGACCCGTGCATGAAGGGAGCGAGCGGACATGGCCAACACCATCCCCGGCATCCACCACATCACGTCGATCTCCTCCGACCCCCAGCGGAACCTCGACTTCTACACCGAGGTGCTCGGGCTGCGTCTGATTAAGATCACGGTCAACTTCGACGTGCCGGGCACGTATCACTTCTACTATGGCGACGAAGTGGGGACACCGGGCACGATCCTGACGATCTTTCCCTGGCCACACCTCTCCCGGCGCCCGCCGGGCACGGGTCAGGTGGTGGTGACCTCCTTCGCCATCCCCACGGGCTCGACCGGCTACTGGGTGGATCGGCTCACCCGCCTCGGCGTGACCGTCGAGCGCCCGGCGGCACGATTCGACGAGGAGGTCATCACCTTCGCCGACCACGACGGGCTGCAGTACGAGCTGGTGATGCGAGACGACGGACCGGCACAGCGCGTCTGGGGCGGCGGGCCGATACCGGCCGAGCACGCCATCCGTGGCTTCCACGGCGCCACCCTCTGGGTGAGGACGCTGGAGCCGACGGCGAGGCTCCTCACCGACCTGATGGGTTTCCGGCTGGTAGCTGAGGAGCGCGAACGGCTGCGCTTCGCAGTGGGCGAGGGCACGAGCCGGGCGGTGATCGATGTGGTCAGCCCGTCGTCGGCACCCCGCGGGGAAGAGGGCACGGGCACGGTGCACCACATCGCCTGGCGCACACCGAACGACGCGGAGCAACAGGCGTGGCGCGAGCGGCTCATCGACGCAGGGTTCGACGTGACACCGGTGCGTGACCGGCAGTACTTCCGGTCGATTTACTTCCGCGAGCCGGGCGGGGTGTTGTTCGAGATCGCCACCGACGGTCCCGGCTTCACCGTCGATGAGCCGGTGGAGGAGCTGGGCACCAGCCTGAAGCTGCCGCCCTGGTACGAGCCGCGGCGGGCCGAGATCGAGCGGGCGCTGCCGCCGCTCGAGCGGTTGGTGCGGTCTACGGGGTAAGAGCCAGTGCGTCGTGCGTCATGCGTCCCCCTCACCCCCGGCCCCTCTCCCACCAGGGGAGAGGGGAGAATGACGCATGACGTATGACGCATGACGTGTGACGTCCACGATATCCATGTCCAGGGTTTGGACGCCGGGCGGCAGGTTGTCCCGGCTGCCGCCGGATCAGTCGTCCAACACCACCGGCTCGTCGCCGCGGGCCAGGAGGGCATCGACCGGATGGCTGCCAATGAATCCTCCGCCACCGGTCACCAGCACGCGCATAGCCATCCCGTCCTTCCCGGACGGCTAGTACGCGTTCTCGTCGTTGATGATGCGGGCAAGGGTCTTAATCATGATCTTGATGTCGAAGAGCAGCGACCAGTTCTCGACGTAATACAGGTCGTACTGGGTCCGCTCCTGGATCGAGGTATCCCCGCGCAAGCCGTTGACCTGGGCCCAGCCGGTGATACCGGACTTCTCCCGGTGGCGCGCCATGTAGTAAGGGATCGTCTGGCGGAACTGCTCGACGAAGTGGGGCCGCTCCGGCCGTGGGCCGACCACGCTCATCTCACCGAGGAAGACGTTGATGAACTGCGGCAGTTCGTCTAGCGAGTAGCGCCGCATGAAGCGGCCGATTCGGGTCGGGCGCGGGTCGTCGGGCGTGGCCCAGACCGGTCCGGTCTCCTTTTCCGCGTCTACCGGCATGGAGCGGAACTTGAGCAGGTTGAACGGCACACCGTCGTGCCCCACCCGCTCCTGGACGAAGAAGACCGGGCCGGGGGAGTCGAGCTTGATCAGGATGGCGAGCAGTAGCATGAGCGGGGAGCAGAAGACGAGGACGGCGCTGCTCACGGCCAAGTCGACCGCACGCTTCACGATGCGGCTCCAGGTGCGCAGCCCGGCAGTACGCACGGTGACCATCGGCAGCCCGCCGAGGTCGCTCACCGTAAGCTCGTCGTTGGTGATGAGCCGGAACAGGTCGGGGTAGACGCGGATGTTAACCGGCAGGTCCATCACCTGGTAGACCAGATCAAGCGCCTCGGCGTGCGGGGTTCCCTCCAGCGCCAGGATCAACTCGTCGATCCGGTGGCGGCGCACGACCTCGGCCAGCCGGCCGGTTGTGCCGTAGACCGGTACGCCATTGATCGTGTCCGGCGGCGTGCCCTCGCTCGGGTGCGCCAGGAAGCCGACCAGGTGATAGCCCAGCTCCGGCATCTTACGGATCTTGTCGTGGACGATGCGCGCGTTCGTCCCGGTGCCGACGATCAGCAGGCGGTCGACCGCGACCCCGCGCAGGCGCACCTGACCGACGACGAAGCCGTGGAGCAGGCGCCCGGTAGTGACCAGGGCGATGGCCAGGAGCCAGCCGAGCACCAGCACCCGCCGCGAGAGGACCACGTTCTCGTGCAGGACGATCGCATTGAAAGCGATCGCCAGGAGCACCGCGAGCGAGAGATGGGTGCAGATCTTGTAGAAAGTGTCCACGCGGGACGCGCCGCGCCCAAGGCGGTACAGCCCGCCGACGGCGAAGACGGTCAGGGTCGTCCCAACGATGATGCCGAGGACGACCAGCCCCTGCACCGCCGAGAACTCGCGCGGCAGGCGCAGCAGGTGCAGCGCCACCGGCACCCGGTAGGCGATGAACCAGGCCAGTGCCACCAGCAGGGCGTCGAGCACCACCTGCGTGCCGAGGAAGAGCGTCTCAGTCCACCGGCGCCGGACCAGCGTGGCACGCCGCGTCAGGGCGTGATCGCGCGCGCCCGGAGCGGCAGACATCCCGGCTGGCAGGCTCGTCTTGGTCACTCCCGATCTCCCAGCGGTTCCCATCCCCTGTGTTGTCAGGCCACGCGCTTGGCGCCGGCCGGGCGGAGCAGGTTCCGGAACAGCGCGTAGCCGCCCCGGGCGACGATCCCTGCGGTGATCAGCCAGTTCAGCAGGACGAAGGTGTCGGGCGCGTAGTGTTTCCGATGGAAGAGATACATCGCCCGGTAGAACTCCACGATCAGCCGGTAGCTCTGGCGTGAACTCGTCGCACCTTTGACGTGCAGGGCGCGGGCGTCCGCATAATAGAAAACGCGCCACCCATGCTGTTTGATTCGGTACGCCCAGTCGAGATCCTCGCCATACATGAAAAAGCGGTCGTCAAGCAGCCCGGCGTCGTCGATCGCGGCAAGCCGCACCATCATATAGGCGCCCATGACCGAGTCGACCTCGTAGGTCTTGTCCGGGTCGAGGTAGGTGAGGTTGTAACGGGCGAAGCGCGGCGAGTTCGGAAAACGACGGCTCAGCCCGGTCAGCTTCCAGAAGGCGCTCGCCGGCGTGGGGAACGAGCGACGGCAGGCGAGGTCGAGCCGGCCGTCGGGCAGCAGCACCTTGGGACCCACGATCCCCACGTCGGGCTGCCGGTCGAGGAACTGGGCCGTCAGCGCGATAGTGTCGGGCTCGACGAAGCAGTCGGTGTTGAGGAGGAGGACGTAGTGGTTCCTACGGGCGGGACCGGGCGGCGCCTCGGCCAGGATCCGGCGCAGCGCCAGGTTGTTGCCTCCAGCGAAGCCCAGGTTGCGCGGCGAGACGATCAGCCGGACATCCGGGAACCGCTCCCGGACCAGCGCCGCGCTGTTGTCGCGGGAACCATTGTCCACCACCCAGATGTCGAGCGGGCGATCAACCACGCTGGCATACAGGTGCTCGAGGCACCGAGCGAGGAGGTCCGCCGTGTTGTGATTGACAATGACGACCGACACGCACGTCATAGCATCGGCTAGTATGGGGCTTTCCCCTCTCAATACGCAAGTTCGCACGGGAGCACTCCGCACCTGATACGAAGCGCTGGCGTCGGACGGAGCCTCGCCCGGTCACATTCACTGAGCCGCCACCGTGGCCCAGCCATGCCGCAGGTCGGTCCGTGCCCGGGGCTAAAGCCGCCGGGCTGACAACGAAAGCCGGCTGAAGCCGGCTGGAGACGCAGCGCCCAATGGGACGCCGGATAGGTTTGGCCTGCATGTCGCCATCGCAGCCCCTTTCCGTGGGCTTACCCCATATCAGCCCGGCGGCTTTCGCCCCGGGCACACACCACGCGCGGATCCGTCACGCGCAGCGGGTTGCCCGATCATTCCCAGCCCGCTTCAGCGGGCTTTCGTTGTGAGCCCGGTGGCTTTAGCCCCGGGCACTGGCTGGCCCCGGAGCGCATGATGGCCGCGGCCAGTTCCAGCGGGTGGGGCGCGGGCGGCGGCTAGCCGCCGCTCGCGCCTGCATCACCCGCCATAGCGCCAGGCGTAGTAGTGGCGGCCGACGTTGCCCATCTCGACCTTCCACCCCTCCGGGTTGGACGGCGTGTAGGTCAGGCAGCGGCGCTCGAAGCACTGGACGAGGACGTCCTTCACCTGGCCCGCGACCTTCGCCTTGGTCCAGTAGGCCTCGGTGATCGGGAAGCCGGTGGCGAAGAAGGTCGGCTCGAACAGCTTTCCGTCGACGAAGTTCGCCCCATCCCAGACCGGCCCGCGGGAATTGAGGTAGGCCCAGAAGACGTCGGCGATGGTGTGGTTGGTGTCCGGGATGTACTCCTGGGCGAAGACGCCACCCGGCCCACCGCTGCCGACGTTGCCGTTCCGGTCAATCGTCGCGCGGATCTCGGTGCCGGCCGGGGTCGGCGGGGCGGAAAGCACACCCTGGAGCGTGGCGTAGGTCGGCCCGTGCGTGTCGTCCGGATCCCCCGCCACCGGGACGTGCGCCGGGCCGCGCTCGACGAAGCTGGCGTCGCCGACCTGCATCTGGCCGGTGATCAACTCCTTGACCAGCAGGCCGTTGGTGACGTACCAGCGGCTGCTCTGATCCCCGTCGGGATGCGTCACCTCCATACGGCTCTTGTCGTAGTACTGCACCGCACGGCGGCCACCGGGTGCTTCGAGATAGGGCTCCTGGCGGGTGGCGAAGGGTGCCGGGCCCCAGATCCAGGTGCGGTGCGCCGCGCTCGCCGCGACCGGGCGATCCTCCCGATCCCAGACGCGGGTCCAGGCATCGACCGTGGACGCGGTGATCGGCGACCCCTGCCAGGCGAGCCAGCCCACGTTGGTGAAGGCGGTCTCCTCGCCGGTGGTCAGGTCGCGGATGTAGGTCACGCTCGGCTCACCGTAGGGGGTGGCCAGCAGGGCGACCCGGTCGCGGTCGGGTGAGAAGCCGAGCACCATGCGGTAATCGTTGAAGAGCATCTGCTGGAGCGCGCCGGACTGGAGATCGACGCGGGTGATGGTGGTGGGGTAGGTCTGCACCACGTAGGCGTAGCGCGCCAGCGGGTCGACCGAGACGTAGCTGTCGGGCAGCGTGCGCGCCGGGTAACCGATCGGCAGGTTCCGATAGACCCGCTCCTGGAGCGACGACAGGTTGACGGCGACGAGGTCGCGACCACCCGCACCGTAGTCCAGGAAGAAGAGCGTGCGGCCGTCGTTGCTCGTGAAGAACGGCCCGCCGCAGGGATTGGCCGACCGGGAGGAGAGGCGCTGGCCGGCGCCGGAACGGGTGTCGAAGGCGCGGACGGTGCCGTCGTCGGCGGAGACGTAGAGGAGGCGAGCGCCGTCTCCGGCCCACGCGAATTTGCCGAACGTGCGGGCGACGCCGTGACTTGCGCCGGTGTCGGCGTCGATCCAGCCGAGGTCCCGGATGGCGCAGCCGGTGCCGTAGGGGTCGCTCAGCCAGCGGGTGAAGCCGATGCGGCTCCCGTCAGGCGACCACTGGATGGCATCGGCCCCGACGGGGACGCTGCGCTGGTAGCCTCCCTCGCGGCCGTAGATGTGGACGGTCCCGCCGTCGATGATCGCGACGCGGCGGCTGTCCGGGGACCAGGCGGGCGCCGTGCCGGTGTGCAGCTCACGCACGCCGAAGCTCGGGTCGGTCCCGACCAGCGACACACCGGCGCCGCCGCTGACCGGGCCGACGGCGGCCAGCCGTGTGCCGTCGGGCGACCAGACAAATCCGGTGTAGCCGCCCGCCGTGGTGAGCTGGACGGCGCCCGCGCCACTGTCCTGGCTGACCCACAGGTTGTTGCCGCGGTCCAGGTAAGCGACCAGGCCGGTCGGTTGGATGCTGGCGGCAGTGACGGCAAGAGACGGTGCGAGGGGGAGCGCGCTGAGGATGATGACAAGAGCGAGCATGCGCGCGATCCGGGGTTGCAACCTCGGTCTGCGCACGAACAACCTCCGCTTCCGATCCGTTCCAGGTTCGGCGGACACCGGCCCGCTGCGTGCTGGGCGGGCCGGTACCCGCCAAAGGCTACAACGAACGAGGAGCCGTTGAGGTTCACCGCCGCCGGTGGAGCGCCCGCCGTACCCCGTCGCGGCCGCTGTCGCCGACTGAATCTGGCAGCCTCACTGCATCGCACTGATCGCCTCTGAGTCACGACTGCCAAACGTGCACGGCATTGTCGCGCCGCCGGGTGCGATGTCGATGCCTTTGCCGCGTCTGCTCCGGCACGATGGATCCCACCCGGCAACGCCGGGGTACATGACCGCCGACGACGCCTGGAGATGACCCCATGCGGATCCACAGCAACAAGCCGGACCTGTTGACGACGGCGCTCCACGCCACCCTGGCACGCGAGGCCGCCCTCCTCACGCATCGCCTGCGCGGGGCGCTTCAGGATCCGCCGCTCATCGACGTCACGCTGACCCACCGCGCCGATCGGGAGGATTACGCCGTCCACGTCCTCCTCCGTGTGGGGGACCGCGACCTGTCCGCCACCGGCGAGGGGAGCACGCCCGGCATCGCGATCCGCGACGCGTTCGATGCGCTCGCCGACGCAATCACCCCGTGCATCGTCGCACGCCGCCGGGCGGACCCCGCATCGACAGGCGGACGGCGGTCGTGATCCGCGTCGCGATGCCGCCCCCTTGACAAGGCCGCACCACGCCTCGTACTCTAATCCCGACTGCGCAGGTCGGGATTGCGCATCCAATCGTGAAGAGGAATGAGTGCTGCGCCCCTCGCGAGGGGCGCATAGGCGCGGGAGCGCGGAGGGGACGTGAACACAAACCGCTCAGTAAGCAGACGCGACATCATCCGTGCGCTGGCCGCCGTGGCCGGCGCATCACTGGCTGGCCCGGTGCTGGCCGCTTGTGGTGGAAACGAGAGTCCGGCATCGACCGCGGCGCCGACCGCCACCAGCCAGGCCAGCACCGGTGGCAGCGGGGCGGCAGCGACGTCGACGCCCGCCGCCACGACGCCGGCAAGCACCCCGGCGGGCACCCCGGCGACCGGCACCATCGGCGGTTCGCTGACCGTCTACTCAGGCCGCTCGCAGCAGTTGGTCCAGAAGATCGTCGACGAGTTCGCCGCGGCCACCGGCATCGACGTCAAGGTGCGCTACGGAGACACGGCCGAGATGGCCGCCGCGATTCTGGAGGAGGGGAAGAGCAGTCCCGCCGACATCTTCTTCGCGCAGGACGCCGGCGCGCTTGGTGCGGTCGCCCGCGAGGGGCTCCTGGCGGAACTCCCGTCCGACGTGCTGGACCTGGTGGAGCCGCGCTTCCGCTCCCCCGACGGGCACTGGATCGGGCTCAGCGGCCGGGCGCGGGCCGTGGTCTATAACACCGAGCGCGTCAAGGAGTCGGATATCCCGCCCTCGATCCTCGACTTCACCGACCCCGTGTGGAAGGATCGGCTCGGCTGGGCGCCGACCAACGCCTCCTTCCAGGCCGCCGTCACGGCGATCCGCGTGCTGCGCGGCGACGATGTGGCCCGCGCGTGGCTGGAGGGGATTCGGGACAACGGCGCCCGGGTGTACGAGAACAACGACGTGATCGTCAGCGCCGTCATCGCCGGGGAGATCGACGCCGGGTTTGTCAATCACTATTATCTCGAGCGTCAACGTGCCGAGGCGGGCAGGGATCTCCCGGCACGGAACTACATCTACCGCAACGGCGATCCGGGCGCGCTGGTCAACGTGGCCGGGGCCGGGATCCTCACCACGGCCAAGAACCAGGAGCAGGCCATCGCCTTCATCCGCTATATGCTCAGCCCCGAGGCGCAGACCTACTTCGCCGAGGAGACCCATGAGTACCCGCTGGTCGCGGGCGTGCCGACCGACCCGAACCTCGTCCCGCTGAACGAGATTCAGACACCCGACATCGACCTGTCGGATCTGGCCGACCTGGAGGCAACGCTCGAGATGCTGCGCGACGTGGGGCTGCTGTAGCCATGACGACCAGCGGGGCCTCGATGCCGCAGCCGACCGCGACGCCGGGCACCCAACCGGCACGGGCGGGCCGCCGCCTCTGGGACGGTGCGCACGTCCCGCCGCTGCTGGTGCTCCCGTCGCTCGTCGTGGCGCTCCTCATGCTCGCCCCGCTGGTCTACCTCGTCCTGCGCGCCGCCCAGGCCGGACCCGAGCTGTTCCACCTGCTATGGCGCGACCGGACGCTGATGCTCATCCGCAACTCGCTCCTCCTCTCCGCGACCGTGACCGCCGCCTCGGCAGCCATCGCGCTGCCGCTGGCCTGGCTCACGGTGCGGACGGATCTGCCGGGCCGGCGCATCTGGACGGTCCTCACCGCGCTGCCGCTGGTGATCCCGAGCTACGTTGGGGGCTACGTCCTCATCGCCGCGCTCGGGCCGCGCGGGGCACTCCAGGGAGTGCTGGAGGTCATCTTCGGCATCGAGCGGCTGCCGGAGATCTACGGCTTCTTCGGCGCCTGGCTGACGCTGACGCTCCTGAGCTATCCCTACGTCCTTCTGGCGGTCCGCTCGGCGATGGCCCAGCTCGACCCGGCCCTGGAGGAGGCGGCCCGCTCGCTGGGGCTCGGCCCGTGGGAGAGCTTCCGGCGGGTGACCGTGCCGCTCCTGCGCCCGGCCCTGCTGGCCGGATCGCTGCTCGTCGCGCTCTACGTCCTGGGCGACTTCGGCGCCGTCTCGCTGCTGCGCTACGACGTCTTTACGCGCGCCATCTACAACCAGTACCGCGGCGCCTTCGACCGCTCCCTGGCCGCGGGGTTGGCTCTCGTCCTCGTCGCCATGACCGGGGTGGTGCTGGCGCTGGAGGCGCGCGCCCGTGGCCGTGCCCGCTACCACCGCAGCACCGTGGGCGTCAGCCGCCCGCCGACCCGCGTGCGCCTGGGCCGCTGGACGCCGCTGGCGCTGGCCTACTGTGCCGCGATCGTCAGCGTCACGCTCCTGATCCCGATCGGTGTGATCATCCACTGGCTGATCCGGGGGCTGCGCGCCGGCGAGCCGCTCTGGCTGGTCTGGTCCGCGGCGCTCAGCTCGGTGTCCGTGTCCCTGGCCGCGGCCGTGGTCGCCGTGCTGGCGGCGGCGCCGATCGCGCTCATGGCCGTGCGCCACCCGAGCACGCTCAGCCGGGTCCTCGAACGGCTCAGCTATCTCGGCTACGCCCTGCCGGGCATCGTCGTGGCGCTCGCGCTCGTCTTCTTCGGCGCCCGCTACGCGCCGTGGCTCTACCAGACGCTCGGCATCCTGCTCGTGGCCTACATCATTCGCTTCCTGCCCCAGGCGCTCGCCACTCTGCGCGCCGCGCTGCTACAGGTCAGCCCGCGCGTCGAGGAAGCCGCCCGCAGCCTCGGCCACTCCCCGCCACGCGTCTGGCTGCGCGTCACCGCGCCGCTGACCTACCCCGGCATCCTGAGCGCCGGGGCGCTCATCTTCCTGACGGTGATGAAGGAACTTCCGGCGACACTGCTGCTGCGCCCGACCGGTTTCGACACGTTGGCGACGCAGGTCTGGAGCGCGACCGCCGGGGGCTTCTGGGCACAGGCCGCCGCGCCGGCCCTGCTGCTGATCCTGCTCTCGGCCGTCCCGATGGCCGTCACCGCCTGGCGCGAGGGCAAGAGCGATGAGTGATTCGAACGTGCGCGCGTCGGCCCTCACTCCCTGGCCCCCCTCTCCCAAGGTGGGGAGGAGGGGAATACGACGATGGGTCTCTTCACTTTTCTCATCTTGGGAGCGGGATCCGGCGTGAGGGACGCTGCCTGGATGGTAGACTGAACCTGGACCGGTCGCCCGGCGGTGACCGGCAGACAGGCGGGGGAGAGGTATGCACGCGGCGATCGAGCTGACACACGTCAGTAAGCGCTTCCCGGGCGCCGCCGAGCCGGCGGTCCGCGAGGTGAGTGTCGCCATCGCGCCGGGTGAGATCGTGGCACTGCTCGGCCCCAGCGGGTGCGGCAAGACCACGACGCTGCGGCTGATCGCGGGCTTTGAGCGCCCCGACACCGGGGTCATCGCCATCGCCGGGCGCTGCGTCGCCGACGGGAACGGCACCTTCGTGCCTCCGGAGCGCCGCGGCGTCGGCATGGTCTTCCAGGACTACGCCCTCTTCCCGCACCTGAGCGTGGCCGACAACATCGCCTTCGGCCTCGGGCACCTCTCGTCGGCCGAGCGCCGCTCGCGCGTAAGTGACCTGCTGGCGCTGACCGGCCTCGAAGGCGTCGCCCATCGTTACCCGCACCAGCTCTCGGGCGGCCAGCAGCAGCGCGTGGCGATCGCCCGCGCCCTGGCGCCGCGCCCGCATGTGCTGCTGCTCGACGAGCCCTTCTCCAACCTCGACACCGAATTGCGCACCCAGATGCGCGCCGAGGTGCGCTCCCTGCTCAAGGCGACCGAGACGACCGCCATCCTGGTGACGCACGACCAGCAGGAAGCTATGACCGTGGCGGACCGCGTCGCGGTGATGCTCCAGGGCCGCGTGGAGCAGATCGACACGCCGGACGTGGTCTACCACTTCCCGGCGACCCGCGCCGTCGCCCGCTTCGTCGGACAGGGCACGTTCGTCCCGGCCCGCGTCGCCGGGGACGTGGCCGAGTCGGATCTCGGCCGCTTCGGGCTCGAGCACCCGGCCGGGCCGCAACTCGTGGAGCTCCTGATCCGCCCGCGCGACGTCAGCCTGGAGGAGGATCCTGAGGGAATCGCCGTCATCACCTCGCGCACGTTCAACGGCGCGGAGTACACCTATCTCGTGCAGCTCCCGTGCGGCGTCCAGCTCCTGTCAAACCAGCCGTCGCACGTCGATCTGGCGCCGGGCACCCGCGTCCGCGTCCGCTGCAACCGGAGCCGGCTCGCCGCCTACGATGCCGACGCCCGCATCGGCCTGACCGCGCCGCGCAACTAGCGCGACCCGGCCCTCGCCACTGGACATAAGGACACACCATGCGTCTCACCTACGACCCGACCACCAACGCCCTGCGCCTGTCGCTCGATCGCGAGCCGGGGGAGCCCAGCCGGACGGTCGATCTGCCGGGGTACGTCGACGTCGGCGAGGGCGGCCGGCTGGTCGGGGTCGAGATCATGCCCCCGCCCAGCCTCGACCTGACCACGGCACTCCAGCCCTGGACGGACGACCCCGTCGCCGCCGAGTACGTGGACCTGGACCCCGACTCCGTCTACATCACCCTGAGCGTGCCGGAGGAGGGGATCGACCGGGAGCAGGTCCGCGCCGCGCAGGCAACGCTGCGCGCCGAGCTGGACGGCACCCAGCGCCTCGTCGCGCTCGCCATCCCCCGTCGCGGCACCGGCTACGAGATCTCCTACCCCAGCGGCAACCAGTGATGGCACCCCGAGCGGCCCGGCGGGCCGCGCGCCTGGGTCTGTGAGACGGGGTAGGGGAATCCGAGACGTCACACGTCATACGTCACCCGTCATGCGTCATACTGGTGCGTGATGCGTGTACCGTGTTGCGTGTTCCGTGGTTCGTGGTTCGTCATGGCGAGTCCGAACCCAAGCTAACGGACCACGCGACACGCATCACGCAACACGCAACACGCATGACGTATGACGCATGACGCCGAAGGAGTCCACCAGTATGGAGCGGCTGTACCGAGCGGTCCTCTACCCGGCGCTGCTGCAGCGCATGGACCCGGAGCGCGCACATCACCTGGCGCTCCGGCTGCTGCGCGATGCGGACCGAATGCCGGGTGGGACGGCGCTCCTGGGTCGGCTTGCCGGCCCCGCCGATGAGCGGCTCCGCGTGCAGCGCTTCGGCCTGACGTTCCGCAACCCGCTCGGTGTCGCCGCTGGGTTGGACAAGGACGCCCAGGCGGTCGGTGCCCTCCTGGCGCTCGGGTTCGGCGCGGTCGAGGTCGGCACCGTCACCCCGCGTCCGCAGCCCGGCAACCCGTCGCCTCGCGTCTGGCGCCTGCCGCAGGACCGGGCCCTCATCAACGCCATGGGGTTCCCCAGTGAGGGCGCGGCGGCCGTCCGTGCTCGGCTGGTCGGCCGGCGCTTCCCCGGCGTCGTCGGCATCAACCTCGGGAAGAACCGCGACACACCACCCGAGTGCGCCGCCAGGGACTACGTGGACGTGCTGAACGCGCTCTGGGACGTGGCGAACTACGTCGTCGTCAACGTCAGCTCGCCCAACACCCCCGGCCTGCGCGACCTGCAACAGCGCACGGCGCTGGTGGAGATCCTCCGGGCCGTCGGCGAGGCGAACGCCCGCGCCGCCGCACTGCACCGCCGCCACCCCCACCCGGTGCTGGTGAAGATCGCGCCCGACCTCGACGACGCCGGGCTCGACGACGTCCTCGCCGGGGCGATCGAGGGGGGCGCGGCCGGCGTCGTCGTCTGCAACACCACCGTCGACCGGAGCGGGCTGCAGGGGCCGGTGCCGGACGTCCCGGGCGGGCTGAGCGGGCCGCCGCTCCGCGCCCGCGCCACCGCGCTCGTCCGTGAGGTTCGGCGCCGCGCGGGCGACCGGCTCGCGATCATCGGTGTCGGCGGCATCAGCAGCGCCGCCGACGTCATCGAGCGGATGCGTGCCGGTGCCTGCCTGGTCCAGATGTACACCGCCTTCGTCTACGGCGGCCCCGCCCTCCCCGGCGCCATCCTCCGCGACCTCGTCACCTACCTCGACCGCGAAGGCCTCCGCTCCATCGAAGACCTCATCGGCAGCGAGTGAGGCAAGAAGCGACCCTCACCCCCGGCCCCTCTCCCAACCTTGGGAGAGGGGAGTGTTTCGTCATCCCATTCCCCCTCTCCCAAAGTTGGGAGAGGGGGTTAG
>NZ_JADGHZ010000316.1 GCF_019683595.1 Sphaerobacter sp. | reverse complement strand
CCCACACCGCGGGGCCGCACTGCACCCCCCCCGGCCCGGGGCCGCGGCCGGTGGGGGGGGGGGGGCGGGGGCCTCCTCGCCTACGGCTGGCTAGATACCCACGTCGCCGACGAAGATCTGCTCGTCGGGCCGGGCCTCCCACGGGAAGGTCTTGGTCACCCCGTAGAAGTCCACCTGGTGCCAGAGCGGCACCCACGGGCACTCGTCGTAGATGATCTCCTGCAGCTCGTTCATGAGTTGCTGCCGCTTGTCCGGGTCGATCGTTTGGTTCAACTCGGCGAACTTGGCAACGAACGTGTCGTTCTGCCAGAAGGTGTAGTTCAGCGAGTAGTCCGGGTGGACGTAGAAGATCTCCTGCTCGCCGGTGAACGGCGCGCCCAGCCCCAGGAAGAAGAGCGGGTCGGGGTTGCCCGACGGCAGCAATTCCCCGGCGTAGACCGACCACTCCAGCACGCGGAGGTTGATCTTCAGGCCGATATCCTCGAAGTTCTGGGCGATGGCCTGCGCCATCTCCGCATCCTTGATGTAGCGGCCGCTCGGGGCGTCCATCGTCACCTCGAAGCCCTCGGGGACGCCGGCCTCCTTCAGGAGCGCGCGGGCCCGCTCCGGGTCGTACGGGTAGGGCTTGAGGTTCGGGTTCTGGTGCGGCGGGTTGACGATCGTCGCCGCCCGCTCGCCGGCGCCGTTGAGCAGCGCGGTTCGGATCGAATCGAAGTCGACCGCGTAATTCAGCGCCTGGCGGACGCGCTTGTCGTCAAACGGCGGCTTGTCGCAGCGGATACCGATGAAGATGATGCGGCCGCCGGTGACCTGGGACACCCGGGTGTTCTCGCCCGCGTCCAACTGCGGCACGAGATCGGGCGCCACGTTGACGATGATGTTGGCCTCGCCGTTCTGCAGGGCCACCACCCGCGACGACAGCTCGGGCACCGGGCGGAAGATGACCCGCTTGACCTTGGGCTTCGGTCCCCAGTAGTTCTCGAAGGCTTCCAGCGTGATGTGGTCGTCCTTGACCCACTCGACCAGCTTGTACGGGCCGGAGCCGACCGGCTCGCGCTGCACCTTGGCGATGGCGTCCGCGTCGGCGTCGGTGTACACGCTCGGCGGGACGATCTCGAACGACGTCAGCAGGTCGGGGAAGATAGCCGCCGGCTTCGAGGTCTTGACCCGGAAGGTGTAGTCGTCGATCTTCTCGGCCGACTCGTAGCCGATGAGGCGGGTCAGGGCCTGCACGACCGGCTGCTCCCCGATCTTGCCCTTGGCGCAGCGCTCGAAGGAGTAGATCGCGGCGTCGGCGTTGACCGGGTCGCCGTTGTGGAACGTCGCGCCCTCGACGAGCTTGAACTCCCAGGTCAGGTCGTCGATCGTCTTCCACTCGGTGACGATGTTCGGCTCGACCTCAAGCGTCTTCGGGTTCCGCTTGGTGAACATATCGAAGATGTGGACGTTGATGTTGAACTCGGGTGTGGCGTTGCGCAGGAGCGGGTCGAGCGTGTTGGCGTCGACGCCCTGCATGATGACCACTTCCTCGGGGATGTCGCCGCCACCCGAGCTGCCGCTGTCACCGCTCGATCCGGTCGGCGTGCTGCTGCCCCCGCTCGACGGCGTTGTCGTCTGGCTGCCGCCGCCGGAGCCGGAACCGGAATCGGAACTGCCGGAATCCGACGACTCGTCACCGCCGCCACAGGCAGCCAGGAGCGCGCCAAAGACCGGGGCGCTGATCCCCATTGCCGCGGCGCGGCGCAGGATCTCGCGCCGGCTCTGTTTCCCGTCCAATGCATCGGCCAACAATTGGCGAAGTTCCTCGGAGCCCTTCTGCATTACATCTCCTCCTCAGGCGCGTGCCAGACGCCCGAACATCCCCCGTTGGACCCCGGGGGGCCGACTCCTCCTCTGCCTGCGCTGGGCAACCACGCACCGCCGCCGGAATGCCCGGTTGTCACCGCCGCGTTGTGCGCTCCGCTGCGTGTACCGCTGCTACGGACTAACCTGTAGGGACCTTGGTCCGTTGGTGTGCGTCACGATGCCCTGTGCCAGACGCGGAGATTGTAGGCAGTGCTGTGCTGGGCTGTCAAGACAGGGATTGCCGAATCGGCTTGACGAACCCGAAATGTCTAGTAGCTGAGCAGGTTGGAGCCCCGACTGCATATCGTCTCAGCACGTCTTGCGACCAGGGATGAGCGCAAGGTGATCTGGCGGGCGGAATGGGTGGTGGGATTGGGAAGCGGGGGGGGGGGGGCCGCCCCCACCCCGCCCCCCCCCCCCCCACACCGGCCCCGCCGA
>NZ_JADGHZ010000081.1 GCF_019683595.1 Sphaerobacter sp. | reverse complement strand
GGGTGTTTTGTTTAAGTCACAGAGAGAGGGTAGTGGGGTGGGGAGCCACGCGCCGCCGCGGGTGTCACGGCGCGTGGCCCGGAGATCAGCGGGTGAGCCTCGTGATCCGGACCTGCCACACCTCGGGTCCGGATTCGACGTACTCCCAGCCTGCCTGGCCAGGGTACTCCGCCATGAGCTGGTAATAGAGCGGTTTGGGGTCGTGGTCGTTGACCAGGCGCATGCTCTCGCCGGGCGCCAGATCGAGGAACTGCCGGAAGATCAGCGCGTGCCGCTCGCGCGGCGTGATCTCGCGCACGTCGAGCGTCACGGTCTCCGGGGTGTCAGGCGTATTCACCGTCACGATACCACTCCATCCTCAGTCGCACCCGACCCCACCCGTGGGGTCGGCGTCCGTCGAAACCACACGGTCACGTTCGACAGTCCGTGGCCCGCGATCCGGCCCACGTTGATCAGGAAGCAAGCCAGGCCCGCGGCCAGCACCATCCCCGCGATGCGCCCCAGCGCCGCGTTCCCGAGCGGGGCAACCGCGAGCGACAGGGCCAACCCGGCCGTCCAGAGCAGCCACCCGGCGACGGCCAGACGGCGGTAGTACATCTCCTCCAGGCGCGGCACACGCTGGCGCCCGGCGAGCGGCGCGTACCGGTGGAGCCAGACGAGGAACGTGGCGATCTTGTAGAAGAAGCCCTGGATCGCCGTCTCGGCCAGCCCACCCAGCGTCAGCCACACCACAGCCACCCACAGCGCCGACGACGGCCGCAGCCCGAGCGCCATCCCGGCCACCAGGAGCAGCGCCGCCGCCGTCCCGCCCCCAGCCGAGACGAGCGCGAAGGGGATGTGCACGTCGAATCCCCGGCGCCGCCGCGCCCGGTAGAGGTGCACCAACTGCGCGGCGAAGAGGATCTGCCCGGCGGCGATCGCGAGTGCCGCTACGAGGCGAACCACGGGGTCCGTGCGGAGCAGAAACGCCGCGATCAGCAACCAGGCGCCGCCCGTCATCAGGACCAATCCGGCCCATGCTGCCGGGCGCCACAGGGCATCCTCGGCCAGCGTGAACATCCCCACCAGCCGGTAGGCGACGCCGGCCAGCAGCACCGGCACCCAGGCCGCAAGCAGGAAGGTGACATGGGCGCCCAGGAGCGGGTAGGTCATCGCGCCAAGGAAGCCGTTTCCCTTGCTGCCCGCCAGCAGCAGCCCGGCGAAGATGCCTCCTGCGAGCCCCACCAGCGCCACGGCCAGATGCCAGGCCACGACGTCCCAGCGCTGCGCTCGCCGCAGCGTCGTGCCGACCACCCCGATGTAGAGGAGGAACGCAACGACCAAGAGGGTCGCGCCCGTCCCCATCGCCCAGTGCCGCAGCGTCAGGAGCCCCGGCAGCAAGAACGACAGCCCGACCAGGAACGCCCAAAAGGAGAGCCGCCCCACACGGACCGACGCTAACGGCGTCTGCAAGACGACCGGCACAAGCTGGTACGTGGCGCCGAGGATCACCGCGGCGACCACCCCGAGGGTGTTGAGGTGCACGAAGGCGAGCAGACGCAGATCGCTGAAGCTCCCCGCGAAGAGCGGGACGGCGAACGGCGCCAGCACTGCCACGGCGAGGAGGTCGACCATGCCGAGCACCATGAAGCGCGCGGGGAGATCGAGGTCCGGCGCGTGCGCGCTGCTGATTCCACCCCCGGGGCGCATCACCGTTCCTCCGCGCCGGTGGTCTTCTCGATCAGCACCTCAACCCGCCCCGGACCGAGCTCGCGCGTCTCATGCCGGTAGCCGAGCGCGTCGAGCCGGGGGTAGAGGTGCATCGGCCGCCTGACGTGGTGCACCAGCAGGGTGCCACCTGCCGGCAGCGCTTCGAGCGCCTCCAGGATCCGAATCATCGGCTCCGGCGGCACCAGATCGCTCACATCGATCGTCACCGTCGCACTCGGGGATTCCCAATCCAGCGCCGGCGCAGCCGGCCGCGGCTGCGCCGCCGGGGTCGTCGCCTCACGCGCCCGCCCGCCGGCGTAGAAGAAGAGGATCTCCCAGTCCTCCGGGCCGTGCTGCCGGGCGTAGTGGACGAAGCCGCGCTGCCCGAGCACGTCGTAGAGCGGAACCGGCTCGAACGTGTTCCAGAGGCGGAACGCGTGCCCCGGCGCGACGCGGCGCGCGGCGGCCATGATCGCGCTAAACGGCTCCCGCCCCTCCCGCTGCATCGGCCGGGCGTCGACCTCGGCGTCGATCGGTGCGCTCCCGACCCAGGGTGGCACGTCCTCGGTCGTTGCAGCGTCCGTTTGTCCCGCCGGCTGCTCTTCGGGAACTTCGATCCCGATGGCGTGGTTCAGCGCCCGCACCAGCTCAGCCGGCTCCATGCCGCCGATGGCCGCGGCTTGCGCCACCGTCACCAGCCGGCTTTGGACGCGCCGCATGACCGGGTTGCGCAGCAGGCGGAAGGTGGGGTTCAACTTCACCAGCTCGTCCACCAGGTGTGGGTATCGGCTGATGACCTCACTCACCTTCCAGGAGGCCAGGATCGGCTCCGGTGCCGTCTCACTCATGCGCGACCGCTCCCCTATTCCCAGCCCAGTTCCCGGAGCCCCGCTGGCGTGATCATCTCCGGCCCCCAGGGCGGGTCCCACACGAGATCGACCACGACATCCTGCACGCCCGGCGCGTAGGTCCGCACCGCCTCCTCAACCGCCGTCGCGATGCTGTCATGCAGCGGGCACCCGGGCGTGGTCAACGTCATCGTCACGCGCACCTGGCGCCCTTCGACCTGCACGCCGTACACGAGCCCGAGGTCGACGACGTTGACCCCCAGCTCCGGGTCGTAGACCTCATAGAGCGCCGCCAGAACCGTCTCCGGGTTGAGCAGGAACGACGTCACCGCCGGGTCACTCACCAGGTCGTACCCTCCCTTTGCCGCGTCGCGCCGGGCCTACCGCCCAGCTACATCCGACTATGCCGAAGACCGCCCGGCGCGTCTTTGCGCTGGCGCAAATGGAGACCGCGCAGACCCCACCACCGGCAGGGTCATTCCTGGCTCGTGGGTTCCTCTGGGGGATAGGTGATGTCGGTACCGTCGACGACGGCGAAGGGGGTCATGCGATGTGGCTGGGTCGAGCGCGGACCCATGATGTGCGCGACGGGGATGCCGCGCACGGTGAGCGCATCGGCGATGAGCGACCGGTGGCAGCGCCAGGGGACCGCCTCGGCACACATGATGGCGATCCGGTCGCTGCTGGCGAGGTCGATCAGCTCGTCGAGCGCCGCGGCGAAGTCCGGTGTCTGCATGTAGTCGGCGAAGCCGCGGAAGGAAGCGTTGCGCCACCCGGTGTTCGGTGAGTCGGCTCGCGCTCGCCGCAGCCCGCCGAGTGCCGCCATGTGCGTGTACGCAATACCGGCCTCCGCCAGCGCCTCGGGGAGCGTCTCGCGGTTGAACTGCGGGTTCTTGCGCGACCGAGGCACGGTGCGCACATCGACCAGCCGGGTCACGCCGTTCTCCCGCAGCAGGTCGATCAACTCCGCGACCGACCGCGTCGAATGGCCGATGGTGAGCACCCGGGTCGAGTCGCTCATGGATCCCGCGCCTCGCGTCTCAAACTCGCCTAGCTCGTCGCATCAACGCTGCCGAATCGACCCCGGAACACCCGCAAGCAGCCCACCATCCCAGCGTGGGCCCGGCACCGCTCAGGACGACACGCACGAGGGCGTCATCCCGTATCCCGCGGACCATCCAGCTCCACATGGCCCGCTTCGGCGATTCGGGACAGGAGCAGGTAGAAGTACAGGAGCCCGCCGTAGTCGCGCCAGGCTCCGAGCACGCGCTGCACGCCGTCGTAGTCGAGCGCCTCCTCGATGCCGAGCCAGCGACGGAGGTTGTTCCGGCCGCCGACGTCATCGCCCGGGAAGATGTGCACCCGCCCCAGCCCACGCAGCAGGACGTACTCGGCCGTCCAGCGGCCGACTCCGCGCAGTGCGAGCAGCCGCTCCATCGCCGCATCGTCCGGCAGGCCCTCCAGAGATTCCAGATCGAGCGATCCGTCGACCAGGCGCTCCGACAGCTCCAGCACCGCCCGCGCCTTCTGCCGGCTGAAGCCCAGTTCGCGCAGGCGGTCCGGGCTCACCGTCAGCACGTCCTCAGGGCGGGGGAAGGCGACGTGGGTCTCGCCGTCGCGCTGAATGGTCATCCCACATTCCTGCGCCAGGCGCGACAGGATGCGCAGGCCAAAGGTCAGCGTGATCTGCTGGCAGGCGATGGCATTGACCAGCGCCTCGTATACCGTGGGATAGCGGGTGGGTTTCGCGCCCCGCAGGCGGGTGGCAAGCTCGGCGAGCGCCGGGTCGCCCGCGGCCAGCCGCGTGAAACCGCTCAGGTCCACCTCCGTACCCAACATGCGCATGAGCGTCCGTCGGAGCGCTGGAACCACCTCGTCCCCGGCGCCGGGTCCGGACGCGACGACGTGCAAGCACGGAGTCTCCATCGGTCCGATCTGCGTCACAGCCACCTCGATGGGCTGGCCGTTCAGCGGGAGCACCCGCCGATACGTCCGGCCGTCCCAGCGATCCACCACGTAGTCGGGCCGGCGGCGCAGGACCCAGACCGTCAGGTCGAGCCGGAACGGCGCCAGCGGCTCGATCGTGAAGCTGACCGATTCGACGCGCGCACCCATCCCGACTCCTTCCCTGGCTTTGCGCACAACACCGGAGGACCGGGCCAAATCGGCCCGGTCCTCGATTCTCGCACAGCGCGGCGGGTCAGTCGCTCGTCGGCTGCTGGATCGGCTGGGAACCGGACTGCGGCTGGGGAGCCGGGTGCGCCGGCCCGGTGGGGTGATTTGGCTCCAGCGCCCAGGCGACCACGCTGATGAGGAGCAGCGCCAGGCCGACGCCGACCACCGGGTAGACCTGCCACACCATCCCCCCCGCCGCGATGGTCAGCGAAAGCGCAGCCAGCAGCGGGAAGTAGGACGGCAGCGGCAGAACGATCGGCGTCTTCGGCTGCGTCGCCGGTGGCTGGGCCGACCCATCGGCGATCTCCCGCTTCCGCCGCCACCAATCGTCACGCGCACGCACCTCCGGGATCTCGGCGAAGTTGTACTCGGGCGGCGGCGAGGGGATCGACCACTCCAGCGTGCGGCCGTCCCACGGGTCGGCCTCCGCGCGCTTGCCCGAGCGCAGGGACGTGACGACGTTGACGACTAGGAGGAGCATCGAGAGCCCGAGGCCGAACGCCCCGACCGTCTCGACCATGTTCCACAGATCCCACCCCATCCCAGGGGCATAGGTGAAGATGCGGCGCGGCATGCCTTCGACACCCAGCAGGTGCATCGGGAAGAAGGTGACGTTGAAGAAGATCAGCGTCAGCCAGAAGTGCACCTGCCCCAGCCGGTCGTTCAGCATCCGCCCGAAGATCTTGGGGAACCAGTAGTAGATGCCGCCCAAGAGGGCCATGATCGTGCCGCCGAAGAGCACGTAGTGGAAGTGCGCGACGACGAAGTAGGTGTCGGTCTGCCAATAGTCGACCGGCACCGAGGCGTGCATCACACCCGAGATGCCGCCGATCGTGAACATGCCGACGAACCCCACCGCGAACAACAGCGGCGTGGAGATGCGGATTGAGCCGCCCCAGAGCGTCCCCAGCCAGTTGAAGATCTTCACCCCGGTGGGGATCGCGATCAGCATCGTTGTCGTGCCGAACACCGAGTTGGGCACCGGTCCGAGCCCGACGGCAAACATGTGGTGCGCCCAGACACCGAAGGACAGGAGCGCGATCGCGATGCCGGAGTAGACCATGAACGGATAGCCGAAGAGTGGCTTGCGCGAGAACGTCGGGAGGATCTCCGAGATGACCCCGAAGGCGGGCAGGATCAGGATGTAGACCTCCGGGTGGCCGAAGATCCAGAAGAGGTGCTGCCACAGGACCGGGTCACCACCGGCCGACGGCTCGAAGAAGGTGCCGCCGTAGTAGCGATCGAACATCAATTCCACCAGACCGATCGTCAGCGGCGGGAACGCGAGCAGCATCAAGACCGAGGTGATGAAGGTCATCCAGACGAAGAGGGGCATCCGCAGCATCGACATCCCCGGCGCCCGCATATTGACGATGGTCACGAAGAAGTTGAGCGCCGACGCCAGCGAGGAGACGCCCAGCACTTGGAGACTCATCATGTAGAAGTCGAGGTTACGGCCGGGCGAGAAGGTGTCGGTGGTCAGGTTGGCGTAGGCGAACCAGCCGGCGTTCGGCGCTTCCCCCAGGGGCAAACTGATGAGCAGCAGGATCGATCCGAACAGATACGCCCAGTAACTGAAGGCGTTGAGCCGGGGGAAGGCGACGTCGCGCGCGCCGATCATGAGCGGGACCAGGATATTGAAGAAGGCAGCATTGAGCGGCATCGCCACCAGGAAGATCATCATCAGGCCGTGCATGGTGAAGATCTGGTTGTATGCGTCCGGGGTGACGAGGTTGTTCTCCGGCACGGCCAGTTGTGCCCGGATGACGAGTGCGAATGCGCCCGCCACGAAGAAGAACGACAGCGCGGTGAAGAGATAGAGGATCCCGATGCGCTTGTGGTCAACCGTCGTAATCCAGCTCCAGATGGTGGAACCGAGCGACGGCTGTCGCCGTTCAAGCGAGACCGCTGGCTGCGTCATGGCGACCTCCCCTTGCTCAAGTGCCGTGCGCGCGTCCGGGGTCGTCGATCGGTCCTCACCCCCGGCCTACGTCTCCAACCCGTGGAGACGAGGCCGGGGCGTGCGGGCCTTCGCTTACTTCTGGAAGTACTCGCGGTTGATGCGCAGGAAGTCGGCCCACTGCTCGGGCAGGTCGTCCTCGAAGAAGATGGCCTCCACTGGGCAGACCTCGGCGCACACACCGCAGTCGATGCACTCGTCCGGATCGATGTAGTACTGCTCGGCCTCGTCATCGGAGTGGATGCAGTCTACCGGGCAGACCTCGACGCACGAGGCGTCCTTCACACCGATGCAGGGCTCCGCAATGACGTAGGTCATGACCTCCCCTGTTCAGCTCGTTCGACACCGCTTCCCGGCGCCCTGGCCACTGATCCCGCAAACTCCTGACCGCGACCTGTGCCCTCGGTCGCCGTAAGCCACCGGCGACCGTTCGCTCAACCGGCGGGCGACCCGCCGCGCACGGTCGCGTTCAAGTCCGCCAACATCGCCTGCAGCGGCTGCTGGTAGATGGCGCACACCTCGGCGACAGTCTCGAAGCGCGCCATGCTGCAACCGACGCAGTGCATCCGGCGGCGAAGGAAGACGGCCGCCGCCTCCGGGAACCGGTCGAGCAGGGCATCCACGTTGGTGTCGGGACCGATCAGCGAGGCGTCAACCGGTCTCATGTCACACTCCAACCCGGGTACGCCCACGACGTATGCCGCGGTCGCCGACAGGTTGACACGCCGCGCGCGAAACGTCTTTGCGCTGGCGCAAGGAGGCCCCGCTACCCGGCTTACCCGCCCTCCAGTTCGTGCAAATCCTCCGCCAGGGCGACCAACCGGTGCATCTCACGGATGACCACGCGCTCCCGCCCCGCGATGATCAGTCCGGCACGGTCCCAGGCGCTCAGCGTGCGGCTGGCCGTGCTCAGCGTGGTCCCCGCCAGCTCGGCCAGATCCTGGCGCGTCAGCGGCAGCCCGATCTCCACCCCTTCATCGGTCTGCACGCCCGTCTTGCTGGCAAGGCGTAGCAGCGCCCGCGCGATGCGGCGCTCGGCCCGCTCGGTCTGCAGCTCGCTGATGCGCGCTTCCGCCTCCCGAAGCCGCTGCGCCAGTTCCCGGATCACCGCCAGGGCGACCTCCGGATGTTCACCGATCAGCGCCGAGAAATCGCCGACCGGCATCTGCAGGACGACCCCAGCGTCCAGTGCGACGGCGCTCGCCGGGTAGACCACCTCACCCCAGAGACCGGCGCCACCGAAGATGTCCCCCGGTTGGATCATCCGGAGGATGACCTCACGCCCGTCCTCCGTCTCCTTGATGATCTTGATGCGCCCTTCGGCCAGGAGGCTGACGTGCGCCGCAGGCGTTCCCGCGAGGAAGACGAACTCTCCTTCCTCGACCATCCGCGGTCGCAGGCGGTGCCCGATCGCGGCCAGCGCCTCGGGTGGCAGCTCGCGGAACAGGCGCACTGCGGGGAGGAACGCAGTTCGGCGGGTGGCGTCCCAGCCGGTGGGTCGAGGGTCGTCGCTCTGGTGCATCGCTGTGAACTCCCGCGCCGGCGACCACGTGAACGGTACCCGAGCGGCCGCCCCCAATGGTCGTCAGCAATGTAGCAGCACCGAACACGTCTGCTGATTCTGCCCGACTGCTAGAATTGTCGCGCGGCCCGGCGCGACGGGCAAGCGACGGCAGAGAAGTGCGAGGGACACACCATGACGGCGTCCGGTGACACGGTGCTGACCCGTTATCACTGGGCAGCCGGCTTCATCAACGGGTTGATCCAGGCCCCACCGACCCCGGCACCGGGGACGCCGATGGAGGAGGTGCGGGCGCGAGCGCGCGCCCGCATGGACCGGCTCCGCGCCTTCCTGTCCGTCCTCGGCAACCCGCAGGAGCAGTACCGCATTGCGCATATCGGCGGCACGTCCGGAAAGGGCTCCACCGCCGCCATGCTGGCCGGGGTCCTGCACGCGGCCGGCTACCACACCGGGCTGCACATTTCGCCCTATCTCCAGGTCGAAACCGAGAAGCTGCAGATCGACGGGCGGCTCATCAGCGGGGACCGCTTCGCCGACTACGTCGAGCATATCGCCGCTGCGATGGAGGAGTGGACGCGGGCCGGCGGCGAGCGCCTGACCTACGGCGAGTTCTGGCTGTCCCTGGTGTTGTGGGCCTTCGCCCAGGAGCGCGTCGAGTGGGCGGTGATTGAAGTCGGCGCCGGGGGGCGCTTCGACCTGACCAACGTCGTCTTCTCCGATGTGGCCGTCATCACCTCGGTCGGCATCGACCATGTCGCGACCCTCGGGCACACGATCCCCGAGATCGCCTGGCACAAGGCGGGGATCATCAAGCCAGGCCGCCCGGCGATCACCACAGTGGACGACCCGGCCGCGCTCGAGGAGATCCGACGCGAAGCGACCGAGCAGGACGCGCCGCTGACACACCTGGTACCCGACCGTGACTTTCGCGTCCTCGCCAGCGACGCGAGCGGCACCCAGGTGCTCGACATCCCCAGCGGCACGGTGTTCCACGTGCCGATGCCGGGTGAGTTTCAGGGTGCCAACGCCGCGGCGGCGATCGCGGCAGCCCGCGCGCTCCGGGATCTCCCGCGCGGCCCGATCGACGATGCCGCGATCGCGGCCGGGCTCGCCGCCACCCGCTTCCCGGGGCGCATGGAGGTCGTCCAGGAGCACCCCCGCGTCGTCCTCGACGGCGCGCACAACCCGGAGAAAATGGAGTCGCTGACGCGCAACCTCGATCGCCTCGGGCGCCCGCGCCGCCGCATCGTGGTGTTCGGCTCGCTCGACAGCCACGACTATCTGACCAACGCGACCCTCGTCGCCCAGGCGGCGGACGAGGTCATCGTAACCACCCCGGTGGCGACGCAGCGCGCCGCGGCCGATGCCCGGGTCCTGGCAGACGCCATCATAGCGGCAGGCACGCCGGCCAACGTGGTACCCGAGCCGCGCGATGCGATCGTGGCCGCCCTGGAGCGCGCGACGCCCGACGACGAGATCGTGGCCACCGGCTCGCTCTACCTCGTCGGTGCGGTCCGCGAGCACTGGTACCGGGGAGACGACATCGTGCTGGCCTGCAGCAGTTGGCCGCCACGCAGCAGCGAACACCCGCACCGCGGGAACGGAAGCAGGACGGGCACGTGACGCGGCGGTTGGTGCTGTTCGACGTCGACGGCACCCTCATTGAGCGGGGCGACCCGGCACACGTCGCGGCGATCGACCGCGGCATCCACACGGTCTTCCCTGCCGCGGCTCATGTCAGCATCCTCGACCTCGACCTGGACGGAAAGCTGGAGCGCCAGCTCGTGCGGGGCGTCCTGGCCGCCGCCGGGCTCGAACCCACGGTGCCGGAGGACTCCCTCGCCACCATCTTCCAAACCGCGGCCGAGTTCTACCGCGCCGCCTGGGACGGGCGCAGCGGCGATCACGACCTGCTCCCGGGCATCCGCCCGCTGCTCGACCGGGTCGCCGACGATCCGCGCTTCGCCCTGGGCGTGCTCACCGGTGGTATCCGGCCGATCGTCGAGATCAAGTTCCGGCGCCTGGGCCTGGCTGACTACTTCCCCATCGGTGCCTTCGGTGACGAGGACGTGGAGGAGCGCCCGGACCTCCTGCCGCTCGCCGTCAAGCGAGCCGAGGCGCACTACGGCACGCCGTTCCCGTCCAACCGGGTCATCATCGTCGGCGACACGCCGCACGACGTGCGCTGCGCCCATGTAGGCGGCGCCACGGCCCTCGCCGTGGCCACCGGCCGCTACCCGGAAGACGCCCTACGCGACGCCGGAGCCGATGTCGTCCTCCCCGACCTCGCCGACACCGACCGGGTGATCGCCGCGCTCCTCACGCTGACGGGCGAGTAACCGTCAGCCGTCATGCGTCAACCGTGTTGCGCTTTCCGTAGGTCCCCCCTCTCCCCTTGTGGTCTCCGTCCGAGAGGGGCCGGGGGTGAGGGATAACCCCCGCCCTCACGCCACCTTCCGCTCAAGACCGAGCGCTTCGGCGTTGGCCTTCATGGCGTCGAGAACCACCTGGATGTGCTCGTCGAGCGGCATGCCGATCGCCTCGGCCGCCTCCTCGATCTGCTGCCGGTTGACCGCCGCCGCGAACTCCTTGACCTTCCACTTCTTCCGGACGCTCTTGACTTCAACGTCCAGGATGCTCTTGGTCGGCCGGACCAGCGCGACGGCGACGAGGAAGCCGGTCAACTCGTCCACCGCGACCAGCGTCCGCTCCATGAGGCTCTCGGGCTTGACGCCGGTGATGTCCTCCGCGTGGGCGAGAATCGCGCGGACCACCTCCTCCGGGCAGCCACGCTCACGCAGGATCTTCGCACCGACCACCGGGTGCCCCTCGACGCTGATGTCGGGGTAGCGCTCGTAGTCGAAGTCGTGCAGCAGTCCGACCAGGCCCCAGAGGTCGGGATCCTCACCGAAGCGTTCGGCATAGGCCCGCATCGCCGCTTCCACCGCGAGCATGTGGCGCAGGAGGTGCGGCTGCGTGGTGTACTCGGTGACGAGCTGCCAGGCTTCTGCGCGATCCATCAGGTCTCCTCACTCCCTCCACCTACCGGGACGACCGTATGCCGCCCGGTACTATACCAGCCGCTCAGCCCTCGCCCCCGTTTTCGCGGTGGGAGACGATGCGCCGGACACGGTACGGCGCCGGCCACGGCCGGCGCCTGCAATCGGTACGCGACGCATTGAGCCACTGCTACCGCTGCGGCCGCTTCTTCGGATCGGGCTGCTCGAGCATGGCGCCGATGGCACGCACCGACCCGCGCACCCAGCGGTTATTCACCGCCTTGCGCACGTTGGGGTTCCGCCCCAGCTCGCGCGCCGTCGACTCGATGGTCCCTCCGGTGCGAGGCGCTGTGCTCCGCTTCGCGGTGGTGGTGCTCTTCGCCTTGGCGGCGGGAGTCGTGGACGTCGCGGCGGGCCGTTTGGCCGGGGCCGCCTTGCGCGCCGGAGCAGCCGCTTTCCCGTTGGCACTCGGGGTCGCGCGCATCGCCTGGACGGAGCGGGACATGGCCTGCACCCAGCGGTTCGGCTTCCGGTTCAGATGCCCACCGCGCCGCTTCCAGAGATAGCGGCTGATCCCCATACCAACGAAGCCGCCCAGGATGGCAAGCGCGGAGCCGGGACTGTCCGGCCGGTCACGGATAATGTCGATGTTGCCCCAGTTCGCGATGACGATAACGCCCGCGGTTCCGAGATACCCGGCCGCCCAGGCCGCGGTCTCGCTAATGGCCTGGCCGAGGCTGCGGCACGTTCGCCACGACATCAGAAGGATCAGCGGGACGACGATCCACACAGAGCGTTCCTTACGCTGGAACCATGCACACACGGGGTCGGGACCACGACGCAAGCCTACCGGATTGCGCGTCGCCACGCCAGAGAACCCGCCGTCCGCCGGACAGGGTCCTGCCCCTACCAGGTAGAATTATGGCAGGAAACCCGGCCGGGCACAGGCCGTCTCGCCTTCGGCCGCCGGTCCAGCACCAGAAGAGAGCACCATGGCCATCACGTCCTCGTCCCCACCCTCCCCCACGGCGGAGCTGGAAGGCACCGTCGAGCGTATCACCTACCAGAACCCGACCAACGGGTATACGGTCTTGAAGGTGACCACCCGGCGCGGTGCCGAGGTGACCGTGGTCGGGCAGCTCGGCGGGGTCAACCCGGGCGAGACACTTCACCTCGACGGCTTCTGGACCACGCACCCGCAGCACGGGCGCCAATTCCAGGCGACGGGCTTCCGCTCGATCCTCCCGGCAACCACGGAGGGCATCCGCAAGTACCTCGGCTCCGGGCTGATCCGGGGTGTCGGCCCGGTCACCGCGCGGCGCATCGTCGAGCACTTCGGGGCGGAGGCACTCGGAGTGATCGACCAGCAGCCCGAGCGGCTGAGCGAAGTGCACGGGCTGGGACCAAAGCGGATCAAGGCCATCATCGCCGCCTGGGCCGAGCAGCGGGCGATCAAGGACGTCATGGTCCTGCTCCAGAGCCTCGGCGTGCACACCGGGCTGGCGGTCCGCATCTACCGCGAGTACGGCGACGACGCCCTCCACATCGTCCAGTCCGACCCCTACCGGCTCGCGCGCGACGTCTGGGGCATCGGCTTCAAGACCGCCGACACCATCGGCCGCTCGCTCGGTATCCCCCACGACGACCCAGGGCGGCTCAAAGCGGGGGTGCGTTATGTCCTGTCCCAGGCCGCCGACCGCGACGGACACGTCTATCTCCCACGTGACGAGCTGGTGACGGCCGCCGCCGAGCTCCTCGGCTGCGACGCGGCCCGGGTGGACGCCGTGATCCCCGATCTCGTCGCCGCGCGAGACGTGTTCGTCGAGGCGAGCGACGGGGTGGAGGCGGTCTACCTCAGCGCCCTCGGCGGCGCCGAGATCGCCGTGGCGCGGCGGCTCGCCCGGCTCGTCGCGGCCGAAGCCGATCGGCTGGCCGCGTTCCAGAGCGTCGATTGGGACAGTGCCTTCGAATGGCTCCACCAGACGCAGGGGATGCCACCCCTGGCCGCGCAACAGGTCACGGCCGTGCGCACCGCCCTCACCGAGCGCGTGACCGTCCTCACCGGCGGGCCGGGAACCGGGAAGAGCACCACCCTGCGCGCGGTCGTCACGCTGGCGCGGGCCAAGCGCGCGCGGGTCATCCTGGCCGCGCCGACCGGCCGGGCCGCCAAGCGCATGGCGGAGCTGACTGGGCGCGAGGCGAAGACGATCCACCGGCTCCTGAAGCTCCAGCCCGGCGGGACCGCCTTCTTCAACGAGGAAAACCCGCTCCCGGCGGACCTCGTCGTGGTCGATGAGGCCTCGATGCTTGATGTCGCACTCTGCAACACACTGTTGAAAGCGATCGAGCCGGGGACGCACCTGCTGCTCGTCGGCGATGTCGACCAGCTCCCATCGGTGGGACCGGGCAATATCCTGCGTGACGTGATCGACAGCGGCGCCGTGCCGGTGGTGCGGCTCGACGAGGTGTTCCGGCAGGCCGAGCAGAGCGCTATCGTCCGCAACGCCCACCGGATCAACCACGGCGAGATGCCGCAGTGGGGCCGAGAGATCCGCGACTTCGCGGTGCTACGGCTCCCCGACGGTCCCGACGTCATCGAGCGGGCGGCGGAGACGATCATCGAGCTGGTGCAGGAGCGGCTGCCGCGTGCGTACGGGCTGGACCCCGGCGAGATCCAGGTGCTCAGCCCGATGAACCGCGGTCCCGCCGGCACCCGCCGGCTGAACGAGTTGCTGCAAGAGGCGCTCAACCCCGCCGCACCCGGCAAGCTGGAGACGCGGGCAGCCGGGCGGCTCATCCGCACCGGCGACCGTCTGATCGCCCTGCGTAACAACTATCAACTCGAGGTCTTCAACGGGGATCTCGCCTACGTGCAGAGCCTGGACCCCATCGAGCAGCGGTTCCGGCTCGCGCTCGACGACGGCCGCACGGTCGACGTGCCGTTCACCCAGGCGGACGAGTTCGGCCACGCCTTCGCCATCTCGGTTCACCGGGCACAGGGCTCCGAGTTCCGCGCCGTGGTGATGCCGGTGCTGACGGCGCACTACCTGATGCTGCAGCGCAACCTGCTCTACACCGCGATCACCCGCGCCCGTGAGCTGGTCGTGCTCGTCGCGCAGCCCCGGGCCATCGCGATCGCCGTGCGCAACGACCGCATCGCCCGCCGATACACCGCCCTCGCCGAACGCCTGCGAACGCTGGCCTGACACGGGCACACCCCTGACCTAACTCTTCGTCCCTACCGAAGGCATGCCCTTGGGAGTGCGCGAGATGGCCCTCACCCCCGACCCCTCTCCCAACTTTGGGAGAGGGGGGATTGACGGAAATTGAAGAGTGACGATGATGGATCTATCCTGCGTGGTAAAGAATTGCAGGAGGTCGCGCACACCAGGAGGGGCGGCGTGCGGCGGGGAACGACGACGGGACGGGTGCGAGGCACGACGCGGGCGCTCGATGAGGCAGCCCGCCAGCTCCGGCGCACTCAGACCCCGGCCGAGGCGGCCCTGTGGCAGGCGCTGCGTGGTCGGCGCTTCCATGGGTTGAAGTTCCGGCGGCAGCACCCGATCGGCCCCTACGTGGCCGATTTCTACTGCCCCAGTCTGCGACTCGTCATTGAGGTCGACGGTGACGTGCACCACGAGCGTCGGGATTACGATACCGCGCGGACGGAGCATCTCTCCCAGTACCACTACCGCGTGGTCCGCTTCCGCAACGAGGAGGTCCTGAACGACCTCGATGGCGTCCTGCGGCGCCTCACCGCGCTCATCACCGAGGACCACTCCTCCGTCACGCCCGAACAGCGTAGGTCTCCCGCGCTGAACCATATGCCGAGTGTCGACAAGCAGGACACTCCCCCTCTCCCAAGGTTGGGAGAGGGGGAATGT
>NZ_JADGHZ010000080.1 GCF_019683595.1 Sphaerobacter sp. | reverse complement strand
CCCCGGCTACGAAGTGCCACCCTACTACGACTCCCTGGTCGCCAAGCTGATCACCTGGGGCGCCGACCGGGCCGAGGCGATCCAGCGCGGGCGCCGGGCGCTGCGCGAGTTCGAGATCGAGGGCATCCAGACGACCATCCCGCTCCACCGCCGCCTGCTCGAAGAGCCGGACGTCATCGCCGGCAACTACAACGCCGGCTGGCTCGAGCGCCTACTCGCCTAGTACCGGAGGCGGGTGATCGCTGTTTTCGCCTCATCCTGATGTTGTGTTGTCATCCTGAGCGCAGCGAAGGATCTCTAACGGGGCGGCCACTCCGGCGCGAGATCCTTCGCTCCGCTCAGGATGACATGTCCCGCTCAGGAGGACACGCAAGTGTGCCTATCGGCACTCCGCATCACACGGCAGCGCACACGGGCACGAGCGCCTGCGGCCTCCCCCGTCCCCAGCAAAGAAACACCCCTCTCCCAACGTTGGGAGAGGGGTCGGGGGTGAGGGCCATTCCCCGATCAGGACTCGCCCCACACTTCGCGTGCCGTCTCGGCCACCAGCCGCAGCTTCGCCTCCTGGTCCATCGGCGTTACCTGGTTCCCCTCTTCGGTCGAGGCAAAGCCGCACTGCGTGCTCAGCGCCAGCCGCTCCAGCGGCACGTAGCGCGACGCCTCTTCGATGCGCCGCTTCAGCAGGTCCTTCGACTCCAGCTCCGGCTTCTTGCTCGTCACCAGCCCCAGCACCACCACGCGGTCCTCCGGCACGTGCTGGAGCGGCTCGAAGCTACCCGACCGCGCATCGTCGTACTCCAGCAGGAAGCGATGGAAGCGGGTCCGCTCGAACACCCGTGCCACCGGCTCGTAGCCACCGCTGGCGTAGTAGCGGCTCTGGTTGTTGCCGCGGCAGAGGTGCAGCCCGAACACCACGCCGGGATGATCCCCGATCACCGCGTTGTCCAGCTCGATACACTGGTCCAGCAGCTTATCCGGGTCGTTGCCCCGCTGCCGGTATCCCTCGCGGATCTGCGGGTCGATCAGCGCCGCGTACTGCGGGGCATCCACCTGGATGTAGGTGCAGCCCAGCCGGATCAGCTCCGCCACCTCTTCCCGCAGGATGTCCACCACATCCGCCAGGTAGGCGTCGATGGTCGGATAGGCTCCCTTCGACTTCTCCGGGTCGTAGTACGCGGCGGCCTGCTGCGCGCTGATGAGCGTCACCTTCGCCTGCCGGTCGGTCCGCCCGCGCAGGTAGATGAACTCCTCGGCCGCCATCGGCCGACGACGCTTCAGCCGGTCCACCACGACCGGGCGCCGCACCACATGCTCGCGGCCCTCGTCATCGCGGAACGGCATCGCCCAACCGCCGAACTTGTCGAACCCCTCGACCGCGTCGACCAGGTGCCCGTAGAAGGCATAGCGCCGGAACTCGCCGTCGGTGATCACGTCGAGCCCGACCCCCTCCTGGAGGGCGATCGCGCCGTCGACCGCGCGATCCTCGATCCGCTTGAACTCCGCGTCGCTCAGTTCCCCGGCCTCATGGCGGCGCCGAGCTTCCTTTAGATACTCCGGCCGGAGCAGGCTCCCGACCACGTCACTCCGCCACGACCGCATCACCGACCTCCCTGGTAGTCCCCGATCACTCGCGGCGCATTGTACCACCGGCATGTTCGCCGCCCCGGACGAATCCGACTTCGCGCCACGGCTGTCCGATCACCCCTGGTCCACCACCGCATACGCCCGCACCGGCACCGCGGACCCGCCCCGGAACGGGAGCGGAGCCGCAAAGAAGCGGAAGCCGCTCCGCGGCAGGCGTTCAAGCCCGCGCAGGTTCTCGACGATGGGGATCCCCGCCCGAAGCAGCGCCGAATGGACGGGGCGCGTCCGATCCCCGACATCGTCGATGTTCCACGTGTCGATGCCGACCAGCACGACACCCGACGCGACCAGCGCCTCGGCGGCGGCTGCCGTCACGTACGGGTTCAGGTCCAGGTAGCGCTCCTGACCCCAACGCGCCGCCCACCCGGTGTGGATCAACAGCGCGCGACCCGTCAGATCCAGACCCTCGAGGTCCGCGACATCAATCGCCCGCTGCCCCGCCGCTACGCGCTCCGTGCAGTCCAGGACCATGCCCGGGAGATCGACCATCCGCTCCAGCGGGAGCGTGGCGAGATCGGCCCCGTCGGCGTATCGATGGAACGGCGCGTCCAGATACGTCCCGCTGTTGCCGATCAGCGTGTAGCGATGAATCACGAACTCGGTGCCGCCTGCGTAGAGCGCGCGCGACGCCTCCCGCGACAGATGCTCGGCAATCTCCGGCGCCGGCAACCCCGGAAACATCGGGATCGCCGCATCGATGGGATGACTGAGATCGACCACCCTCCGCCGACTCATCGCTCCCTCCTTCGCTCAGCACGCCTGTTGCAGTCGGGCCGCCCCGTCACGGCACCCCCCTCTCCACCAGCCTCAGCCACGCTGCCGCTGGGGCAGGCACCCGACTGGATTCCCGATCACTCTGGTCGGCCTCACCCCCGCGCCGGGCATCGTAGCACCTGTACCCTGCCGCACCACCCGTGCCGATGTGCCGCGTGCCGCGCCATCCCACTCGTGTGCCACGCCACGAGCAGTCACCTCCACGACAGCGAGGAGGAGCCCGCCGTTCGGCCACAGGGTAGGGCGATTCGGGGCGCACATCATGACATAACGATCCCGACTTACACGCTCAGCAATGTCGCCATTAGACTGTAACCACTCGAACCAGTCATAGCGAGGCGGAGCGGGCGTGATAGGGCCCGCTTCTTGGCTCGGCTAGCTATCTGTCGATCCCGCACCTACGGCATTCGCCACCACCCTGTGTGGGCAACGCGGGCGTACGAGGGGGAGAGGGATTGCAGTGAGCGGTGAGATACGGTTTCCCAGCCCGTTCGAGGTTCCGACGCCACCCGGAGCCGAGGGCTGGCAGGAGATGTACCCCTACTACGTGCTGTTCAGCGAAGACCGGCGGGCCGACGAGGAGAACCGGCTCTGGTTCTACAACGGGATGCACTTCCCAGAGCCGATGACGCCGTTCGACATCATCACGGCCGAGGCCGCATACGTGGCCATCGGCGAGATGAGCACTCGCACTTTCTGTATCCCGCCGGCCAAGGGGATCGACTTCCGCATCCTCAACGGGTACGCCTTCATCAGCCCGACGCCCGTCACCGATCCTGCGGCGATCCAGGAGCGCGCCCAGCTCTTCGAAAAGCGCGCCGGCTACTACTATGCGAACTGGCGATCGATCTACGACGAGTGGAAGCAGAAGCTGATCCGGGAGATCGAGCAACTGAAGGCGATCTCCTTCCCGGACCTGCCCGAGGTCGAGGATGAGAAGATCGTCTTCGAGCGCCGGGGGATCGGTACCTCCTACGACCTGCTGCGCAGCTACCACCAGGCCATCGAGAGCATCTACCGTGTGTGGCAGATCCACATGGAGATCATCATGATCGGCTTTGGTGCGTACTTCTCCTTCTACGACTTCTGCAAGCGCAGCTTCCCGGAGATCACCGACCAGCAGGTCACCCAGATGGTCGGCGCGATCGATGTGAGCATGTTCCGCCCCAACTACGAGTTGATGCGCCTCGCGGGGAAGGCGCTGGAGCTGGGCGTCGCCGACTATTTCAAGCCCGGCGCCGCGCCGAAGGAGGTCTTCGCGCAGCTTGAGCAGGTGGAGGCCGGACGAGCCTGGCTGTCGGAGTGGAACGCGAGCGCCGATCCGTGGTTCTACATGAACTCGGGCGACGGATTCCAGCATCACCATCGTGCCTGGGTCGATGATCCGACGCCCATCTTCAACGTCTTGCCCGACTACATCGCCCGCCTCCAGCGAGGCGAGCGCCTCGAGCGCGACGTCGAGGCGCTCCGCCAACGGCGCGATGAGATCACCGAGGGGTACCGCAATCTGCTCCAGACCGACGCCGATCGGCAGGCGTTCGACCAGCTCATCGGGCTCGTGCGCGACGTCTACTTCTCGGTCGAGGACCACAAGTTCTACGTCGAGCACTGGTACATGAGCGTCTTCTGGAACAAGATGCGCGAGCTCGGCCGCGTCTTCGTCGCCCACGAGTTCTTCCAGGACGAGGACGACCTCTTCCTGCTCCACTACACCGAGGTCTACCAGGCGCTCTTCGACCTGCTCCTCGGCTGGTCGATCGGGGCACCGTCGCGCGGGCCGGTCTACTGGCCGCAACTGGTCGCACGGCGGAAGGCGCTCATGGAGCAGCTTCGCAAGTGGACCCCTCCGCCCGCGCTCGGCGTCGTCCCGGAGACGATCGGTGACCCGGCCATCGTGATGCTGTGGGGGATCACACCCGACCGGCTGCGCGCCTGGCTCACTCCGGCCGAGGGCGAGGGCAACATCCTGCGTGGCTTCCCGGCCTCCTCGGGCACGGTCGAAGGCCCGGCCCGCGTGATCTCCAGCGTCAACGAACTGGAGACGGTGCAGGAAGGCGAGATCCTGGTCTGCCCGGTGACCGAGCCGAGCTGGGCACCGATCTTCACGAAGGTGCGCGGCACCGTGACCGACATCGGCGGCGTGATGTCGCACGCGGCCATCGTCACGCGCGAGTACGGCATCCCGGCGGTGCTAGGCACCGGCGTGGCGACGAAGCGGATCCGCACCAGCCAGCGCATCCGCGTGGACGGCGACAGCGGCACCGTGACGATTCTCGACGATTGAGGTGATCGCGAATCAGAGGGTAGAGGAGGCACCGTGTCTGGCGAGCTGAGCACTCCACTGACGTTGTGGTTCTCCGATGTCGGGCGCGATGCACGCCCCCTCGTCGGGGGGAAGGTGGCCAGTCTCGGCGAGTTGCTCCGCGCCGGCTGCCGGGTGCCCACCGGGTTCGCCGTCACGAGCGCGGCCTACCGGCGCTTCATCGAGGCCACCGGGCTGGACCGCCTCATCCGGGACACGATTGGTGGGCTCAACGCCGACGACGTGGCGGCCGTCGATGCCGCCTCGCAGAAGATCCAACAGGCCTTCCTGAATTCGCCGGTTCCGGCCGAGCTGGCAGACCCCATCCGGGCGGAGTACGGCCGGCTGGCCGAGACCCTCGGTGATCCGGCTCCGGCGGTGGCGGTTCGGTCGAGCGCTGTCGCGGAGGACACCGAGGCGGCGAGCTTTGCCGGGCAGCACGACACCTACCTCTGGGTGCAGGGAGCGGACGAGGTGCTGGACGCCGTGCTTCGCTGCTGGGCGAGCGCGTTCACCCCGCGCGCGATCGCCTACCGCGCGCACCAGCAGATCGGCCTGGAGGACGCGGCGGTAGCCGTCGGCGTGCAGCAGATGGTTGACCCGCGCGCGGCCGGCGTCATGTTCACCCTGAGCCCGCGCAGCGGCGACCCATCGCTGGTCGTCGTCGAGGGCAGTTGGGGCCCCGGCGTCGCGGTCGTCGGTGGTGAGGTCACGCCCGACGAGTACTGGGTGAACAAGGTCACGCTGGAGATCACGCGCAAGCACATCTCCTGCAAGAGCCATCGCTACATGGCAGAGAGCCGTCAGGGCGACCTCCGCAAGGTCGAGGTACCGGAAGACCAGCAGAACGAGCCCTGCCTGACCAGCGACGAGGTCATCGAACTCGCCAGGGTCGGGCGTCAGCTCGAGCGCCACTACGGCCATGCACTCGACATCGAATGGGCTGTGGCGGACTCGCTCCCGTTCCCGGACAACATCTTCATCCTCCAGGCCCGCCCGGAGACGGTCTGGAGCCAGCGCCAGCGCGAACCGGTGGCTGCGGGCTTCACCGACCCGCTCTCGTTCATCGTTCGGCGGCTCGCCAACACGTGATCCAGCGCCCGTCCGTCGCGCCGTATGCCCTGGGCGTGCAGCGAGGCGCGCACGGCTTGCCCGCGTGCCAGGGGCGGCATGCGCAGGTCGATTCCGGAACTACGCAACGCCGCGAGTGAGGAAGGAGAGGTCTGCCGTGAGTGCAGAGCTGCGGTTCCCCAGCCCGTTTGAGGTCGAGACGCCACCCGGGGCCGAGGGGTGGCAGGAGATGTACCCGAAGCACATGCTCTTTTCGGAGGAGCGCCGCGAGTCGGAGGAAGCGCGCCTCTGGTTCTACAACGGGATGCACTTCCCCGAGCCGATGACGCCCTTCGACGTCATCACGGCGGAGTCGTTCTACGTCGCCATCGGGGAGATGAGCGCCCGCTTCTTCTGCATCCCACCGGCGATGGGCATCGACTTCCGCGTACTCAACGGGTACGTCTACATCAACTCGATCCCGGTGCTTGACCCGCAAAAGGTGCAGGAGCGCGCGGAGCTCTTCCAGCGTCGCGCGGGGCACTACTACGCGAACTGGGAACGGATCTACGAAGGGTGGCGGGAGCGCGTCAAGCAGGAGATCGAGACACTGCGGGCCATCTCGTTCCCGGAGCTGCCGGACGTCGAACCTGACGAGCTGGTCTTCGCCGAGCGCGGCGTCGGCACGTCGATGTCGGTGCTCGAAGGCTACAACCGGGTGATCGAGAGCCTCTTCCGCCTGGCTCAGATCCACTCGGAAGTCGTCATGATCGGCTTCGCGGCCTATCTGACCTTCTACGACTTCTGCAAGAAGGCCTTCCCGGAGATCTCCGACCAGCAGATCACGGGGATGATCGGCGCGATCGACGTGAGCATGCTGCGCCCCGACGAGGAGTTCAAGGCCCTGGCGCGGCGTGCGGTCGAGCTCGGCATCGCCGACAAGTTCGCCGACGGTCGCGGTTGGCAGGAGGTCTTCGCAGAGCTCCGCCAGAGCGAGGCCGGCCAGGAGTGGCTCCGTGAGTGGGATGAGCGTAGCGACCCGTGGTTCTACGTCAACTCCGGCGGCGGCTTGCAGCATCACTTCCGGGCGTGGGTCGATGATCCGAGCCCGATCTTCGGCGCCCTGATCGACTACATCCGGCGGGTTGAGCGCGGCGAAACCCTCGAGCGCGATATCGAAGCCCAGCGGCAGGAGCGCGACCGCATCACCGCCGAGTACCGGGAGCTGCTGCGGACCGACGAGGATCGCAAGGCGTTCGATGAGCTCATCGGGCTCGTCCGGAAGGTCTACTACACCATCGAGGACCACCGGTTCTTCGCCGACCACTGGTACATGAGCACCTTCTGGAACAAGCTCCGGGAGCTCGGCCAACTCTTCGTCCGGCACGGGTTCTTCCGTGAGGTCGACGACCTGTTCTACCTGCACTGGACCGAGGTCTCCCAGGCGCTGACCGACCTGCTCCTCTCCTGGTCCGTCGGCAGCGAGGCCCTTGGTCCGCGGTACTGGCCGTCGGTCGTCGAGCGCCGGAAAGCGATCCTGGCCGAGCTGCGCAAGTTCAACCCGCCTCCGGCACTCGGCGTGGTGCCCGAGACGATCGCCGACCCGGCCATCGTGATGCTGTGGGGGATCACACCCGACCGGCTGCGCGCCTGGCTCACTCCGGCCGAGGGCGAGGGCAACATCCTGCGTGGCTTCCCGGCCTCCTCGGGCACGGTCGAAGGCCCGGCCCGCGTGATCTCCAGCGTCAACGAACTGGAGACGGTGCAGGAAGGCGAGATCCTGGTCTGCCCGGTGACCGAGCCGAGCTGGGCACCGATCTTCACGAAGGTGCGCGGCACCGTGACCGACATCGGCGGCGTGATGTCGCACGCGGCCATCGTCACGCGCGAGTACGGCATCCCGGCGGTGCTAGGCACCGGCGTGGCGACGAAGCGGATCCGCACCAGCCAGCGCATCCGCGTGGACGGTGATCAGGGGATCGTGACCATCCTCGACTGAGGCATGCGGGGAACTTGGCCCGGCGGCGGGACGAGGCGCCCCGCCGCCGGCGCCGCCCCGTCCGGCCGTCCGTCCCGTGCCCGCGTCCGCCGGTGAACGTCCCATCCCAGCGTCCCAGCCAGCCAGGCAGCCTGATCAATGCGCCGAGCGTCCCCACGCGGTCGCACCAGTTCGACTGCGGCGTAGAGCCGGTCGGGTCACCCGCGGCCGTGGGTTGCCGGGCGATGCCGAACCGTGTGGTACAAAGACGGTGTTCGTGAAGGCAAACAGGAGAGCGGTGATATGGGGCTCACCCCGGAAGATGTCGACGAGATCCTACGCTACCTGGAGCACTCCGCCTTCGATGAGCTGGAGCTCGAGACGCCCCAGTTCAAGCTGGTCGTGCGCCGCGGGCAGCGTGCTGGAGGATCGAACAACGTGCCCGCGGAGCCACTCCCAGCAGGCGAGACGGCGGAGAAGACCGCGTCGCCGCCTCCCAGCGTCGAGGCCGCTGCGGCCACGAGCCAGGAGGCTCACACCGTCCAGGGCGAGCAACGGCAGGCGGACGTCGCTTCGGATGGGCAGATAGCGATCCCGGCCCCGCTGCGCGGGATCTTCTATCGAGCACCCCGGCCGGGTGCCGAGCCGTTCGTCGATGTCGGCAAGCAGGTCCAGGAGGACACCGTCGTCTGCATCATCGAAGTCATGAAGCTGATGCACTCGATCACCGCGGGGGTCAAGGGCACCATCACCGCGGTCTGCGCGGAGAACGGGGAGGCCGTGGAGAAAGGGCAACCGCTCTTCATGGTGCGCCCCGAGGGTGCCGAGGATGCCTGATCGGTGCGGAAACGGCGGATGCTGCTCCGGGAACCACGCCCGGGGACTGGACCATGGGAAGTGAGGGCGCATGACGTCGCGAATCCAGCTCATCGACGTCACGCTCCGTGACGGCAATCAGAGTCTCTGGAGCGCGACCGGCATTGACACGCCGACGGTCCTTGCCGTCGCGCCCCTGCTCGACCAGGTGGGCTTCAAGGCGCTCGACTTCACCACCAGCACGCACATGGCGATCAGCGTGCGCTACCACCAGGAGAACCCCTTCGAGCGCATCCGGCTGACCAGCCAGCTCATGCCCAACACGCCGCTCATCTTCATGACGACCGGCATGCGCTTCATCACCTGGGAGCCGGCGCCGCGCGCGATCATCCGTCTCGCCATGCAGCTCGTCATCAAGCACGGGATTCGGCGCATCCAGATCGTCGAACCGATGAACAACATGCCGGCTCTGCTGGAAGCGGCCAGGATCGCGCGCGAGGAAGGGGCGGAGCAGGTGGTCGCCGGCCTGGTGTACAGCATCAGCCCGGTGCACACCGACGAGTTCTACGTCGGGTGCGCGGCCGCCTTGGCGGGCGCCACCGACCTGATCGACACCGTCTACATCAAAGACCCGTCGGGACTGCTGACCCCTGAGCGCGTCGAGACGATCGTCCCAGCCATGCGCCAGGCCCTCGGCTCGATGCCCCTCGAGATCCACTCGCACTGCAATGCCGGCATGGCGCCCCTCTGCTATCTCCGCGCGGCCGAGCTCGGCGTCGAGACGGTGCACACGGCGATCCCTCCGCTCGCCGAAGGCACCTCGCTCCCCTCGATCACCCGCACCGTCGCCAATCTCCGAGAGCTCGGCTTCGAGGTGGACATCGACCTGGAGCCGATCGAGCGCATCTCGCAGCACCTCCTCGAACTCGCCCGGCGCAAGGAGTATCGGATCGGCCAGCCCCTCGAATATGACGTCGCCTACTACCGCCACCAGGTGCCCGGCGGGATGGTGACCACCCTGCGGCGGCACCTCGCGGAGGTCGGCGCGGCGGATCGGTTCGACGAAGTCCTCGAGGAGATCGTGCGCGTGCGGGCCGAGCTGGGGTACCCCATCATGGTCACGCCCTTCTCCCAGCTCGTCGCAACGCAAGCCCTCCTCAACGTGCAGTCCGGTGAGCGCTACGCGAGTGCCCCGGACGAGGTCATCAAGTACGTCCTCGGGCGCTTCGGCGACCCGCCGGCCCCGATCGACCCCGAGGTGCGCGACCGGATCCTCTCCATGCCCCGCGCGCGGGAGCTCGATGTCCCGATGGAGGAGCCGACCCTCGAGGACCTGCGCCGTCAGATCGGCCCACGCCTGTCCGACGAGGAGCTGCTGCTGCGCTGGGCGCTGCCGGGGGAGCAGGTCGACGCCGCCCTGAGCGGGAAGCGCACCCGACCGGTCAAACCGGTCGCCGGGCCGTACCATCCGCTCAAAAAGCTCATCGCCGAAGTCTCGAAACGCACCGACATTACCTACTTCTATCTCCAGAAGGGAGACACGCGCGTCATCCTGCGGCGGAACGACCCCGCCGCGACGGGGAAGGGGATCGCTCCGGATGGACACGCAGAGCCGGCATCGCCTCCAGCACGTGCTGCAGGCGAAGGCGTTCGTGTTTGACGTCGATGGCACGCTGACCGTCTCCGACGGCGCCGACTGGCGCGGGGCGGTCGCGCTTCCCGGGGCCGTCGACCTGCTCACCTGGCTTCGCCAATCGGGGCGCCCCTACGTGCTGTTCACCAACGGCAGCACCGAACCACCGGCCGTGTACGCCGAGCGCCTGCGGGCGGCGGGCCTGCCGATCGACGACTGGCAGATGATCACCCCGGGCGTCACGGCTGCCGAGATCATCGCCCACGAGTACCCCGGCCGCGCCGTGCTGGTGCTGGGCACGGACGGCGTGCGCGCGCCGCTCAGCGAGCGCCAGATCCCCATCGTGGAGATGGCGGATGCGGAGCAAGCGGGCGTGGTGCTCGTCGGCTGGGATACGGTCATCACCTACGAGCAAATCGAGGCAGCCAGCCGAGCGATCTGGTCCGGCGCCGATCTCCTGGTGACGTCCCTGGCACCCGTCTTCGTGACCAAGCGCGGCCCGCGGCCCGGCTGGTCCGGCTCGGTGGCCGCGGCGATCACCTGGATCACTGGCAAGGAAGCACGCGTGACCGGCAAACCGGCGCCCGAAGGGCTGCGGGCGATCGCCCGCATGCTCGACCTACGACCGGAAGACCTGACGCTGGTTGGGGACGACCTCGACCTGGAGCTGCGGATGGGGCACGAGGCGGGGAGCGCGACGGTGCTCGTCCGCACCGGCACGAGCGCGGACGCTGCCGTGACCGGCGACGTGCCGGACCTCGCCGTCCACCAGCTCACCGAGCTGCTCGCCATGCTGCAGGAGGAGGGAATCCAGGCCACGGCCAACGACAGGGAGGATGGTTGAACGATGGCGGAACGGCGCTACTGGAACGAGGCGATGGAGACGATCGACCCGAACCGGCTCTGGCGCCTCGAAGACGAACGCTTGCGCTGGCAGTTGCGGTGGATCTGGGAGCGCTCCCCGTTCTACCGCCAGAAGTGGGAAGAAGCCGGCGTCGATCCCCTGGCCATCGGACGGGGATCGCTGCACGAGCTGCCCTTCACGGTGAAAGATGAGATCCGGCGCTCGCAGGAGAAGGCCCCGCCACTCGGTGAGCACGCCTGCGTCCCGCTGACCGAGGTCGTCAAGATCCACGCCTCATCCGGCACCACCGGCCGTCCCACCTTGATCGGCGTCTCCGCCGCGGACGCGGCGATGTGGAACGAGGTGCTGGCGCGCTTCTTCTGGGCCACCGGGGTGCGCCCCGGCACTCGCTCCTGGGTCGCCGTGAGTCTGGGCTGGTACATCGCTGGACTCGGCTTCTACGACGCGCTCCAGGCAATGCGAGCAACCGTGCTCCCGTCCAGCAACACCGAGGCGGCGCGCACCTTCTCCGTGCTCCAGGAAACCGGCGTCGACTACATGGTCTCCAGCCCCTCCTTCGTCAACTACCTCGCCAACTTCGCCCGCGAGCGGCTGAACCTGGATCCCAGGTCGCTGGGGCTGAAGTCGATGTCACTCGGCGGCGAGCCAGGCGCCGGCTTCCCCGAGATCCGGCAGCAGATCGAAGAGACCTGGGGCTGCAAGGTCTACGACGCGATGGGCACGGCCGACTTCGTGCCCGTCATCTGGAGCGAGTGCGAAGCCCAGGCCGGAATGCACTTCCTCGGCCAAGGCGCCGTCATCGTCGAGTTCCTCGACCCCGAGACCGGGGAGCCGGTCGAACCCAAGGAAGGCATGCTGGCGGAGATCGTCTACACTGCGATCCAGCGCGAGTGCGTGCCGCTCGTGCGCTTCCGGATCGGCGACCTGGTACGCATCGAGGGCACCGGCGTCTGCTCCTGCGGCCGCACCGGCACCCGCATCCGCTGCGTGGGCCGTGTTGACGACATGTTCATCGTCCAGGGCGTGAACGTCTTCCCGAGCGCCGTCGCGGACGTCATCACCTCGTTCCGCCCACGCACGACCGGGGAGTTCCAGATCCGTCTGCCGGCCACGGGCACCCGCGTCGAGCCACCGGTGCCGATCGTGGTCGCGTACGGCCCGGAGGCCGGCGACCTCGACCAGCTCAAGCAGGAGCTGCAAGAGGCGATCCGCATGAAGCTGATCTTCCGGGCCGACATCCGCCTCGTGCCGCATGAAGAGCTGGCGCCGACCGGGAGTTTGAAGCGCAAGGTGGTCGTGCGCGGCGACGCCTGACGCGCGTCACCGCCGACCGACCGTGGCAACCGACGAGCAGGATGAGGGCGAGACCATGATCGAGTTCATCGATGTCCACGTGCATCTGCGCACCGGCGACAAGGCGCGCCTCAAGGCCGACCCCTACGTGATCTCCAACCCGGAGGGCCTGAGCGACCAGCCGGACGCCATGGCCGAGATGTACCGCGAGCTCCACGGCATGGCCGTCGTCTTCGACATCGACGACGAGACCCGTACCGGCCTCAAGATCTCCAACGCGGAGATCGCCGAATGGGTGGCGAAGTACCCGGATGTCTTCATCGGCTTCGGCAGCGTCGACCCCTGGAAGGGCAAGGCGGCGATCACGGAAGTCGAGCGCTGCGCCGACCTCGGCCTGCGCGGGATCAAGTTCCACCCGTCGGTGCAGGACTTCGCGCCGAACGATCCACGCTTCGACCCCCTGTGGGAGACCTGCCAGCGCCTGGGCCTCGCCATCCTCCTGCACACCGGGACGACCATGGCCGCAGCCGGCCAGCCGGGCGGCGGCGGCATCCGGCTCGACTACGGGCGTCCCATCCCCTACATCGACGACATCGCCGCCCGGTTCCCCGAGCTCCGCATCATCATGGCGCACCCGGCCTGGCCCTGGCACGAGGAGCAGCTCGCCATCCTCCGCCACAAGCCCAACGTCTACATGGATCTCTCCGGCTGGGCACCCAAATACATCCCACAGACCGTCATCCAGTACGCCAACTCCCTCATCCAGGACAAGGTCTTCTTCGGCTCGGACTTCCCCATGCTCACACCCCATCGCTGGCTCCGCGAGTTCGCCGACCTCCCCCTGAAAGACACCGTGCGCCCCAAGATCCTCCGCGACAACGCCGCCCGCTTCTTCGGCCTCCAACTCACCGACCAGTAACAACGCGGGGCGGGTGAAACACCCGCCCCAATTCCACTCCACCCCGGTCGCCGGTGCTCGGAAGTCAACCTCGCCTGAGACCCGAGCGCTGGCGCCTGATCCCAGTGGAGGGCACGTACCTCCGTACGGTGCTCACGCACCTTATCTGGTTTCAACCATCTGATAACCGGCCTCACCAGAAGTCCTATTCCACGACAGGGCATACCCGAACCCGGGTCGGGGCATGGTAGGATATTCGCAGATTGAGTGAACCGTCCACGACCGTCATCGGGGTGGTCCGACTCGTCGGGGCACTCAGGGATCCTCCTGCCAAACGCTGTCGTGGTCGGGATCAAGAACTCGGGAAGAGAGCGATGCTGACGATCTTCGATGCATGTGAGCCACGCCCTGAGGTGCTCCTTGGAGAACTCAAGGAGGAGATCTTCGCCGCCCGCCTCAAGGACGTCATCGATGGCACAGCGGAGGCCGTCTACCAAGATCCTCAGACGTTCTTCGACAACACCTACCTCACCGCGGGGCTGAAGACGCTCCTGGAAGAAGCGCTCGGCCGGCTGACCGGTCGGCGTCCCGACAGCAACCCGATCATCCGGCTCGAAACGTCCTTCGGGGGCGGCAAGACCCACAACCTCATCGCGCTCTACCACGCCGCCCGCGGCAGCGAGGCCGCCAGTCGGGTCGTGGATTCCAACCTCATCCCAACCCCGGGCACCGTCCGCATCGCCGGCGTCGTCGGCTCAGACCTCGACCCGTCCAGCGGCATCCTGCATCGGGACGTCACCACCTACACCCTCTGGGGTGAGCTGGCCTACCAGCTCGGCGGCCTCGCCGGCTACCAGCTCGTCGCCGAGAGCGACCGCCAGTCGAAGGCCGCCCCCGGCACCGGTATCTGGCAGCAGATCATCGGGGACGCCCCTGCGCTGATCATGCTCGACGAGGTCGCGCGTCACCTGCGCACCGCCAAGGCGATCACCACTGGAACAGGGAAAAGCGACCTCGCTGAACAGACCGTTGCCTTCCTCATGTCGCTCCTTGAGTTCGCCGCGAGCCAGGAGCGGGTCGTGGTGGTGCTCACCCTGGCCGATGCAAGCGACGCCTTCGGCCGGGAGTCTGACGAGCTGCGCGAGGAGCTGGCCGAGGCCCGCCGCATCAGCGCCCGCCAGGAGCGGGTCATCACCCCGACCGGTGAGACGGAAATCGCGAAGATCGTCACCCACCGTCTCTTCCGCTCGATCGAGCGCAACGCTGCGCAGGCGGTAGCTGACGACTACCACCAGTACTACCTTCAACTCCTGGACCAGCGGGCCGACCTCCCCCAGCGGGCGGCACGCGCGGACTACGCCACCGAGATGGTGTCCGCCTACCCGTTCCACCCGGAACTGCTCAACACGCTCAACCGCAAAACCTCAACGATCCCGAACTTTCAGAAGACCCGCGGCGCGTTGCGCCTGCTCGCGCTCGTCGTCAGGCGCCTCTGGGAGACCCGTCCGCCCCAGACGTACCTGATCCACCCCCATCACCTGGATCTCGCCGTGCCGCAGATTGCCGACGACCTCACCAGCCGGCTCGACCGCCCGGCCTACAAGCAGGTCATCGAGGCGGACATCGCCAGCGTACTCCCCGGCACCCGTTCGCACGCACAGACGATCGACAGCGGCTGGGTCGCGGCCGGCAAGCCGCCCTACGCCCAGCGCGTCGCAACGACGATCTTCCTGCACAGCCTGACCCAGGGCGTCGCCTCCGGCGTCGACCCGGCCGACCTGCTGCTGGCCGTCGTCTCGCCCGGTGACGACCCCGCCCTGGTGCAGCGC
>NZ_JADGHZ010000315.1 GCF_019683595.1 Sphaerobacter sp. | reverse complement strand
CCGTGCTCCGCCACCAGCCGCAGGATCTCGCGGACGTACTCGGCCAGGTGCTCGACCGGGACGGAGACGTCCTCGATGCAGGCGATCGGCTTGGCATCGCCCCGGACGCTCATCAGCAGACCCAGGCCCGCCTTGCGCACCGACCAGACGTCGGCCTGCTGCATCGGGTCGTAGACCGGCAGCGGGTCCTGCACCACGCCCTGCTCGGTCAGGTGCCGGGTCAGGCGCTCGACTTTGGCGCGCAGCTCCGCTTCGCTCTCGCCGTAGAACTCGACGGCCAGGATCGCGTCCGGGTCGCCCTTGATGAAGGAGATCTGCCGCGCGTAGCCCGGCTGCTGGCGGGTGAGCGAGATGAGCATGTTGTCCATCAGCTCCACCGCCGACGGCTCGCACTCCAGAATGACCGGTGTCGCCTCCATGGCGCGGACCAGGTCGTCGAACTGCAACAGCACCAGCGCCGTGCGCGTCGGGCGCGGCACGAGGTTGATGGTGTACTCGACGCCGAAGGCGAGCGTCCCCTCGGAACTGACCAGCAGCCGCGCCGGGTTGAAGCCGTCCTCGACCAGCAACTCCGGCAGGCTGTAGCCGGTGGCGCGGCGCCAGTGGCGCGGGAAGTCGCGCTCGATGGCGGCACCGTAGCGCTCGCGCAGGCTAAGCAGGTCGCGGTAGAGCCGCCCCTCGCGGGTGTCCTGTGCCGCCTTGGCCGCCACTTCCTCGGGCGTGAGCGCGCGGAAGTGCAGCTCGGTGCCGTCGGAGAGGAACGTGTGCGCGGCCAGGACGTGGTCCTTGGTCATGCCGTACAGGATCGAGTGGGAACCGGAGGCGTTGTTGCCGACGACGCCGCCGATGGTGGCGCGGTCGGAGCTGGCCGGGTCGGGGCCGAACATCAGGCCGTAGCGGGCCAGCTTGGCGTTGAGCTGGGCAAGGACGATACCGGGCTGCACACGAGCCACCCGCGCGCTCGGGTCAACCTCCAGGATCTGGTTGAGGTATTTAGAGGTATCGACTACGAGCGCTGCGCCCACCGTCTGCCCGGCCAGGCTGCTGCCCCCGCCGCGCGGCAGGACCGGCACGCCGTGCTTGGCGGCCAGCTCGATGGCCACGCGCACGTCGTCGACCGTGCGCGGCAGCACGACGCCGACCGGCTCGATCTGGTAGTTGCTGGCGTCGGTGCTGTAGAGCATCCGAGAGTACTGGTCGAAGCGCACCTCACCGCTGATCCGCCAGCGGAGATCGGCCTCCAGCGCCCGCGCTGCCTCGCTGCCCGGCGTCACCGCCCGCACGGTCGCCACCATGGTCGTATTCCTCTCCAGCACAACGCTCCTCGAGCCGGCACCCGGCGGTCGTCCCCATCCCGCCTGGCCGCACCCAACCAGCACGGCACCTCGGTGCCCACATCCCGTGGCGTTGAGTGTAACACCTGGCGGGCGGGCCTGCCCGGCATCTGCATGGGGAGGCAGGACGAGTTACGCGTGTTTTCGGTTGAGTGCTGATGAGATAGAAAAAAAGGGATTGACGTACCTGTCTTTGTCAGTTATGATGCAATTCAAGATCATCAGTGACATCGGGCCCAACGGCCCTCAGGAGAACAAGGCCCTCCGTACACCGGATGAAACGACGCCGGCAGTTTGGTGTTGGTGTCAAGAGGTCGCCGCGGCGGCTACGATCGCCGATGATCTCTCCGTCCTTATGAGCCCCGGAGGGCGTTCAGCAGCGGGAGGTGCGCGATAGCACGCAGGCAGCTTCTAGTCGTACCGCTCGTGGTGCTCGCAGTGCTCGTTGTTCTGGCTATCCCAGCATCCGCTGAGGGAAGCTGGACGTCATATCTCTCGAACGTCAGGGTCGGTTTTGAGACCCGCCGTTGGTGGGACAATCACAATGACGCGGCAGGTACCATGGCTGGGATATACGCCTGCCGCGATCAGGCCCCAGATCCTTCGGACAGTATCGGCCTCGAGCTGCGAAGACATGTTCCTGGATGGTTCGATGAATCCAAAGGAACTCGTGAGGGGACGTGCTACAACTTGGTCTATCTGTACTGGGGAGAGATGAAGGACCCAGGGGAGTACTGGTTCAAAGTATCTGACATATCCAACTGCGCGGATCATGGTGGGTGCTACTTGTACTCAATCTCGACGAGGTATCCTGACGGCTTCATGGTGAGTTACTGATCTACAACCCTGGAGAGTGGGGCGCCGCCGTGGAGCTGTCCTTCGAAGAGGTGAGCTTCCGCTACCGCCGCTCTCCGCGCCCGGTGTTGACCGACTTCACCTGGCAGGTGCCGCCGGGGCG
>NZ_JADGHZ010000079.1 GCF_019683595.1 Sphaerobacter sp. | reverse complement strand
CCCCAGCGTCCACAGCCCCTTCAGTGGGCTTTTCATGTTCAGCCCGGCGGCTTCAGCCCCGGGCACAAGCCGTGCGGCGGGATCCTCCTACTACCCGGTCGGATCACCGACCTCAGCCGGCTTCAGCCGGCTTTCGTTGTGGCCCGGTGGCTTTAGCCCCGGGCACGGGCCGAGCGTGAACACCGCACAAAGCGCCCGCATCGTGCCGGTTCTAGGTGCATCCCATGCGCGAGCCGGCACGATGCGGGCGCTCCGGCGAGCCGCGGGCGGCTCAGTCGGCCGAAACGACGGCCATCTTGCGCAGGCGGGCGACCGTATCGGCGAGCACCTCGACGGTGCGGTCGATCTCCTCGGCGGTGTTGTCCTTGCCGAGGGTGAGCCGGATGCTACTGGTGGCGAGCGCCGGGGACAAGCCAATCGCGGTGAGCACGTGGCTCGGCTCGGTCGAGCCGGTGGTGCAGGCCGAGCCGCTGGAGGCGGCAATGCCGTGCATGTCGAGGTTGAGGAGCACGGTCTCGCCCTCGACGCCCTCGAAGGAGATGTTGACGTTGTTGGGCAGGCGCCGCTCCCGGTCCCCGTTGAGCCGGGTTCCGGGGATGCGGGTGAGCAACGCGTCGATCAGGCGGTCCCGCAGGGCCTGGACGTGGGCCGTGCGCGCCTCTTGCTCCTGCACGGCGCGCTGGAGGGCTACCGCCATGCCGTAGATCCCGGCCACGTTCTCGGTCCCGGCGCGGTGGTTGTTCTCCTGCGCGCCGCCGCTCTGCTGCCAGAGGATCGGCGTCTGGCGGCGGACGTAGAGGACGCCGACGCCCTTCGGTCCGTAGAACTTGTGGGCCGACAGCGAGAGCAGATCCACATTGAGCGCCTGGACGTCGAGCGGCAGCCAGCCGGCAGCCTGCACAGCGTCGGTGTGGAATGGGATGCCGCGCTCGCGAGCTAGCTTCCCGATCTCCGCGATCGGCTGGATGGTCCCGATCTCGTTGTTGGCGTACATGACCGAGATCAGGATGGTGTCGTCGCGGATCGCATCGGCGATGTCCTCGACCCGGACGATGCCGTCCGGCCCGGGGCGGACGTAGGTTGCCTCAAATCCGAACTTCTCCAGATACTCGACGCTGTGGAGCACGGCGTGGTGCTCGAACGCGGTGGTGACGATGTGGCCGGGGCGATCCGGGTGCTGGAGCCGGTGCTTCCAGGCGACACCCTTGACGGCGAGGTTGTCCGCCTCGGTCGCGCCGCTGGTGAACACGATCTCGCGCGCCTGGCAGTTGAGGATCTTGGCGATGTTGGCCCGTGCCCAATCGAGGCCGGCGCGGGCGTCCCGGCCAGCGGCGTAGATGCTGGAGGGGTTGCCGAACCGCGTGGTGAGATACGGCATCATGGCCTCCAGGACCGCAGGGTCCAGCGGCGTGGTTGCAGCGTGATCGAGATAGATGTCCGTCTGGTTCACGGACCCCTCCTCTAAGTGATGTGTTGCAAGCATGCAGGGAGTTGAGTGGGTGTAGGCGCCATCGACAGCCCGCCGGTCATGGGCGTCAGCGTGCCGCCGCGGCGTGCTGATCCAGCAGGTCGGCCAGGGTCGTCGAGTCGAGCGCGGCGGCGATGCTGTCGCGGACCTTGATCCAGACCGCGCGGGTCGCGCAGCCGTCGATGATGGGGCAGAGGTCCTCGTCGCTGTCCTCGCTGACGCACGCCATGGGGGCGATGGGACCTTCCATGACCCGGTAGACCTCGCCGACGCGGACTTCGGCAGGCGGACGCGCCAGTTCATAGCCGCCATGTGCACCGCGCGTGCTCGTCACGAGGCCCGCCCGGCGAAGCGGCCCCATCAACTGTTCCAGATATGCTGCCGGTACGGCGGAATCCGATGCGATGGCAGCCAGCGGCACCGGCCCCTGGCCATACATCCGGGCTAGCGACACCATCGCCCGCATTCCGTATTCGCCACGCGTCGATACTTTCATGATGGCCTGTGCCTCTCGGAACCGGCGGGGCGCCCGTAATCATCAGTATCCTACACCGGACGCCGTAAGGGGTCAAGTAAAGGGACACCGCGGCTCTCCCCGAAAACCCAGTACGTACGCCCCTTCCGCCACGTGGCGCCGCGCGGCGCGAGCCTGGACAGGCAGCGGTCCGCGGTGGACAATGCCGGGGCGTCCCGCGTCCTGGGCGGGTGCGTCGGGCACGGGTTGGTGAGGCGGGGGTGAGATGAGCGTGGTCGCCACATGGTGACGCTGGCGGAGGCGGTGTTGCTGGGCAGCGCCGGCTTCATCGCCGGGGGGATCAACGCCGTCGCCGGTGGCGGGTCGCTGATCTCCTTCCCGGCGCTGCTGGCGGTCGGCTACCCGAGCATCACCGCGAACGTGACCAATACCGTCGCCGTCTGGCCCGGCACCATCGGAGGGTCGTTGGCCTACCGTCGTGAGCTGGAGGGCCAGCGGGACCGCATCGTCCTGCTCGGGATCACCTCGGTGGTCGGGTCGTTGATCGGCTCGGTGCTCCTGCTGGCGAGCCCCGCCCGGCTCTTCGACCAGATCGTGCCGTTTCTGATCCTCTTCGCCTGTGCGCTCCTGGCGGTGCAGGAGCGGCTGGCCCAATGGGTGCTCCGCCGCCAGGGCGACGCGAGCGGCGAGCGCTCCGCGGGGGTAATCGGCGCGCAGTTGCTCGCCTCCATCTACGGCGCCTACTTCACCGCCGGGCTGGGGATCCTCATTTTGGCCTTTCTCGGCATCTTCCTGCGGGACAACCTCCAGCGGCTGAACGCGCTGAAGGGCCTGCTCAGCGTGGTGATCAACGGGGTGTCCGCGCTCTACTTTGCCCTGTTCGGCCCGGTCGTCTGGCCGGTGGCGGCGCTGATGGCCGTCGCCAGTTGGACCGGCGGGTACCTCGGCGTGCGCGTCGCCCGGCGGCTCAGCCCGAGCCGCCTGCGGGCCGTGGTGCTGATCTACGGCGTCGGTGTCGCCCTCTGGCTGCTGGTAACCTGAACGGGTGCCCCGATCCTTCCTCGGACCCGGAATGGCTTGACCTCAACCAATGTTGAGGTGGTAAGGCGTGCGTGTCCCCGCCAGCGGGGGCACGGCTGGTGCCATTCGCAGCGCGGGTTGTCTGAGCTGGATCCGCAGTCGCCCACTACGCACGAGGAGCCCCCGACATGGAAGCCATCGCCTGGGATTCACTGTTCAAAGTGCTGCGAGCGGAGCAGGACCGGCGTCCGTTCTCCCGTGCCACCCTGCGACGGATCGCCGCGTTCGCCCGGCCCCACCGGGGACAACTGGTGGTGTTCCTGGCACTGAGCGTGGTCCTCGCGATCCTGGCAGTCGCGACGCCGATCCTCGCCGGGCGCGTCGTCGACGCCATCATCGCGGGAGCATCGGCGCGCCGGGTCGTGCTGCTGGCAAGCCTCATCGCTGCCATTGCGGTCGCCGAGGCCGGGATCGGGATCCTGAACCGCTGGCTGTCCGCGCGGATCGGCGAGGGGTTGATCCTCGACCTCCGCACCGCGGTGTTCGACCACGTGCAGCGTATGCCGATCGCCTTCTTCACCCGGACCCGGACCGGTGCGCTGGTCAGCCGGTTGAACAACGACGTGATCGGCGCCCAGCGCGCGTTCAGCGACACGCTCTCCGGCGTGGTCAGCAACGTGGTGATGCTGGCGCTCACGCTCGCGGTGATGGTGGAGATCTCGTGGCAAATCACCCTGCTGGCCTTACTGTTGCTCCCGCTGTTCGTGCTCCCGGCGCGGCGCATGGGCGTGCGGCTGGCGCAGTTCCGGCGTGAGGCGGCGAACCACAACGCGGCGATGCTGGAGCAGATGACGGAGCGCTTCTCCGCGCCCGGGGCCACGCTGGTGAAGCTGTACGGCCGGCCTGAGGAGGAATCGCGCGAGTTCGCGGCCCGCGCCCGCCGGGTGCGCGACATCGGCGTCCGGTCGGCGATGCTGCAGTGGGTCTTCATCACCGCGCTGACGCTGGTTTCGTCGCTGGCACTGGCGCTCGTGTACGGGCTTGGCGGCTTCTATGCGCTCCGCGGGCAGTTGGAAGCCGGGGCCGTGGTGTCGCTGGCCCTGCTGCTCACCCGGCTCTACGCGCCGCTCACCGCCCTGGCCGGGGCGCGCGTGGAGGTCATGGGGGCGCTGGTGAGCTTCGAGCGCGTCTTCGAGGTGCTGGACCTGGAGCCGCTCATCAAGGAGAAGCCGGATGCGCGCCGCGTGCCCGACGGCCCCGTCTCCGTCGAGTTCGACGACGTGCACTTCAGCTACCCATCGGCGGACAAGGTATCGCTCGCGTCGTTAGAGGACGTCGCCGAGCTCGACACGCGCGGCGGGATCGAGGTGCTCCACGGCGTGTCGTTCCGCGCCGAGCCGGGCCGGATGGTTGCCCTGGTTGGGTCATCCGGCGCGGGGAAGTCGACCATCGCGCAGTTGATCCCTCGGCTCTACGACGTCGACAGCGGCGCGGTGCGGTTGTCCGGGATCGACGTGCGCGATTTGTCGGCCGTGTCGATCCGCGAGACGGTGGGCATGGTGACCCAGGACGGTCACCTGTTCCACGACACGGTCCGGGGGAACCTTCGCCTTGCTTGCCCCGACGCCACGGACGAGGAACTGTGGGACGCGCTGCGCCGGGCGCGGCTCGCGGATGTCGTCGCGTCCCTTCCCGACGGGCTGGACACGGTCGTCGGCGAGCGTGGCTACCGGCTGTCGGGCGGCGAGCGCCAGCGGCTGACCATCGCGCGGCTGCTGCTCGCCGACCCGCGGGTGGTGATCCTCGACGAAGCGACCGCGCACCTGGACTCCACCTCCGAAGCGGCGGTCTCCGAGGCGCTGACCGACGCGCTGGCGGGCCGCACGGTGGTGGTGATCGCCCACCGGCTGTCGACCGTGCGGGCCGCCGATCTGATCCTCGTCGTCGAGGGCGGCCGGATCGTGGAGCGTGGCCGCCACGACGAGTTGCTGGCGGCCGGCGGCCGGTACGCGGAGCTGTACCGCACGCAAATCGCCCCGCCGCCCACCGAGGCAGCGGCGTAGGCGGCGATCCTGACACGGCTGTGACCGCATACTCAATCGCCCTCAAACGCGAGATGGCGGAGTCCTTCCTCGCCGACGCGGTCGCGTGGCGGTTGGCTCGGGCCTGGGGGTGGGTGGCGCGACGGATCCCACGCCGTGGCCCGTGCCCGGGGCTAAAGCCGCCGGGCTCACAACGAAAGCCGGCTCAAGCCGGCTGGGGCAGACCAGGACTGACACCCAGGCGATACGGCGTGCAGCTACCGGCGCGTGCCCGGGGGTTATGAAGTTTGACGAATTAGTCGTGTCTACCCGCCAGCCGCCCACGGCTTCCCGTGTGTCATCCTTCGCTGCATGGCCGCTCCGATGCGAGATCCTTCGCTGCGCTGCCCGGCGCTCCCGCGCCGGCCGGCTCCGCTCAGGATGACAAGGACGAGACGACGGACCGGTACGTGTACCACAGTAATTCGTCAAACTTCATGAGCCCCCGGGCACATGCCTGCCACGTACACCCATCCAAGATTGGTCTTACGCCATAACCCCCGGGCACGTGCTCGGATGTGGACCACTGTGCCATCAGGGGCTGAGACCGACTGCCGCCTTGGTCCTGCACGAGGCCGATCCCCCGGCTCGGGCGGTGGGGCCGTGTGGCGGGAGTACAATGTCGACACCGTGGCGATTAACGGTGACGATAGGACGATGCTCAGGGAACCGGAGCCGGAGGGCGGACGGCGATGGAGAGTCGGCAATCTGGGGCCTACGACGTGATCGTGCTGGGGCTGGGCGCGATGGGGAGCGCCGCGGCGTACCATCTGGCGTCTCGCGGCGCGCGGGTGTTGGGGGTGGATGCGCATACGCCGCCGCACCCGTTCGGGTCGTCGCACGGAAAGACACGCATCTACCGGGAGGCGTACTACGAGGCGCCAGAGTACGTGCCGCTGGTGCGACGGGCGATGGCGCTGTGGCGGGAGCTGGAGGAGGCGTCGGGGCGGACGCTGCTCACCGTGACCGGTGGACTCTGTTTCGGCGCGCCTGACACGGAACTGGTGAGTGGGACGCTTGCCAGCGCGCGGGCGCACGGGGTGCCGCACGAGTACCTGGATGCAGCCGAGGTGAACCGGCGCTTCCCTGCTTACCGGCTGCGCGAGGGGCAGATGGCGGTCTACGAGCCGGGCGCCGGGCTGATGGACCCGGAGGCGTGCGTCGTGGCGCACCTCGATCTGGCACGCGGCCACGGTGCGGAGCTGCATTACGGCGAACCGGTGCGGCGCTGGGCGGCCGAGGGCGACGGCGTGCGGGTGGAGACGGAGCTTGGGACGTACCGCGCCGGGCGGCTGGTGGTCACGGCCGGGCCGTGGGCCGGGTCGCTCCTGTCGGACCTCGGGGTGCCGCTGGAGGTGTGGCGGATCGTCCACGCCCACTTCGAGCCGGACGACGAGGAGCGCTTCGGGCTCGGCCGGTGTCCCTGGGCGATGTGGGAGGTGCCGGAGGGGTTCTACGCCGCCTTCACCGCGTTGCCGGGGCACGGGGTCAAGTTCGGCCGGCATGATGTCGGCGAATCGACGACGCCGGAGACCATCCGCCGTGAGATCGACCCGGAGGAGGTCGCGGAGCTGCGCGAGCGGCTGAACGACTACCTGCCGGGCGCGGGCGGCGCGGTGATGCAGACGTTGACCTGCATGTACACGATGACGCCTGATCGGCACTGGGTGATCGATCGGCACCCGGAGCATCCCCAGGTGGTGTTCGCCTGCGGTTTCTCCGGCCACGGCTTCAAGGCCGCCAGCGTCGTCGGCGAAGTGCTGGCCGACCTGGCGCTTGAGGGCAGGACGGCGCACGATATCGCGCTGTTCTCTCATGCCCGGTTCGAGCGCGGGGTGGTCGCGGCGGGGTGAGGGACGCACGCTCTCACCCCGCGAACGGTCCCGGGTGGTGCCGGGACGAACACCGGTGATCCGTGCGGGCCGCCGTGTGGGCGACCCCGGGGGAAGGCCCGGAGTCGCCGGCACCGTTCACGTCTTCGCAGGGAGTGTCCGGTCGCGCGCGGCAGCCGCGTCCGGGTTGAGCGGCATTCCGGCGACCCAGACGCCGACCTGGATGAGCAGGCCGCCGATGAAGCGTCGGGCAGAGCCGGCCGGCTCCCGGCCGGTGGTAGCTGCGCGGAGCACGCGCGCATGCTCCGCGCGCTGAACCCGCTCCGCATGCCGGTCGCCCACCAGGCGACCTGCGGTCCAGGGGTCGAGGGGTATCATCCTGTGGCTCCCTCCGGGGTGAGGCGAGCGTCGGGTCGTCACTGTGTCCGGTTGCCCGGGAGGCGCCTGGCGCCGATCCGGGCGGTCGCTGTGCCGGTGCGCCGCGCTAGTCCGCCACCACGCCCGGGCTCGGTTCCTGGACCGGCGCGGCGAACATCAGTCGGTAACCGTCGGGATCGCTGACGGTGAAGGTCCGATGGCCCCACTCCTGGGTCGCGATCGGGTCCACGATCTGCGCGCCACGCTCGCGGACGCGCTCGTAATAGGCATCGATGTCTCCCTCGGGGTCGGTCAGGTACAGAATGACCCCGGCACCGAGGAGCGAGCGTGCCACTGGTGACAGCGCGTCGGTGGGCGCCAGCATGATGTCCGCACCGCGCCAGTTCAGCTCCGCATGAATAGTCCGCCCAGTCTCGTCAGGGAGGACGAAGTCCACCGTGAAGTCCAGGACGTCGCGGTAGAACCGGATCGTCGCGTCGACGTCCGGGACGTGGAGAATGGGCTGGATCGTTGCCATCGAGACCCCCTCTCGGATGCCATTCCGGCGGTGAGCCACCGCTGTCTGGTCGCAATGCGATCATCTGTTCTAAGTATACGTACACATGGGCGATTGTCACCTGTCCATGAGGACAGGATGAGAACGATTGTTCGTCCAGGGCGGCGAAAAGGGGTATCAGGCTAGGAGCGCTGCCAGAGTCGCTCGGCGAGCGCGCGTCGCCGGGGCGGGACGCCGGTGCGCTCCATCTCCTCGTCCCGTTTGAGCAGAGTGCGCTGCACGTAGCGCGTGCCGATCCAGCGCAGCGGCTCCGGTTCCCAGTTGGGCGAGCGGTGCCCCACGATCGGCAAGCGGCGCAGCGGAGAGTCGTCGTCGCAGATCAGCGCGGCGAGGATCCGCCCTGCCAGGTTGGAGGTTCCAACACCGAGACCGGTGTAGCCGCGGGCGGTGGCGATGCCGGTGGGGCGGTTGTAGTCGATCGTCGGCATCCGGTCGCGCGGCATCCCGATCGGCCCGCCCCAGTGGTGAGTGAAGCGCACGCCGCGCAGCATCGGGAACCACTCCAGCGTCATGCGCTCGAGGGCGGCGCGGGCCGGCTCGTAGACGTCGGCCTCGTCGCTGATACGCGAGCCGAAGCGGTAGGGGGAGCCGCGCTCCCCGAAGGCGATGCGGCCGTCGGCGGTGCGCTGCAGGTAGTCCACGCCCAGCCGCATCGACGCGATGGTTTCGCGTCTCGCCCAGCCGATCTCGGCCCACAGATCCTCGCTCAGCGGCTCGGTGATCGCGATCTGGGTGTACACCGGCAGCACCTGGCGGCGCAGACCGGGCAGCCGGGAGAGGTACGCCTCCCCGCACAGCACGACTACCTCGGCGCGAACATCGCCCCGTGTCGTGATCAATCGCGGCCGGCTGCCGGGCACGCCCGCCTGGCGTGGCTCGAAGGCGGTGACCCGCGTCTGCTCGTAGATGGTCGCGCCCATGCGCTCGACCACCCGCGCCAGCCCGCGCACCAGCTTGCCGGGGTGGATCGTGGCACAGTGCGGGTTGTAGTACGCCGCGCGGACATTGGTCACGCGGATCCGCTCCGCGGCCTGGCGCGCGTCGAGCCACACATAATCGTCGGCGATCCCGAGATCCTGCGCTGTGCGGAACGACGCCTCCAGTGAAGGGAGTTGGTGGTCGCCGCGGGCCAGGAGCAGCGTGCCGCTCTTGATGTAGTCGATCTCCAGCCCTTCGGCCTGCGCGACCCGCCCCACCTCGTCGACGGTGTCGCGCATCGCTCGCACCAGTGCCAGCGCCCCTTCGCGACCGTACCGCCGGGCGAGCTTGGTCACCGAGTACGGGAAGCTCGCGCTGCACCAGCCGCCGTTACGCCCGGAGGCGCCGTAGCCGGCGATCTCGGCCTCGATCAGCGCGACACGCAGCGACGGCTGCCGGCGGAGCAGGTAGTAGGCGGTCCAGAGCCCGCTGAACCCGGCGCCCAGGATGGCCACATCGACCTCAATCGAGCCGTCCAACGGCGGCCGCGGGGTGAGGTCGTCTCCCGCAGTCGCAAGCCAGAAGCTGTACCGCGCGTAGTTCCGGTCCACTCGCGCCTCGCTGTCTCCCCGAACACAGACGTAGCGTGTGGCCCTGCATGGTAACCGGGCCTTCGGCGCGCGTGCAAGAGGCGGGGATGGCGCCGCGCTCGTCGCGCAACATCGTTCGTACGCGGAAATCAGGACGCGGGTACCCAATAGTCCGTGACCTATCGCCCCTGTCGCGTGTGCGTGTCTGTGCCGATACTCCCCTCAGGGTATCTAGAGATGGAGCGAAGCAACGTGCGGGAGCAAGTCGCACACGCGTGCGTGCAGGTAGCAGGGGGCAACGGCGCCGCCCTGAACGGCGCGTGTAGGGCACATGTGTTGGCCACGTTCGTCCGCGGGCTCCTCGCCGGGGAGTCGTTGGAGTCCCTGTTGACTGGGGCGTTGCACGAGCTGGCCGCGGCGACGGAGAGTGATGCCGCGGCCGTCGTCGTCCACAGGTCGGAATGGGAGGAGCACCATGCCGACCCCCGCATCATCGCCGGGAATGGGCACGACGATCTGATTCCCCCGCCGTTACCCGCGGAGTGGGATGATCCGGCGATGCGGTGTGCCCGCTGGGTGGGTCCCGACTCCAGCGGCGCCGGGCGCTACCCATGGTGCTTGATGCTCCCGATCAGCGCCGGGGATGAGCTGCGCGGGGTGCTGTGCCTGTATCGCGCCATCGGCGAGCCGTTCACGGCGGATCAGGTTGTGGTGGCCGAGTCCTTCGCGGAGGATGCGGCGCTCGCGATCGAGCAGGAGCGCCTGCTGAAGGCCGCCGACCGCCAGCGCGCGATCCTGACGAGCGTGCATAGCCTGGCACAGCGGCTGAACAGCGCACCGACGCCGGAGGCGATCGCCGAGGTGGCGGTCGAGGCGATCGCCGCGGTGATTCGGCTGGGCGGTGCGATGCTCTATCTCTTCGATCGCTCCCGCCATTTGCTGACGCTGACGGCCAGCGTCGGCTTGCCGGAGGGCGTTGCGGAAGCGATCAAGCACATCTCGCTCGGCACGACGCCCTGCGGCACGGCAGCTCTCGAGCGGGATCTGGTGGTGGCGACCAATCTGGCAGCCGATCCGCGCTGGCCCCGTGCCGCCGAGCTGGCGGCGCAGTTCCCCATGCTCCACACCGTCTGGTCCGTCCCGCTCATCGGGGAGCAGGACGATTTGCTGGGAACCCTCGCGCTGTTCCACCCGGAGCCACGCACCCCCGGGGAGTTGGATACGGCGCTGCTGCGGCTCCTCGCGCATCAGGTGGCGGTTGCCCTCGAGCGGGCGCTTCTGGCCGACCGCACGCGCGATCTCTACCGGGCCTCGGTCGCGTCACTGGCGGCCGCTGTCGACGCGAAGGATCCGTACATCCGCAATCATTCCCGGCGCGTCGCCGCCTACAGCCGGCAGATCGCCCAGGCCATGGGACTCCCGCCGTCCGAGGTGGAGGTCATCGAGTTGGCCGGGTTGCTGCACGACGTGGGCAAGATCGGCATTCCGGATCGGGTCTTGCAGAAGCCGGGCAAGCTCGACGCCGACGAGTGGACGATGATCCGGCGGCACCCGGATCTGGGCGCGCGCATCCTGGCTGACAACCCGGCGCTCGCCCCCATCGTCCCGATCATCCGGCACCACCACGAGCGGTACGACGGACGCGGCTACCCGGACGGGCTCGCCGGGGATGAGATCCCCCTCGGCGCGGCGATCGTGGGCCTGGCCGATGCGTTCGAGACGATGCTGTCCAATCGCCCGTACCGCGTCGCGATGAGCTGGGAGGACGTCATCGCGGAGGTGCGGCGCTGCCGGGGGAGCCACTTCGCCCCACAAGTCGTGGATGCTCTGTTCGCCGCCCTGGAGGCGGGTATGCTCGAGCCGATCCGGGATGATCCGCCGCCGGCCGGCGCCCTGCCGATGCCACGGGCCGCAGGCGCCGAGGCCCGCGCCCTCGGGCTGCTCCAGCGCATCAGCGCCGAGGTCAGCGCGCTGCTGGATATCGACCGCTTCCTGCGCCGCCTGGTCTCCGTGTTGGAGTCCGAATTCCCCGACTCGGTCTGCGACATCTTGCTATGCAACCCGGATCAGGGCTACCTGATGCTCGTCACGCCTGACGGCGAGTACCCGCACCTGCCCGTCCTCTCCGGCACCTACATCCTCGAAGAGAATCGCGGCATTGCCGGGTGGGTGGCCCGCCATGGGGTCTCACAGAACGTCCCCGACACCAGTCAGGATTCGCGCTACGTCATGCGCGGTTCCCACCCGATGCGCTCGGAGCTGGCGGTGCCGCTCTTGATCGATGGGCGCTGCATCGGTGTCCTCAATCTGGAGAGCCCGCACGTCGCCGCCTTCTCGCTGACCGATCAGCACGTGCTGGAGATGATCGCCACCTATGTGGCGCAGGCCATGGAGGTGGCCCACCTCCACGATCAGCTCAAGCGTCAGGCCGACCTCGACCCGATGACCGGGCTGCTCAACTACCGCGCCTTCTACGAGCGGCTTGAGCAGGAGTTGGAGCGGGCACGGCAGACCGGCAGCCGGCTTGCCATCGCGATCCTGGATGCCGACGGGATGAAGGCGCTGAACGACGCGGCAGGGTATCAGCGGGGCAACGAGGCCATCCGCACCCTGGCCGGGATCCTGGCGGCCCACGTCCGGCCCGGCGACGCGGTGGCGCGCTTCGGCGGCGACGAGTTCGCGCTGATCGTCCCCGGGATCGCCCCCTGGGCGCTACAGTCCCGCCTGCAGGAGATCGACCAGGCGATCGCGGAAGCCGGCAAGTCCGAGATGCTCCCCACCGTCTCCTGGGGACTGGCGGCGTTCCCCCAGGATGGCACGTGCGCCAGCGAGCTGATTGCCCGCGCCGATGCGGCGATGCACCAAGCCAAGCGGTACCGGACGCACCACGTGGGATCCTGCTAGCAACGGCGCGGCCCCTGCCTGACTTGACATTCGATTGCGTCCCGGTTAGCCTACCAGCGACGTTCGCGTACGGCGAAGGGATGCCGCATGTCGCGTTCGGATGCACCACCCCCAACGCAGGCACCCCGCCGCCCGCTTCAGCCGCCGTTGTTCGAATTGGGTACCGACGGGCGGCTCCGTGGGCATGTCGCGCTCGTCCCTGACCTCACGCCGGAGTCCAGCCTGGAGATCGCGCGCTACTGGTACCGTCGCTACCTGGAGCAGTCCGGCCACCCGCGCAACACGGTCAACTCGTACAGCTACGACCTGGCGGTGTTCGAGATGCTGATCGGCTCGAAGCCGATCGGCGAGATTCGCCCGCGCGACATCGCGCTCTTCCTCGATGACAGCCAGACGCGCTCAACGCGGAAGCGCCGGCTCACATCCGTCTCGGGCCTCTTCAAGTTCCTCATCGACAAGGCGCAGGTGCTGGAGCACGACCCGACGGAGTCGTTCTACCCGGAGCACATTCCACTGAAGACGCCGCGACCCCTCTTCCGAGAGGAGCAGGAGCGGATCCTCGCGGCCGCGGAGGCCGATGGGCCCCGCGCGCACGCGGCCGTCTGGTTGATGCTGTGCCTCGGGCTCTCACGCGGCGAGGTGCTGCAGTTGCGCGCCGACCATGTCGATCTCTCCGACCCCGAGCAACCGGTTGTCTACGTGTTCTACGAGAACCCCCGCCACCGGGGGCGCGAGCGCAAGCTGGCCGCTGGCGCTCCCTTTACGGCGATCTACCGCCGGCTCGTCGAAGAGCACGGGCCGCTGGACTACCTGATCCCGATCCTGCCGCAGTCGCTCAACAAGCTGGTGGAGCGAGTCGCGCAGGCGGCCGGGATTCAGCGGCACGTGACACCGCAGACACTTCGCGACACCTTCGCGGTCAACCGTGCTCGGGAGGGGGCCGACGAGGCGGAACTGCTGCGCCTGCTCGGCCTGGCCGACGACTCCCGCAACCGCATGAGCGTCCGTCGCTACATCAAGCTCGCCGAGCCGCCACTTCTCGCCGAGCAAGCTGCCCCCCGCGGCGCCTGAGGGCGCTGGTGGGCGATTTCACCTCACGCAGCCCTTGTCACGATGCTCGCCGCACAGCGGCGGGCGGCTCCGCTCAGAATGACCGCAACGCAGGCGCTCGCCCGCCGTGGGATCACAGCCGAGGGCGGAGCGAGATGTGGGTGAGGATGTCGTCGAGCACCTGCGCCGACGGGCGGTTGGTGTCGAGCGTGAGCTGCGGAACGTTTTCCAGCGGGGCGAGTACGTCGCCGTACCGCCGGCGCTGCTCCTGGTAGACCGCCCAGTCGGCCTCGCTCGGGTCGGCCATCAGGCCACTGCGCCGCGCGAGGCGCTCCTCCACCACGGCGGGCGGCGCCTGGCATTCGATGAGGAGCAGGTCGACGCCCAGCTCCGCGGCCATGTCGCGGGCTGCCTCCCGCCAGGTCGGGTCGAGGAAGGTCGCGTCCAGCACGGCCGAGCGGCCGGCCGTCAGCGAGGTGCGTGCCCGGTCCAGCAGTTCCTGGTACGTGCGCGCGGTCAAACTCGGCTCGTAGATGCCCGTCCCGTACGGCACCGGCTCGTGGCTCTGCACGGGCCGTCCGGCGATCTCCTTGCGCACCACATCGGACGACGACAGCGATGCCCCGAGCGCCCGCGCCAGCCGGTAGGCGATAACGCTCTTGCCCGTGCCGGACAACCCACCCACGAGGAACAACGTGGGGCGCTCCGGCTCCACCAGGTAGGAAGTCGCCAGGTCGATGTAGCGCTCCGCCTCCGACTTGACGGCGACGTACTCGGGCAGCTCCGGCGCGATCTCGTCCAGCCGGAAGCAGGCCACCTTGTTGCGCACGTGCGCCCGGTACACAGAGAAGAAGTGCACCAGGAGCGGCAGGTCGTCATCCTCCAGCCGCTCGGCAAGCATGGTCACCAGCGACCGGGATAGGTCGGGGCGCCCGTGGTAGTCCAGGTCCATCGCAAGGAAGGCGATGTCCACGGCGATATCTCCGCAGCGCAGGCGGGGGTTGAACTCGACGCAGTCGATGATCTGCAGCTCCTCCGGGCGCAGCCCCTGGACACAGATATGCGCCAGGTGAAGGTCGCCGTGCCCCTCGCGGATGCGGCCCGCGGCGATGCGCTCCCGGAACAGCTCCTCGTGCTCCGCGAAGAAGCGCGCAGACATCTCGTCGATGAGCCGGTGCTGCACCGGCGCGATGATGGTGCCGACGTAGGGCTGGGTCTGTTCCACGTTCTCCCGGATGCTGAAGTGCGCCGCCTCGGCCGTGCCCCACTCGTCCACGCCGGGCCCGGTCGCCGCTTCGCGATAAAACGCGGCGAGTCGATCGGCCAGGGCCGGGAAGACCCGCTCGTCTACCGTGCCCGAGGTGATGAGGTAGTTCAGCATCTGGTTGTCCGGGAGCCGGTTCATCTTGACCGCGTACTCGACCTCTGGCCCGTCCCCGAAGAGCTGGAGCCGCCCACCGACCTCCACGACCGGGACGACGTCCAGGTACACGCCCTGGCTGAGGCGTCGGTTCAGGCGGATCTCTTCGTGGCAGAAGTGGCGACGCCGCTCCAGCGTGCTGAAGTCGAGGAAGCCGAAGTTGACCGGCTTTTTGATCTTGTAGACGAGGTCGTCCGCGAGGAACACGATAGAGGCGTGTGTCTCCTCGATCGCGATCTCCGTGACCGGGTGCGGGTAGGCTTCGGTCCGGCTCAGATCGGCGATGATCCGGGCCATGTGCTCGCGCGCGGCTGCTTCCTGGTCTACCATCGCCCCTCCTCAGCGGCAGACGTGGACACCGGCGACCCTCCGGCTCGCCAAGAGCGTACGGTCCCGGGCGCCATCTGGCAAGGAGTGCAACGTGTGGGCGAAGGGGTGGAGGGAACGGTTCCCCCTCACCCCC
>NZ_JADGHZ010000078.1 GCF_019683595.1 Sphaerobacter sp. | reverse complement strand
GGGGGGGGGCGGCTCGGGGGGGTGTGGGGGGGGGGCGGGGCGCCGGCGGGGGGGGGCCCCCCGCGACATGGTTGCCGGCTGGGACGATGGGACGGCGGAGTTCCGAGGTGGAGCGGACGAAGGACGAACACTTCAGCGCCCTGTTTGTGGCGGTCGCCGCGTTGTTCGTCACGTCGCTGATCACGGCCAACATCGTGGCGGTGAAGCTGGTCGATATCGGCGGGCTGGTCGTGCCCGCCGGCACGGTTACGCTCTTCCCGCTGAGCTACATCTTCGGCGACGTGCTGACCGAGGTGTACGGGTTCCGCCGCGCGCGGCTCGTCATCTGGCTGGGATTCGTGTGCAACCTGCTCGCCGTCGGGTCGATCGTCGTCACCCAGGTCCTGCCGCCCGCGAGCATCTGGGACGGTCAGGCGGCTTACGAGCGCATCCTCGGTTTCACCCCGCGGCTCCTGGCCGGCTCTTTTGCCGCCTACCTCGTGGGTGAGTTCCTCAACGCGGTGGTGCTGGCCAAGCTGAAGATCGTGACGCGGGGGCGCTGGCTCTGGATGCGGACCATCAGCTCCACGCTGGTCGGCGAGGGGGCGGACTCACTGGTCTTCATCACGATCGCCTTCGCGGGGACCATCCCGGGGGGTGAACTCCTGCCGCTGATGGTCACCGCCTGGCTCGTCAAATCTGCCTACGAGGTCGTGGCGACGCCCCTGACGTACCTCGTGGTCAACACACTCAAGCGGCTCGAAGGGGTGGACACCTACGATTACGGCACCGATTTTTCACCGCTGCGGCTCCGTTGACCACAAAGGCGTGCCGAACACGTGAAAGTACATGGAAAGTCCATGGTATGATACGCGCGGCACTCCATTTGTGGCTTGAGGCCAAGCCGTGAGCGGATGGGTGGTGGATAGGGCGATAGGGGTAGGGCGAGCGATGGACCTTGGGAGCGTGATCTCAAAGCGGATCGCGTTCGTGTTCCCCGGGCAGGGGAGCCAGTACGTCGGCATGGGCAAGGCTCTCTACGAGAAGTCAGCCGCTGCCCGGAAGATCTTCCAACAGGCCGACGAGATCCTCGGGTTCCCGTTGTCCACACTCTGCTTTCACGGGCCGGCGGAGGAGCTGGGTGACACGATCAATGCCCAGCCGGCGATCCTGACCGTCAGCCTCGCCTACCTGGAAGCCCTGCGCGAGCGGTGGCGCTCGCACAATCTGTCCATCGTGCCGTCCTTCGTCGCCGGGCACAGCCTCGGGGAGTTCACCGCGCTGGTTGCCGCCGGCGTCCTCGACTTCGCCGATGCGCTCCATCTGGTGCGGGAGCGCGGCCGGCTGATGAAGGAGTGTGGAGACCTCCAGCCGGGTGGGATGGCCGCCGTCCTCGGCCTGGATCGAGAAGCCCTCGAAGCGATCTGCGAGGAAGCTTCCGAGGTCGGGACTGTCGTGCTGGCCAACGACAACTGCCCCGGGCAGTCGGTCATCTCCGGCGAGAATGCGGCCCTGGAGCGGGCGATGGAGCTTGCCCGCCAGCGGGGCGCCCGGAAGGTCGTGCGGCTCGATATCTCCATTGCGTCCCACTCGCCGCTGATGGAGCGGGCGGCGCAGCAGTTGGCGGAGCTGGTCAACAAGATCCCGCTGCGTGAGCCCCAGGTGCCGGTCGTGGCGAACATCTCCGGGCGCTTCATGACCACCGTCGACGAGATCCGGAAGGAGATCGCCGCGCACGTCGTCCGCCCGGTCCAGTGGACCCACTCGGTGCGTGAGATGGCCAACGACGGCACGGCCGCCTTCCTGGAGATCGGGCCGGGTCAGGTGCTGGGCGGGTTGATCCGGCGCATTCGGAGCGATGTTGAGGTAATGAGCCCGAAGGATTTCGGGATCGCGGGGTAAAGTACGGGGAATCGGAGGAAATCAGGGTGCATCGTGTCGTCGTCACCGGGCTGGGGGCGGTCACGCCGATCGGGATCGGCTATCCGCAGTTCTGGCGCAACCTCCTGGACGGTGTCTCGGGAATCGACCGCATCACCGCCTTCGATCCAAGCGATCTCGAGGTCCAGATTGCAGCCGAGGTCAAAGGCTTCGACCCCAGGGATCACATGGACTTCAAGGCCGCGCGCCGGATGGACCGCTACGCACAGTTCGCGGTCGCGGCCGCGCGGGAGGCCATCGAAGATGCCGGCCTGACCATTGACCGGAGCAACAGCGAGCGCATCGGCGTGATGCTCAACACCGGCGGTGGCGGGATCCAGACGCTCACGCGCGAGGTGCTCGTTCACCACACCCGCGGGCCGAACCGGGTCAGCCCCTTCTTCATCCCGATGTTTGCCCCGAACATGGGGGCCTGCCAGGTCTCCATCACGTTCGGCATCACCGGGCCGGTCATGGCCTCGGTGGCGGCGTGCGCCGCGGGCACCCAGGCCTTCGTCGACGCACTGCGCATGCTGCAGCTCGGCGAGGTGGACGTGATGATCGCCGGGGGCACCGAGGCGGGCATGGACCCCGTGGCGGTGGCGGCGTTCGGGAACATGGGCGCGCTCTCGAAGCGAAACGACGAGCCGAAGCGCGCCAGCCGGCCCTTCGACAAGGACCGCGACGGCTTCGTCTTCGGCGAAGGTGCCGCGGTCATGGTGCTGGAGACCGAGGAGCACGCCCGGCGCCGTGACGCGCGCATTTACTGCGAGCTTGCCGGCGGCTCGGTCACCGCTGACGCCTTCCACATCAGCGCTCCGCTGCCGGACGGCCTCGGCGCCGCGCGCGCCATGCGCCAGGCGATCGCCAACGCCGGCCTCACTCCCGAGGATGTCGACTACATCTGCGCGCACGGGACGAGCACGCCGCTCAACGACGTGTCGGAGACAAAGGCGATCAAGTCGGTTTTCGGCGAGGCGGCGTACCGCGTGGCGATCAGCTCGCCCAAGAGCATGATCGGGCACCTGGTGGGTGCCGCGGGGGCGGTGTCCGGCGTTGTCTGCGCGCTGGCGATCCGAGATAACCTGATCCCGCCGACCATCAACCTCGATGAGCCGGACCCGGAGTGCGACCTCGACTACGTGCCGCACACGCTGCGCAAGGCCGAGGTCAACGTCGCCATGGCCAACGCCTTCGGCTTCGGCGGCCAGAACGCCGTCGCCGTGTTCCGCCGGTACGAGGGATAGCGGGACCAGCAGTCAGTCTACGACCCCCTCTCCCGACCCGTCCCAACCGGGACCGGGTGCTGGGAGAGGGGTTCTTGTGTTCTTGCCGCAAGATCCTTCGATGGAGCCGAGCCCGGACCTGATCAGGATGCCATCGACCGACGTCTGACGCACACGTCGCCCGGGGATGGGACGAGACTCAGTCCGCCGTGAGCGGCTCGGAGCTGGGCTGGCGGCGCAGCAGGATGTACAGCGCCACTGCGGACACGGCCAGCACGACCAGCGACACCACTTGCGCTTCTTGCAGCCCCCAGAACCAGATCCGCTCCTGGCGCACGAAGCTGATGACGAAGCGGGTGACGGCGTAGAGCGCGGCGAAGACCGCGAACGTCGTCCCGGCCGGGAGGCGCCGGCGGTTCAGCCACACCACCACCCCGAAGATCGCGAGGTTCATCGCCATGTCGTAGATCGGGTACGGGTGCGTGGGCACGCCGTGGAGGCTGCTGGGAAGCAGGGCGTCGGGGTGGGTGTAGGTGACCGAAAATGGGCCGTCGGTTGGCCCGCCCCAGGCGTCCCCGTTGATCAGGCAGCCGATCCGGCCCACAGCCTGCGCCAGGATCAGCCCCGGCGCGATCGCGTCGATGACCTGTCCGAAGGGATAGCCGAAGATGCCTGTCAGCAGCAGCACCGAGAAGAACCCACCGATGACCGCGCCGTAGACGGCCAGGCCGCCCTCCTGGATGGCGAACGCCTCCAGCGGGTGGTCGAGGAAGTACCCGGCGTGGTCGATGACGTAGAAGAGGCGCGCGCCGAGGATGCCGCCGATGATGGTCCAGAACGCCAGGCTGTCGTACTTCGCCAGCGAAAGCCCGCGACGAGCGAATTCACGGTAGATCACAACGACGGCGAGGACGATGGCGAAGGCCGTCAGCAGCCCGTGCCATGCCAGCACGAACGGCCCGATGCGGGCGATATTAGGGTCCATCCCGATCGTAAAGTGGAACACCGCCTGTCCTCCGCGCTTCACCGAATCCCGCGCCTAGTGTGCCATAGGCCGGGCGGGTGTGGGTGATACGTCATGCGTCATACGTCATGCGTCATGCGTCCCCCTCACTCCCGGCCCCTCTCACACGAGGGGAGAGGGGAGACCTACACACTACGCAGTACGGTTGACGTATGACGGATGACGCATGACGCATGACGCATCACGCATCAATAGAACAGCGTGACCCGCTCAAGCAGGATCCAGGGCGCCTGGGGGGCGTCGCCGTTCGGGGAGGTGTTGGCGATGACCAGCCGGTTCTCGCCGTCGCGCAGGACGGAGCGGTCCTGGATGACCCAGTAGGCGTCGCCGGACTCGCCGTTGGGCAGCGGGTTGTCACCCTCCCAGACGAGCTGCCCGTTGAGGGTGATCCTGATCGGCGCCTTGCGTTGGGCCAGATCGTCGGTGCCGGTGATCTGGAGGACGAGGACGGGACGATTGGACTCTCGCGTCTCAAACGTCGCCGTCCCGGTGTGATAGTCGCTCTGTCCCCCGAACAGGAACGCCGCTTTGTCCGGGATGTTGCCCTGCCGGTTGGACCCCTCGCCCGGCACCAGTGCGCCCTTGAAGTCCTCACCTCTGAGTTCGACATTCCGCGCGCCGACGGTGAGCGGTCGGGCCAGCGCCTCCGGGGCCGGGCTGCCGATCGGCGTGCCGGGGTCCTGCGTCGGCTCCGGAGTCGGCTCCGGCGTGGGTGTCGGCTCCGGTGTCGGCGTTGGAGTCGGCTCAGGTGTTGGCGTCGGTGTTGGCTCCGGTGTCGGTGTCGCCGTCGGCGTCGGCTCGACCGTCGGGGTCGGCTCAACGGTCGGCGTCGGCTCCGGGGTCGCGGTGGTCACCGCCGGCAACTCCGCTGTCGGGGTCGTCGCGGTGTCTCCGTTGCCGTCGCCCATGGCGAGCAGGGCGATCCCGCCGATCCCGAGCAGGATCAGAATCCCGGCCAGGAGCACCAGCGGCCAGGTCGGCGTTGGGTCCGGGACCGCAGCGGCCGTGCGGCGGCGGGGTGGGGGCGGCGACCCCGGCGGCTGCGCCGCGCGGGCGGTCCGGCCGGTGTGCTGCATGGCGCGCGTCGCACCGGCACCCGACACCGGCGCGGTAGCGGCGGCGAGGATCCGGGTCGCTTCGTCCGCGCTCGGCGTGCGTTCGAGTGCGGCTTCCATCTCCGCCGCCGACTGGAAGCGGTCGCGCGGATCCTTGGCGAGCGCGCGGAGCACAACCAGCTCCAGCCCCGGTGGGATATCGGGGTTCAGCGTGCTCGGGCGCGGCGGCGGATCGTTCACGTGCTGAAACATGACCTGGACCGGGTTGTCGCCCGGGAACGGCAGCCGCCCAGTAAGCATCTCGAACAGGATGACGCCTGCGGCGTAGATGTCGGCGGCGGGCGTGAGCTGCTGGCCGCTGGCCTGTTCCGGCGCCATGTAGGCAGCGGTGCCCAGCGCCATACCGGTATCGGTCAGCCCCGTGTCGAGCGCACCGCGCGCGATGCCGAAGTCGGTCAGCTTGGCCGTTCCCGACTGGGCGATGAGCACGTTCTGGGACTTCACGTCCCGGTGGATGATCCCCGCCCGGTGGATGGCGCCGAGTCCCTGCAGGATCTCGCGGATCAGTCGCGTGGCCTCCGGCACCGGGAGCGGCGCGCGCCGCCGGATGTAGTCCTTGAGGTCGGTGCCGTCGACCCACTCCATGACGATGTAGAGTGTGTTGCCGTCGCGTCCGTAGTCGTAGACATCCACGACGTTGGGGTGCGTCACGGACGCCGCTGCACGCGCCTCGCGCTCGAAGCGAGCAGCGACCCGCACGTCGCTGGCGTACTGCTCACGCAGCACCTTGACGGCAACTTGCCGCCCAAGCGACGTATCGGTGGCCAGAAATGTCTCGGCGAAACTCCCTTCGCCGATACGTGCGGTGAGCCGGTAGCGTCCGGCCAGAGTGTGTGGCAGCGTCAGGGACACGCCGTCTCCTTCTCGGTCTGGTCCGACCCGATGCCGGATCCCTCCCGACCGAAGATTGTACGAGTTTTCATCGTGTGGGGTCGAACGGGGCGGCTGGGTGACGCCGCTACGGGCGCACCGGCTTGGCGATGACGATGAGGCGGTGGTCGTCGATGCCGTAGGGCCAGCAGGTCACGAGGGTCAATCGCTCCTCCGGCATCGGCGCGAAGTATTGCCCGGTCGCGATCCGGGTGGCGATGGGCATCCCCGCTTCCTTGCGGTAGACGATCTCAGTGACGGCGTAGGTGTGCTCGCCCTCGGGCGTCACCAGGGTGATCTGATCGCCGAGCGTCACGTGCTCCAGATCGCGGAACACCTCGCCGCGCCAGTCGTCGTGTCCGGCGATGACGATGTTCCCGCCCTCGCCGGGGTCGGCGGACGTGCTGTGGTGCCCGGCGGCGTAATCGGCCACCTGCCATTGGATGACCTGCACGCCTTCGATCTCGACCAGGTCGTACCCGACCTCCACAATCGGTGCATCCAGCCCAATCGCAGGGATCTTGATTTGCGTCGCGTGCGGGCGGTCGGGCACCGGCGTCGGGGTCGGTACCGCCGTCGGCGACGGTTCAGGCGTGGCGGGGGGCGGGGTGGTCGTCGCGGCGCTCGTCTCTTGGGACGGCGTCGCGGTGGCGCTCGGAGCGGCCTGGACGACCGGCGGAGAGAGCGGGGCGTCCGGCGTGGCGACGAGGTCGGGTGGCGGCGTCACGCTCGAGGTCGTGCCACCGGGACGTCCACCGGCGGCTGCCAGCGTGGCCGCCGCGCCTAACAATAGGAACCCCAGCACGATGAGCACGGTGCCGAGCGTGCTGACCCGACGCCGTGGCCCGCGTGGCTGTCCTGCTCCGAGCTGTTGGTCGTCCATCACCGATCGCTCCCGTCATCGGGTGCGGGGCCGCTGTAGGCATAACGGATCTGTGCGCCGATCGGATGGTGGCCCTGATGGCACCCAAGGTGCATGGTGCTCGCCCCATCGGGACGGGACGTGCGTGGAGAGGGGGTGATTGGTGAGCGACCAGGAAGACCGGCTGCTCAACGAGGTGGCTGCCGACGAAGAGCAGATCGTTTCCACGCTGGTGGATGAGCTGCGCGATTCGTTCCTCGGCTACCTGCACGGCTCGATCGGGTTCGACGAGTTGACCTTCGAGGTCTTCGACACCCTGCAAGCCGTCCATGCCGTTCGCTCCGGGCACTACACCGTCGAGTACCTGGACGACGAGGACACCGTGGTCGAGGCGATGGAGGAGTTGACCCAGGAGCCCCTCCGCGAGGAGGAGCGGCAGCCGCGGCGTCGCAAGAAACGGCGCTAGCGCGGGCCAACTCCGGCTCAGCCCTGGCAAGCAACATGCGGAGCGGGGAGCATGATCTAAACATAATATTGGGTGGTGGTAGGGGCAGAAAGGGGTAGCTGCGATGCTGGCGGTTTCGCGTAACTGGTGGGCGGTGGCTGTACGCGGCGTGGTCGCCATCCTCTTCGGCCTGGCGGCACTTGTGTGGCCGGACTTGACGCTGTCCTTCCTCATCGCGCTCTTCGGCGTCTACGCGCTGCTCGACGGGATCTTCGGCATCGTCGCGGCCTTTCGCGCTGCCCGGCGGGATCTCCGGTGGGGGCCGCTCGCGTTCGAGGGGGTGCTCGGGGTTCTGGCCGGCATTGTCGCATTCGTCTGGCCAGGACTGACCGCCCTGGCGTTGCTCTACCTGATCGCGGCCTGGGCGATCGTGACCGGCCTCGCCGAGGTGATCGGCGCGGTGCAGCTCCGCGACGTCGGCGGCGGAACCCTCTGGCTCGGGCTGGCTGGCGTCATCTCGATCATCTTCGGCGTGCTGCTATTCCTGTTCCCCAGCTCCGGGGCGCTCGCGGTGCTGTGGGTGATCGGTGTCTACGCGATCGTCTTCGGCATCCTGTTGCTGGTGCTCGCCTGGCAGCTCCGCAGCCTCGCGGCGCAGGGACCTGCCATGTGACGCCGATCACGGGATGTGGACCAGGCTCGCCGAGCCCGATTCGAGTGCCTACCTCCCGCGGATCTTGACATAGCCCAGACGCGGTCATAGATTAATTCCGAGTTGTTTACTCGGAATTATCGGGCTAGCGCACCGAGTGTGCGGTGGCTCCCGGGAGGAGCACGGGATGGGCGGGGCGTTGCTGGTCACCCTCCGCGAAGGGTTCGAGGGCGCACTGATTGTCAGCATCGTGTTGGCCTACCTCCGGCAAATTGGGCGTCGAGACGCCTTCCGGCAGGTTTGGTTCGGCGTCGTCGCGGCGCTGGGGGTGTCGACCATCGTTGGCGCTGCGGCTTACCACCTCCTCGGAGGGTTGGAGGGTGACCTCGAGCACATCGTCTTCGCCGGAGTAAGCCTTGTCGCCGTCGCCATCCTGACCTGGATGATCTTCTGGATGCGGAGTCAGTCACGGACAATCGGCCGCCGGCTGCGCCAACAGGTCGAGCGGGCGTTGGAGTCGGAATCCCGCTTGGGTGTGGCATCGGTCGCATTCTTCGCTGTCCTGCGGGAGAGCCTGGAGACCGTTCTGTTCATGCTGGCGCTGCTGCTGGGAGCTAACCGGCTGGAGTGGGCAATCGGAGGTGCGCTCGGGGTGGTTGGGGCAGTGCTGCTCGGCTACCTCGCCTACCAGGGTGGGTCCCGGATCAACCTCCGCCTCTTCTTCACCATCACCGGCGCTCTGCTCCTCGTCATCGCGGCCGGGCTGATCGCCAAGTCCGTCGCCTGGCTGCAGGAATCCGGGGTGGTTCCCATCTTCTTTGGCCATGTCTGGGATCTTCGTGAGCAGCCGGTCGTTGGGCATGGGATGGTGTCGGATCTGCTGCATGGCCTGTTCGGCTGGAACCCGTGGCCCTCGGCGCTGGAGGTTGTCGTCTGGCTCCTCTACGTCGCCATCGTCGGTTGGCTGCTCTTCGGTGCACGACCTCGGTCTGGTACCTCGCAGTCAGAGCCCGTGGGGCAGCGTGCCTGAGCGAACTTGTCTTCCGCTTCCGCGTCAGGGGTGAGGCATGTCCCGACACAGCCCGCTGGATGCCGTACCTAGCCTACCCATACCCGAGGCGTACGAGGGGGTGCGGGGGTGGATGCAGGACTCGGTGGCGCCCACCGCCAGGGTGACTGAGACCGGTGAGAAGCGGGCGCTCCATGCCGTCCTTTCGCGCCATGAGCGCCGGCATAGCACAGGCTTCATGCAGGTATCGCTGGGGCTCCTCCATCGCTCTTGGAACGCCGGCCGGGATGGCGACCCGCATCAGCGTACGGTAACGCGAACGATGTGGGACACGTTTCCCTCTCCCTGCACGAACCAGACTTCGCCGGGGCCGACCCAGAGCGGGTAGGCTGCGGGCGTGTCTTCGGGGCTGAGGTATCGCAGGCTGCGGCCGTCGTGGGTGGCCAGCGCGACGCGGCCGCGCAACCCGAAGCTGAGCCAGTGGCTGTCCGGTGCCCAGGACAGGCCGTCACCGGGGTTGCCACGGGCCACCTCGACCTGCTGGGTCAGGTCGTCCGCGGGGAGCACACGCACGGTGTCGTACGCGCCCCGGGCTGGATCGCGTCGGGTGTAGTGTCGCAACCGTAAGGCGACGTGGCTCCCGTCGGGGCTCAACGCCATCTCGCGCAGGACGATCCCGCGCTCGCCGCCGCCCGCGCGGAGCGTGACCAGCGACTCGGTGCTGACGCCGCCGTCCTGGGCGACGACCGCGCGGCGGAGCGTGACCTGTTGGGGAAATCCGTCCCGCATCGCCTCCGGCACGGCATAGAGCAGCGTGTCGGGGCCGGCCCAGAGCGCGAGGGTGGGCAGGTTGCCGAGCGCCCCGGCATGGCTGGGCCAGCGGTCGACGATGCGGGCATTGTCCCAGGTTGCGACCCACAGGCGCGTCTCCCCGGCACGGACATCGACGGTGAAGAACGACATCGCCCGGCCACCCGGCGCCACGAGCGGGCGGGCATACCGCTCGCTGGTGCGTCCGTAGATTCCGGCCGGATCGAATCCGCGGTAGTTGAGGGACCCGAACCCGACACCGGCGTTTCCAGTGTAGAAGGTGAGCCGGCCGGGCGGCGGCAGGCGCTCCTCCTCGCTGGGCACGGCGACGCCGATCAGGAGGTCGCTACCGTTGCGGACCCAGGCGAAGTCGGCGGCTCCGAAGCGGGCGCGACTCTCCTCACGTTCCCGGTCCCAGATGACGGGAGCCGTCGACGTCTTGTCCGCGACCACGACGACCCTGCCGTCTGGGCTGACGGTACTGCGGGCATCGAGTGTATATTCGGCCGGCATGCCTGTGACGCGCTCGGGCGGGCTCACCTCGCCGCGCAGTGGCTCGCTTGCTGGCGTCTCAGCCGGAGCAGGCAGCGCGTCGGGAGGGAGCCAGGCGATCGGCCAGCCGGCTGCGTCCCACGGCAGCCCGACCACGGGGCGCCGGGTACCGTCCGGCCCCAGCACGCTGATCGTCCACCATGCGGGGCTAGGACCGCCCGGCCGGAACTGCTCGATCTCGCCTTGCGGGAACGCGTCGGTCGCATTGACCAGCAGTATCGCCTCGCTGCCATCACGCCAGTAGGCGGCGTCATAATAGGATCCGGTGGCGAGGGGTGTCGGCGTCCCCCCGGTCGCCGGGACCTGCCACAGGGTTGCGTTGAACGTCTCGGGGCCGTCGAGGTTCGTCGACTGGAAGATGAGCGTCTGGCCGTCGGGAGTGAACGTAATCGGCCGCAGCATAACGCCGCTCCGCCCCTCGACGATCGTCGTCACCCTGCCGTCACGGTCCAACGCGACCAGATCGATCCGCGCGGGCATCTCAGATTGCCCGGGGACGGGGTCCGCCGGCTTGGGCTCGATCCCGGGACCGGCGACGATGCCGAGATAGACCCGGCTGCCGTCGGGAACCCAGACGCCGGCCGACGCGGCCACACGCGTGATGCTTGCGATCGGCGGACCGAGACCGTCCGGACCGAGCGGACGCACGTCGAGCGCGGTTCCCCGCGAGTCCGATTCGTAGCTGCCGGAAATCGCGATGAGCGTCCCGTCCGGCGATGGGACGGCCCATCCGACCGACCCGCGGAGCAGGACGCGCCGGGCTCCGCTCGCGACGTCGATCGCGACGAGGGCCGTCTCGCGCCTCCATCGGGCTTGGTTTTCCTGGTCTGAAATGGTTGGGTCCCACTGCGGCTGCTGCACGACGAGGAGCGTCTCCTCGTCGAGCCAGGCAGTTGGGTACGTGGGGCGGGCGTCCTCCTCCCATGACCAGGAGTGCAAGAGCCGGCCATCAAGGTCGTACACCTCGAGCGCTTCATTGCCGGGTGTCACGTCCCATGGGGACCAGTACGCGACGCGCCGGTAGGCGGGCGAGACCAGAGCCAGTCCCCGCCCGCCGAATGGATCGGGCACCAACAGCCGGGTCGTGCCGCTTGCCAGGTCGAGCGCCGCGATGCCGTCCGAGCGCTCGAAGAGGAGCCAGCCGGTCGCGTCTGCCGGCTGCGCCGCGGGACGCAGGGGGACGGGCACGTGCGGGGCAGCGAGGAACCGGTTGGCGATCAGTCCCGCGACGAGCAGGAGGACGACCAGGAGTGCCCCGCCGGAGGCCAGCAGCGCTGTCGGAGTGGCGAGGGCACGCGCCGGGCCGCCCCGCCGTGTCGCTTCGGGCGGCAGCGTCGCCCCGACGGCATCGAGCAGGGCGCGCAGATCCGCGTCCGCCGCCTCGGCCGCTTCGAGCGCGGCGCGGCAACGGTCGCAGCCGCGGGCGTGCTGGTAAAGGGCCACCCGCTCGCCGAGGTCGAGCGCGGCGTCACGGTACCGACCGATGCTCGGCAGTGAGTCGAGGCACGCGCTCAGGATCGAGGGTCGCAGCGCGCCGCGGGCGTGGGCCAGGTCGAGTCCGACCTGCTCCGGTGTACGGCCGAACAGGCGGCTTAGCACTGCGGTATCGAGGTCGAGCGCCACATGCAGCGCCAGCGCGAGGGCGGCATGGCCCGGCAGCCCCGTCGCCGGCGCCAGCGGCACCGCGCGCTCGGGTGCCGTGCCCCGCCGGAGGCGCTGTCGCCACTGCGCCAAGGTGTAGCGCAGCGTCGCGGCGGGCACCACGGCGTCCAGCGCCTCGGCTGGATCGGACGCGGGCCGGGCCAGTCTGGCGAGCCGATCCGCCGTGTCGCCGAGGAAGACGAGGCGCAGGCCGGCGCGCAGGCGCGCAGCGTCGACGTGCGGTGCCGCCGTATGAGCGGCGGTCGCGCGGGTGGCCCCGCGATCGCTCCCCATCGGTGGCAATCCGCCCTCCTCGGCGCCGGCCCTGATCGCGATCCCTGCTGCGTCCTATCGTAGTACACCGGATCGCCGTTGCGGGCTTCCCGCCGCTCGCGCGGAGCCGGGTGATCCTGTCCGCTTGGACAGGTGCGCACGGCCCCGCAGGACAGTAGCGGTGCTCACGCAGCGCTGCTAAGATGGCATGGTGTCCCGGAGACGCCGGTTTCCGGGTTGGGTGTCAGTCGGAAGGAGCGAACAATGGTGCGGTGCAGCGACCTCACTTTCGCCACCAGCGTTCGGCCTTCGATCCGGCTGCCCCTGAGGCACGTCACGTGACGCGCCACCGACTCTGCTTCTGGCAGCCCGGATCGAGAAACTCGATCCGGGTTTTTGTTTGCCCGGAAGGCGGGAAGGAGGCCGACGCAATGGTGAAGGCGCCGCTGCTCGATATGAGCTAACGGCGAGAAGCGCGGGACGACCCGCGATGGATGCGGAGGCACCGGCGGGGTCGCCGGTGCTCGGAAAGGGCGAGGCTTCACCATGGATCAGATGCTGTACGTCAACGAGAGGCTGGCCGCCGAGCGTCAGCAGCGCTGGCTGCGCGAGGCGGAGCACCGGCGGATGATGCGCCAGATGATGCAGGCGCGCCGCGCCGGCGGAATGCGCCGGGCGGTCGGCGAGGCCGTCATGCGGCTGGGTGCCTGGGTCGCCGGGCAGTCGCTGGCCGACATCATCGCTCCGGAGGGCCGCCTCTCCTCGGCAGGATAGGTGACCAACCATGACGCTGTTGATGGCGCGTTGGAGGTCCCGGGCTACGAGCCAACTCGTGGCCCGGGGCGTTTTTTTCGGGCCTCGGCGTGACTGGCTGGCACGATCGCCCTGGACTCCGGCGCGGGCCTCTGCTATGATGGTGACGCCAATGTACGTACATGGCTGACGGGGGGACAATCTACCATGCCGCCGATCGTCGCCTTTTTCAACCAGAAGGGTGGGACCGCCAAGACCACCAGCACGCTCAATGTCGGCGCGGCGTTGGCCGAGCGCGGGCGGCGGGTGCTGGCAATCGACCTCGACCCGCAGGCGAGCCTGACGATGGCGCTCGGCGTGGACGTCGGCGCGCTTGACCTCTCGATCTATGATCTCCTCTCCGACGAGGAGTTGCCGGTGGCGGAGGCGATCCTGGCCAGCCGGATCGCGGGCCTGGATCTCATCCCGAGCCACCCCGACCTCGCCGCCGCGGAACTCGAGCTGCTCAACGTCCTGGAGCGGGAGCGGCGGCTTTCGGATAAGCTCGGCGCGGCCCAGCCGCTGCCCTACGACTACGTGCTGATCGACAGCCCGCCCGCGCTGAACATCCTGAGCATCAACATCCTGGTCGCGGCGGACTTCCTGGTGATCCCGATCGAGCCGCATCCCCTCTCGCTCATGGTGCTGCGGCGCCTGTTCGACACGATCGGACGCATTCGGCGGCTGAACCCCAAGCTGGAAGTCATCGGCTTCCTCCCGACGAAGGTCCATCATTCGTCGCGGCTCGCGGCCGACATGATCGACACGCTGAGGGAGCAGTTCCCCGAACTGCCGCTGCTGCCGGTCATCCCGCTCTCCGTCAAGGGGGCCGAGTCGATCGCGGAGCACACCTCGATCCTCCAGTACATGCCGCGGTCGCCGCTCTCGGCCGCATACCGGGAGGTCGCGAGCATCTTGGAGGCGCGCGTAGGGAGCCCGGCCCATGTCTGAGCCAGCCCGCAGCGTGGTCGAACGGCCCGCGGCGCGCCGCCGCCGCTTCACCGTCGACGCGCTGTTCCAGGACACCTCGCCCCGTGCGGTGGGCGTGAGCGACCTCGTCACCGCCAAGGAGATCCGGCTCGACCGGATCGAGCCGGACCCGAACCAGCCGCGCCGCACCTTCGACCAGGAGCGGCTGGAGGAGCTGGCGGCGTCGATCGCCCAAGAGGGCGTGCTCCAGCCGATCGCGGTCCGCTACGACGAGGAGCGGGACCGCTACGTGATCCTCCACGGCGAGCGCCGCTGGCGCGCGGCACAGATCGCCGGCCTCACCGCCATCCCGGCGGTCGTGCGCGACGTGCCGGAAGAGCGGCGCCTGATCCAGCAGCTTATGGAGAACGTGGTCCGTGAGGATCTGAATGCCGTGGACCGGGCCGCGGCGCTCCGTGCGCTCAAAGCCCAGATGGGCGACGCGTCCTGGGAGCGGGTGGCCGAAGCGGTCGGCATCAAGCGGAGCCGCCTCTTCCAGTTGCTGGGGACCGAAAAGCTGCCCGACGCGGTGCAGGAAGACATCCGCGCTGGTCGGCTCTCGGAAAAACAGAGCCGCGTGCTCCAGGGCCTGGCGCCGGCGGCACAGGCCGCGCTGGCGCGCCTCATCGTCGACGAGGGCCTGGGCCAGAACGAGGCCCAGCGGCTCGCCCGGGCGATCCGCGACGACCCCGAGTTCGCGGCCATGGAGCCGCCGGCGCTGCTCGAACGCCTACGGGCGATGCGGGAGGTTGTGGAGCGTCGCCCGGCGCGCGATGCGGGACCGTCCAGCGTGGCGGCCGCGCTCGCGCGGGCACTCGGTGAAGCCGTGCCCGCCCCGGACGACACCGACTTCGTTCAGTCAGCGGTAGCGCGTGCCGGTGCACCCGCGCCCGACAAGGACCTGCTCGACGCGCAACTGCGCGCCCTGGCCTTGTCCCTGGCGCAACTCGCGCAGGCGCCCCTCCCGGCCCGCGAGCGGCGTGCCCTGGCTCCGCGCCTGCGTGCCCTCCGCGAGTTGATCGGGGCCGCGCTCGACCCCAAGAAGGGGT
>NZ_JADGHZ010000077.1 GCF_019683595.1 Sphaerobacter sp. | reverse complement strand
GCGAAGCCCGCGAACACGACCTGAGGCGAACCGGCGCTAACACCGTGGCGTTGAGGGTCTTCGGCCTCGGCGCGTGCCCGGGGCTAAAGCCGCCGGGCTCACTAAGAATGCCGGCTGAAGCCGGCTGGGAATGGCGACGACGCCTAGCGGGGTGGTAAGAGGAGCGTCATTGCCGGCGTGTGCCCGGGGCTCAAGCCGCCGGGCTGAACAGTGGGCAAGCCCACTGAAGGGGCTACGATGACCACGTGCAGGAGTGTCCGCTCCGGCAGCCCGCCTGGAGCGGCGTCCCCAGCCCCTTCAGTGGGCTTCGCCTGCTCAGCCCGGCGGCTTGAGCCCCGGGCACACGCCGACCGCGCACACCCAACGAACTCGCCAAACTCCATTACTCCCAGGCACGCGCCGCACGCATAGCGATCCGCATCGCGCCCGGCGCTGGGTCCAGCGCTGCAAGGAGATGGACGGCAGCGCACAGCGCCGCGCGGCTTGGGAATGCTGAGCGGCATCAGGAAAACACGCGGCGGCTGGCGCGTGGCTACAACTCCAGCGACGCCGTCATCGGGCCGGAACGGGCCAGAAACTGTTGCACAAAGCGCGTGGAGATCTGCCCGGCACGGAAGGCCGGGTCGTCCAGGAGCCGCAGGTGGAAGCCGGTCGTGGTGTCCACGCCCCCGATCACCGTCTCCGCCAGCGCCCGCCGCAGCCGTGCGATCGCTTCGTCCCGCGTCGGCGCCCAGGCAATCACCTTTGCCAGCAGCGAGTCGTAGTAGGGCGGGACCACGTAGCCGGGGTAGAGGTGGCTGTCGACGCGAATGCCCGGGCCGCCAGGAAGCACCAGGCCGCTGATCTCGCCGCAACTCGGCTGGAAGTCGTGGTCGGGCTGCTCGGCGGTGATGCGCACCTCGATCGCGTGCCCGCGCGTGCGCACGTCCCGCTGCGAGAAGTCCAGCGTCTCGCCCGCCGCGACCCGAATCTGCCACTGCACCAGGTCGATCCCGGTCACCATCTCCGTGACCGGATGCTCCACCTGGATCCTGGTGTTCGCCTCGGTGAAGTAGAAGCGGCCGTCCTTGTCGACCAGGAACTCGAAGGTCCCGGCGTTGGTGTACCCGATGGCCTTGGCGGCCTTCACCGCCGCCTTCGCCAGGTTTTCCCGAACCTTGTTGGAGAGGTTCGGCGCCGGCGACTCCTCGACGAGCTTCTGATAGCGCCGCTGAAGCGAGCAATCCCGCTCGCCCAGGGCAACCACGTGGCCGTGGTGGTCGGCAAGAACCTGCACCTCGACGTGGCGCGGTTCCTCCAGATAGCGCTCGATGTACACCGCGCCGTTGCCGAAGGCTGCCTGCGCCTCGGACTGTGCCACCGGGAATAGGCGAATCAGCTCGCGCTCGTCCTGGGCGACGCGCATCCCGCGGCCGCCGCCGCCCGCCACGGCCTTGATGAGGACCGGGTAGCCGATCCGCCGGGCTACCTCGCGCGCCGCGGTCGTGTCGTGGACCGGCTCTTCCACGCCCGGGATGATCGGCAGCCCCGCCTTGCGCATCATCGCGCGGGCCGTCGCCTTGTTGCCCATCTGGGCGATGACGTCCGCCGACGGGCCGATGAAGGTGAGGTTGCACTCGCGGCAGATCTCGGCCAGTGAGGGGCTCTCAGCCAGGAAGCCGTAGCCGGGGTGCAGCGCGTCGCAGCCGGTCACGATGGCCGCGCTGATGATGGCCGGGATGTTGTTGTAGCTCCGCCCGGCCGGAGCGGGGCCGATGCAGACCGCCTCGTCCGACAGCCGGACCGGCAGGCTGTCGCGGTCGGCCTCGGAGTAGGCGACCACCGCCTTGATGCCGAGCTCACGACACGCGCGCAGCACCCGCAGCGCGATCTCACCACGGTTCGCAATCAGAATCTTTCGGAACACCAGGTCTCCTCACGGCGCCTCATCAGGTCGCCATGAACAGGCCGCCGTCGACGCTCAGCACCGCACCGGTGATGTACCCGGCCGCCGGGGATGCGAGGAACGCGATCGCCTCGGCGACGTCCTCCGGCTTCCCGAAGCGCTGGAGCGGGATCTGCTTGAGGGCCGCCTCCTGCAATTCCGCCGGGATTGCATCGGTCAGCCGGGTCTCAATGAAGCCCGGCGCGACCGCGTTGACCGTGATCCCGCGTGACCCGACTTCGCGCGCCAGCGACTTGGTCAGCCCGACGATCCCCGCCTTCGACGCGGCGTAGTTGACCTGCCCGACGTTGCCGACCAGCCCGACGACCGAGGTCAGGTTCACGATCCGGCCGTAGCGCTGCCGCATCATCGGGCGGATCGCCGCCTTGCAGCAGAGGAATGTGCTCGTCAGGTTGGTCTGCAGGACGGCGTTCCAGTCCTCTTCCTTCATCCGCATCATGAGGGTGTCACGGGTGATGCCGGCGTTGTTCACGAGGACGTCGAGGCGGCCGAACTGGTTGATCGTCTCCTCGATCAGCCGGCCCACGGCATCCGCGTCGGTCACGTCGGCCTGGATCGCGATGGCGGTCCCACCCGCCGCGACGATCTCATCAACGACTGCCTTCGCTTCCGACTCGTCACCGCGATAGTTGACGACGACCTGATAGCCGTCGCGGGCCAAGCGCAGCGCGGTCGCGCGCCCGATGCCGCGCACCGCCCCCGTGACGATGGCCGACCGCGTCACCGCCTCCTCAGCCACGCTCCCCACCTCCTCGCGTGATGCGTCATGCGTCATACGTCATTCGTGCTGCGTGCTTCGTGTTGTGTGGCCTTACGCCATCGTGCAGGTCGGAACACGGCACGTCTTTGACGCATGACGCATGACGTATGACGAGTGCCGTATCCTCACCCCAGCAACGGCTCGACCGGCACGGCCTCCACGCCGGGGACGATCCGCGGGATCAGGCCGGACAAGACCTTACCCGGGCCAATCTCGAAGAATCGGCGGGCGCCATGGTCGTGCGCCGCGCGCACCACTTCCACCCAGCGGACAGACGCCGTGATCTGTTCCAGCAACTCGGTCCTGATTTCGTCCGGGTCGCGCAGCGGGCGGGCATCGACGTCGGCGATCAGCGGGGCGATCGGCTCCCGCATCGGCGCGGCCTCGATCATGGGCCGCAGCGCCTCCGCCACCGGCTCCATCAGCGACGAATGGAAGGCACCGTTGACCGGCAAGGTCACAACCCGCCGCGCACCGCGCTCCTTGGCCAGGGCAGCCGCCGCCTCCAGCGCCTCGCTCCGCCCGCTCAGCGTCGTCTGGCCCGGCGCGTTGAAGTTGGCCACCTCGACGCCGGTCTCGCGCGCGACCTCCTCCAGCACCGCGTCGTCGAGCCCCAGCACCGCAACCATGCCGCCACGGCCGTGCTCTTCCATAAGCTCGCCCCGCCGCCGCACGATGCGCGCGGCGTCGGCCAGCTCGAGCGCCCCGGCGGCGACCAGCGCGGTGTACTCGCCCAGGCTGTGCCCGGCAACGCACACGGGATCCGGCAGCGCGCCCTCCTCGCGCAGGACGGCGAAATAGGCGATGCTGGTGGCCAGAATGGCCGGCTGTTGGTTCTTGGTCGAGATCAGTGCCTCGTCCGGCCCGTCGAAGATCGTCTGGGAGAGTGGGAAGCCAAGGGCGTCGTCGACCGCCTCGAAGACGGCTCGGGCCGCGGCGGAGCGCTCTGCCAGGGCCTTGCCCATCCCGACCCGCTGCGACCCCTGGCCGGGGAAGACCCAGGCAACGTCACTCACCACCGCTCACCCTTTCCACACCGTCGCGTCCCCAGCGCACGACCGTCGCGCCCCAGGACAACCCGGCGCCGAAGCCGACGAGGACGACGTTCATCCCCGGCCGCAATGCCCCCGCCTCCACCGCCTCCACGATGCAGATGGGCACCGAGGCGGCCGAGGTGTTCCCGTACCGGTCTAGGTTGGCCCAGATCCGTTCACGTGGCAAGTCCAGCCGCTTGGCAGCGGCGTCGATGATCCGGATGTTGGCCTGGTGCGGGATCAAGAGGTCGATATCGGCCAGCGACAGGCCCGCCTGCTCGACCGCCGCCGCGGCAGCCTCGCCGATGACGCGCACCGAGAAGCGGAAGACCTCGCTGCCGTTCATCTTCATGTACGGCCGCCGCAGCGCCTCGCGGTTTCCGTCCTGGACAATTCCGGTGCCCCAGCCGTCCACGTAGAGATGACAGGCACCGCGGCCATCGGAGCCGAGGACCGTCGAGAGGATGCCGACCGGCTCTTCTGTCGCTTGCAGCACCACCGCCCCGGCGCCGTCACCGAAGAGGATGCACGTGCCGCGGTCGGTGAAATCGATCATCCGGGTGAGCGTATCCGCCCCCACGACCAGCACGGTGCGCAAGGTGCCGGCGCGGACGAACTGGGCGGCGACATTGATCGCGTAGATGAACCCGGCGCAGGCCGCGACCACATCGAACGCCCCGGCGCGGAACGCGCCCAGCTCGCGCTGGAGCAGGGACGCGGTCGCGGGCATGAAGGTATCCGGGGTTGTGGTCGCCAGGACAATCAGGTCGAGATCCAGCGGCGAGATCCCGGCCACATCCAGCGCCTGGCGCGCCGCAGTCAGTGACAGGCTGAGGGTCGTCTCCGACGGGGAAGCGATACGTCGCTCGCGAATGCCCGTGCGCGTGACAATCCACTCGTCGGAGGTGTCGACCATCCGCTCGAGGTCAGCATTCGTCAAGACTTGCTTCGGGAGGGCCATGCCCCACCCGGTAATGGCGGCGTTCCGCACGTTCCGAGGCTACCCCTTCCCCCACGGTGCGGTGAGCGCGCCACAGGCGCCAAGCCTGGGACTGGCCGCACGTCCCCCCGACGGCCTCGCTCCCGGCCGTGGCCGGCTACTACTGCTGCTGGGACTGACGCCGCGACCGCTTGCTGACGTCGATGACCTGGCGCCCCTTATAGGTGCCGCAGTTCGGGCAGACGTAGTGCGTCCGCTTCTTCTCACCACACGTGGGGCAGGTCATCAACTGCGGCAGCTTCAGCCAGTGATGCCGCCGCCGGTTACCCTGCCGGTGTGAGCTGACCTTCTTCTTGGGAAGCGCTCCCATCTTCCACCATCCTCCTCGTGCCGCCACCCGGGATCGGCCCGGCGGCGGAACCCGATTACCGCCACGCAGGGCGGTGCTGCCGGCTATTCGGTGCCCTCATCGAGCAAGGTGCGCAGCACGGCGAAGCGGTCATCCACCTCGTCCTCGGCCGCCGGGAACTCCCGCTGGAATCCCGCGCAGTCCTCGCCACACACCGGGCGCATCGGCAGCGCCAGAATAATCACCTGGCGCAACAACGGCGCCAAATCAAGCTCATGGTTGTGGTCGATGATGAAGACGTCGTCGTCCTCCGGATTGTCGATCGGCACTCCGGTGCGCACGTCCACGCTGGGACGGAACTCACCATCGAACACACTGCGGAACGGCTGGTCGAACTCATTTAAGCAGCGCACGCACTGCACGTTCGCGACGCCAGCCACTTCGCCATCTACCAGGATACCAGCTTCGATGCGCGTCAGGCGGATGTTCGCCTCGACATCGCGCGCCCACTGCCCCTCATCCAACGTCAGACGCTGGAGGTGAATCTGGAAGGTGCGCGTCGCTCCAACCGGCTGCTTGAGCAGTTGTGCGACGTTGAGCACCGTGTCGTTTGCGAGGTCCGGCAAGCGTAGATCCATGATGGTCCTCCTGGCAGCCTGCGCCTCCTGGGCAAGATGGGCGCAAACTGGTCTAGTGTATCATGCCGTGGCGCAGGTTGTGTACCTCGGAGCCAGCGACACAGGATGAGAGGGATTGCGTGGCGGCCGTCCACGACACCATCACCGTACCCGCTCGCTGATCCCGCCGGACGACACCACGGGAGAAGCCATGGGCACGACACGCGATCCGACAGCCAGACTCCTCGCGGCGCTCGACGCCGCGTGGAACGATTTTCACGCCTCCTACGACGGCCTGTCCGACGACGAACTCCTCGAACCGGGCGTGAGCGGCGCGTGGTCGATTCGCGACATCATGGCCCACGTGAGCTGGTGGGAAGAGGAGGCGCTGAAACACCTCCCCGTGATCCTCGCGGGCGGTCGCCCACCGCGCTACGCAGACGTCTACGGCGGCATCGACGCCTTCAACGCGCGCAAGGCTGAAGAGTGGCGCAGCCGGTCGCTCGCCGAGGTCCGCCACCGCCTCCACGAGACACACAACCGCCTCGTCGCGTATCTCCACCAGGTGCCGCCCGACCAGCTCAAGAGCGGCACACGCTTTCGCCGCCGCCTGCGCCTCGACACCTACGGCCATTACCCGCTCCACGCCCAGGCGATCCGCGAGTGGCGCACGCGGCGGGAAAGCCACTGACCGCCCGCTGCAGGAGACCGGCCAACTCTCTTGGCGCATGGAGTTTGACGAATCACCGTGATCCACCGGAGCCGACCCCGTCGCCCAGCGGCCGTCGTCCCGAGCGAAGCCGGAGGGGGCGGCCAGCCGCCCCCGGCGACTCCGTCCGAGCCGAAGGGCCGCTCCGGTACGTGGCCGGTCCAACGCGAGATCCTTCGCTCCGCGAAGGATGACGCGAGTGCGGTTTCGATTGCTGGCGGAGATACCAGGTCAATTCGTCCATCTCAATGAGCCGATTGGTAGAATGGCGCTGCGGGAGGCAGGTAACCACGATTACGGGAGGTGCAGGTGGCGCGGATCCTCGTCGTCGAGGATGAAGCAAGTATCCGCACGACGATCGCATACAACCTCAAAAAGGCGGGGCACGACGTGCGCACCGTCGCCGACGGCGAGGCCGCCATCGCTCAGGCCAACGCCGATCCGCCCGATCTGGTCATCCTCGACATCATGCTCCCCACCATCGACGGCTTCGATGTCTGCCGACACATCCGCCGTTCTAGCTCGGTGCCGATCCTCATGCTCACCGCGCGGGACGATGAGGTCGACCGCGTCGTCGGCCTGGAGATCGGGGCCGACGACTACGTCACCAAGCCCTTCTCGATGCGAGAACTTATGGCCCGCGTCAAAGCGCTCCTGCGCCGCCGCGAGCTGCTGGAGCAGGAACTCGCCAGCAACCCGGACGGCCGGGAGGAAGTCTTCGAGATCGGCACCCTGCGCATCGACCCGGGCGCCTACCGCGTGACCCGCGACGGCCGCGAGGTTCAGCTCACGCCCAAAGAGATGGACCTGCTGGTCTACCTCGCCCGGCACCGGGGAAACGTCTGCCCAACCCGCCGGATCCTCGAGGCGGTCTGGGGGTACGACTACTACGGCGACAACCGCACCGTGGCCGTGCATATCCATGGCCTGCGAGAGAAACTGGAGGAAGACCCGCGCCAGCCCCGGCTGATCGAGACGGTTCGCGGCGTGGGGTATCGCCTGGCAGGGTAGCATCGTGCTCCGTCGGCTCCACACGCGCCTCAGTCTCGGCTACATCGCGCTCATGGCGGGCGTATTCCTCCTGTTGGGAGCCTACCTCGTCAACTACGTCCAGGACCTGGAACGACAGGAACTGCGCACTCGACTCGAGTCCCAGGCGTGGCTCGTGGCCCTGGCGGCCGCGCCGATGATCGGGACCACGGAGGAGCCCAACCTTCAGGAGTTCGCCCAGGACGCAGCCGGCCAGATCGACGCCCGGGTCACGATCGTCGACCAGGAGGGCCGCGTGCTCGGCGACTCGGAGGCGGACCCCGCGACGATGGAGAACCACGCGGACCGCCCCGAGGTGGCCGCGGCGCTCTCCGGCCAGATCGGTGAGTCGAGCCGCCCGAGCGACACCCTCGACCGCACCCTGATCTACCTCGCCGTCCCGATCGTGCGCGATGGCGAGCAGCTCGGCGCCGCGCGCGTCGCCCTGCCGAGCGACCAGTTCGCCGGCTGGCTGCGAAATATCGTGGTGGCGGTCGTCGCCGCCCTCGGGATCGCCGCCCTGGCGATCGCTGCACTCTCAGCCATCCTGGCGGGGGTCATCACCCGCCCGCTCAGCGAGCTGATCCAGACCGCGCGTCGAATCGCACAGGGTGACCTGGCGGCCCGCGCCCCGGAGCACGCCGGAGGCGAAATCGCGGAGCTGTCCCACGCCTTCAACGAGATGACCACCACGCTGCAGGCCAACATCGACGCGATCGAGGCCGAGCGGGCACGCCTGAGCGCGATCGTCGAGCACCTGACCGATGGGATCCTGATTGTCGACGATCAGGGCCAGCTCGCGCTGATCAACAACGCGGCCGAACGGCTCCTGGGCACCCCCCGAGACCGCCTGCTGAACCGTCCCTACGCGCTGGCCGTGCGGGATCACGATCTGGCCGAGGTCATCGCACAGGCGCACAGCGGGGACGAACCGGTCAGGCGGCTGTTCGAGATTGGGCAGCCGCGCCGCTACGTCGAGGCGGTGGCCTACTCCATCCCCCACCGCGCGACGCCGGTCGTCGTCATTCTGCGGGACGTCACCGAGTTGCGCCGGACCGACATGATCCGGCGGGATTTCGTCGCCAACGTCTCGCACGAGCTTCGCACGCCCATCGCGTCCCTCAAGGCTCTGGTCGAGACGCTCCTCGACGGCGCATTGGAGGACGAAGAGGTCGCGCACGAGTTCCTGGCGCGCATGGAAACTGAGGTCGACGGGCTCGCCCGGCTGGTCCAGGATCTCCTGGAGCTCTCCCGCGCGGAGTCCGGCCGGCTGACCCTGAGCCCGGTGGCCGCCGACATCCGGCGGGTGGCTGAGCAGGTCATCGCCCGCCTCCGCACCCAGGCCGAGCCGAAGAAACTCGATATCCGGATCGAGATCCCCGACGGGCTGCCGCCCGGCCGTTTCGACCCGGAGCGCATCGAGCAGGTCCTGGTCAACCTGGTCCACAACGCGGTGAAGTTCACCCCGCCCGGCGGCATCATCACCGTCGGGGCAGCGGCCGAAGACGACCACCTGGTCGTCTGGGTGGCCGACACCGGCCCCGGCGTTGCCCCCGAGGATCGGGATCGAATCTTCGAGCGGTTCTACAAGACGGATCGCTCCCGCGCCGACGCCGGAACCGGGTTGGGGCTCTCCATCGCCCGGCATCTCGTCGAACTGCACGGCGGGCGCATCTGGGTCGACGGCACCGCCCGTCCCGGCACCACCATCAAGTTCACCCTCCCGCTCGCCCTCGAGCCCGCCCCAACCGGCGACTCCACTCCCAGCGCGCACCGAGCCTGAGGTCAGCTCTCACCCACCGGGCACCCGCTTGCACGCTCGATCCCAGCAAGATACCCCGCTTCTTGTTGTGTCATCCTGAGCGAAGTAAAGGATCTCGTGCTGGGGCGTCCGCACTCACTGGAGATCCTTCGCTTCGCTCAGGATGACATCGGTTGCTCCGAGTGACACGGCGGGGCATCCACCTGCGCTGGTAACGCGGGCCGGGGATCCCGACGCCACACAGCGATAGCACTCCTTTAATCGCTCCTTAATGCATCTCCGACAGTGGGCTAACACCCGGTTCCTACACTCAGGCCGGCAAGTCGGCTGGCGACGCTTGGGTCGCCGCCGCACAGCGGAACGATGAGGAGGAATCGGTGACAGCCCAATCATGGAAGCGACTCGGCGCGCTGATCGCCCTGCTCATGGTAGCGGCCATGGTGCTGGTCGCCTGCGGCGGCGGCAGCGACAGCACCCCAACCGCCGCCGGCGGGGATGGCGCGACGTCGACCGCCATCGGAGAGGCGTCGACGAGCGCGCCCGCCGGCAGCCCCACCGGCACCGGTGGCAGTACCAGTAACGGCGGCGCTCACAGCGACCTGCAGGCGAACCTGACGGGCTCTGGTGCGAGCTTCCCCGACCCGCTCTACCAGCGCTGGATCGAGGAATACAAGAGCGTCGCACCCGGCGTCACGATCAACTACCAGTCGGTCGGCTCCGGCCAGGGCAAGAACGACTTCATCAGCGGGGTAACCGACTTCGGCGGCACCGACGCCTACATGACCGATGAGGAGCTGGCCGAAGCGCCCGACACGCTCCACATCCCGACCGTCCTCGGCGCGGTCACGGTCACCTACAACCTGCCGGGCGTCGACGACCTCCGGTTCTCCGGCCCCACCCTCGCGGGCATCTTCCTCGGCCAGATCACGACCTGGAACGACCCGGCCATCGCGGCTGACAACCCCGGCGTCGAACTGCCCGATCAGCCGATCACCGTGGTCTACCGATCGGACGGCTCCGGCACGACCGCCATCTTCACCGACTACCTGAGCAAGGTCAGCGAGGAGTGGGCATCCCAGGTCGGGAGCGGCACCGCGGTCCAGTGGCCGGTCGGCATCGGCGCCGAGAAGAACCCAGGCGTGACGGCGGCTGTCCAGCAGACGCCGGGAGCCATTGGCTATGTCGAGTTGATCTACGCGCTCGCGAACGATCTTCCGGCCCCCGCGATCAAGAACGCGGCGGGGAACTACGTCACCCCGTCGCTGGAGTCGGTGAGCGAAGCGGCCGCTGGGTTCCTGGCCGACCTGCCGGACGATCTGCGGGTGTCGATCACCAACCCACCGGAGGGTGAGAACGCCTACCCGATCGCGGGCTTCACCTGGATCCTCGTCCGCGGCCAGTACGACGACGAGGCCAAGGCCCGGGCGCTGACCGAGTTCCTCTATTGGGCACTGACCGAGGGTGATGGCTACGCGGAGGAGCTGCACTACGCGCCGCTGCCCGACCCGGTCAAGGAACTGGCGATCCAGAAGCTGGAGCAGATCACGGTTGGCGGCACACCGGTCTTCACCTCCCCCGCGCAATAGAACTGCGCGCCCCTCCTCCCCTCTCCCCTTGTGGGAGAGGGGGCCAGGGCGTGCGGGGAACGGATTACGGACGACCGACACTGCAGAAGGAAACGGCAGGAGAGATTCTCATGATCGCGACCGGGCAGCCCGTTTCCCGGTCTCACCGGCTCCGACGGCGGCTCCGGCACGGGGATGTTCCCTTCCGGCTGCTTGCCGCCACATTCGCGTTCGTCGTCGTCGCGCTCCTGGTGGCTATCGTCGGCGTCGCCTGGGACGGGTCGGCCGCCGCACGGGAGGCGTTCGGCCTGCGCTTTCTGACTCGCACTGCCTGGAACCCGGTCGCCGGCGAGTTTGGAGCGCTCCCCGCCATCTACGGCACGATCGTCTCCTCGGCGATTGCACTCTTGCTGGCAGCACCGCCCGGCATCATGATCGGCATCTTCCTGAGCGACCTCAGCCCGGCCCGGCTGCGCGGGCCGCTCTCGCTCATGGTCGAGCTCCTTGCCGCGATCCCCAGCGTCGTCTACGGCATGTGGGGGATCTTCGTCTTCATCCCGTTCTTCCGCGGGGCCATCGCTGAGCCGGTGTCACGCGCACTCGGCGACACCGTGCCCTTCCTGGCCGGGCCCGTCACCGTCGGGCGCGGCCTGCTGGTGGCGGGGATCATCCTGGCGATTATGATCCTCCCCACGATTGCGGCTGTCTCACGCGACGTGCTCTCGGTCGTACCGACGCACCAGCGCGAGGCCCTGCTGGCGCTCGGCGCCACCCGCTGGGAGGTCATCCGCCACGCGCTGCTCCCCTACGCCCGCGCCGGGATCGTCGGCGGGATGATGCTCGGCCTGGGCCGGGCACTCGGCGAGACGATGGCGGCGACCATGGTGATCGGCAACACGCCGCGGATCGATCCGTCACTCTTCCAGCCAGCGACGACAGCCGCCTCCCTGATCGCGAGCCAGCTCCCGACCACCAACACCGAGCTGCACTCCAGCGCGCTCGTCTACCTGGCGCTGGTTCTGTTCCTCATCACCCTGCTGGCCAACTCGATCGCCCGCCTCCTCGTCTGGCGCGTGGCGGGCGCCGCCGGGGGGAGACGCTAGATGTTCGACACCGTTGCGAACGCTGCCAGCGTGCGGTACCGCCGCCGGGTCTGGGTGAACCGGCTCATGCTCGGCCTCACCATCGGCTCGACCGCCGTCGCGCTGGTGCCGCTCGTCCTGATCCTCTCCTACGTGGTGCGACAGGGAGTTGGCGCGCTCAGCGTCGGGTTTTTCACCGAGACCTTCCGGCCGGTGACGATCGGCGTGGCCGGTGGCGCCGGGGGCGTGCTCCATGCCATCGTCGGCTCCGCTCTCATCGTCGGTGCGGCCCTGCTCCTGGCGACCCCGCTCGGCGTCCTGGCGGGCATCTACCTCGCCGAGTACCGATCCGGTCCCGCCGCGACCGTGATCCGCTTCTGCACGGACGTCCTGAGCGCCATGCCGTCGATCGTCGTCGGCGTGACCGCCTACGTCTTGATCGTGCAGCGGACTCGCCAGTTCTCCGGCCTGGCTGGATCGATCGCCCTGGCCGTGCTGATGGTGCCGGTCATCACGCGCACGACCGAGGAGATCCTGCAACTCGTCCCCCAGAGCATGCGCGAAGCGGCGGCGGCACTCGGCGCGCCGCGGTGGTGGACGACGCTCACGGTGGTGCTGCCGGCCGCGTTGGGGGGCATCGCCACTGGCGTCTTGCTCGCGATGGCACGCGCCGCGGGCGAAACGGCGCCGCTGCTGGTCACGGTGCTCGGCAACAACCAGCTCACCTTCGACATCTTCGGCCCGATGCAGGCCCTGCCGTTGCTGGCCTACCGGTACACCGAGCAGCCGTTCGCGGTGCTCAACGAGCAGGCGTGGGGCGCCGCGCTGATCCTCGTCGTGCTCGTGCTCGGGACGAACATCCTGGTCCGCGCCCTCACCCGACGCCGGGCCGGGTAGGAGAAGGAGCATCTGTGGCGACCACCCCGCCCACCGCACCGGCGATTCGAATGCCGCCCACCTCGGAGGCGCACCTGGTGTTGGAGGGACTCACGCTGCGCTACGGCGCCCGCATCGCCGTCGCACCGACCACGCTGACCATCCCGCGCCACCGGGTGACGGCGATCATCGGGCCATCGGGTGCGGGCAAGTCGACCCTGCTGCGCGCGCTGAACCGTCTCCACGAGACGGTCCCGGGCGCCGGTGTCGACGGCCGCGTCCTCCTCGACGGCGAGGACATCTACGGCCTTGGCGTCGACCCGATCCTCCTCCGGCGCAGGGTCGGTATGGTGTTCCAGCAGCCCAACCCACTGCTCACCCGCTCGATCGCCGAGAACGTGAGCATCGGGCTCGAACTCGTCGGCATGCCACGCCGGGAGCGCGCCGCGACCGTCGAGTGGGCGCTGCGTCGCGCGGCGCTCTGGGACGAGGTCCGCGACCGGCTGGATCACCCGGCCACCTCGCTCTCCGGCGGGCAGCAGCAGCGGCTCTGCATCGCCCGGACCCTCGCGGTCCGCCCTGAGGTGATCCTGATGGACGAGCCGGCCAGCGCACTCGACCCGATCGCCACCTCCCGCATCGAGGACCTGATTCGTGAGCTGGCGAGCGAGTTCACCGTCGTCATCGTGACCCACAACATGCAGCAGGCGGCCCGGATCGCGGACTACACCGTCTTCATGACCCCCAACGAGGACGGCGCCGGCGAGGTGGTCGAGGCCGGGCCGACAGAGGAGATCTTCACCGCGCCGCACAACCAGCGCACCGAGGACTACATCACCGGGAGGTTCGGCTAATGCAGCAAGCAGGAGTGACCACGGTGGTCCCCGAACGCCGCATCCACCTCGCCGTCGCCGGCGCCCGCGACGACGCCCCAGCGATCCCTGCAGCGAGCGAGGTCAAGCTGGACATACGCAAGCTCACCATCATCTACGGGCAGCGTGTCGCTGTGCGGGACATCGATCTGCGCATCCCCGCCCAGGCTGTGACCGCCATCATCGGTCCGTCGGGGTCGGGCAAGTCGACCCTGCTCCGGGCGCTGAATCGCATGCACGACGACGTACCCGGCGTGCGGGTCACCGGCGAAGTCCTCCTCGACGGGCAGCCCGTCTACGGGCCCGAAGTGGACCCCGTCGAAGTCCGGCGCCGGATCGGCATGGTCTTCCAGCGTCCCAACCCCTTCGCCAAGTCCATCTTCGATAACGTCGCCTTCGGCCTGACCGTCTTCGGCGCTCGCCGCCTCTCCCGTCGGGAGGTGGCGGAGCGGGTCGAGCGGGCTTTGCGTCAGGCTGCGCTCTGGGACGAAGTGAAGGACCGGTTGGACCAGCCGGCCACGTCGCTCTCCGGTGGACAGCAGCAGCGGCTATGCGTGGCCCGAGCGCTGGCTGTCGAGCCGGATGTCGTGCTCCTGGACGAGCCGACCAGTGCCCTCGACCCGATCGCCACGGGCCGGATCGAGCAGTTGATGCGGGAGCTGGTCGAGCAGCACGGGTACACCGTGGTCGTGGTCACGCACAACATGCAGCAGGCGGCTCGCGTCTCCGACGTGACCGCCTTCATGACCGTCGATGCGAGCCGCGCGGGGACACTCGTCGAGGTCGGCCCCACCGCTCGCATCTTCACCAACCCCCAGGACCAGCGGACCGAGGACTACATCACCGGCCGCGTGGGTTAGGAGCGAAGAGTCCATGACCGCACCAGGACAGCCCCGGGCTCACTACGATCGGCAGCTCGACACGCTGCGCCGGGATCTGCTGATGCTCGGCAGCGTCACCGAGAAGGCCGTCGCCCGCGCCGTCGATGCACTGCGCCGGCGCGACAGCGCGGTGGCACGGGAGGTCATCCGCGAGGATCGGAACATCGACGAGCGCAGCTACGACCTGGAGGAGCGCGCGCTCCTGCTACTCGCCACCCAGCAGCCACTTGCGACCGACCTGCGCACCATCGCGGCGACGCTCTTCATCATCACCGAGCTCGAGCGCATCGGCGACTACGCCGAGGGGATCGCCCGCATCACCCTCATGCTGGAGCCATACCCGCCGCTCAAGCCGCTGATCGACATCCCGCGCATGGCCGAGATCGTGCTGGAGATGCTCCACGGCAGCCTCGCCGCGTTCGTCGACGGGGATCTCGTGGCCTGCCAGGCCATCTGGCACCGGGACGACGAGGTGGACGCGCTCTACGATCAGGTCTACCGCGAGCTGCTCACCTACATGCTCTCCGACCCCGGCACCATCGAGCGCGCCACCCGCCTCATCTGGGCGGCGCACAACCTGGAGCGCATCGCCGACCGGGTGACCAACATCTGCGAGCGCACCGCCTTCGTCATCACCGGAAATCCCCGCGCGCTTCCGAGCGACGAGGAGGCAGCCCCCGGCGGGTGAGCGAATGCGCCGTCGCGACGACGCAGCAGGCCCACGACTGCCGTATCATGTGACCACACCGCTGAGCCCGGCAGCGCCGCACGGG